>CAZFUM010000086.1:0-2044 GCA_964521965.1 uncultured bacterium | reverse complement strand
GGCGTCACGGAATAAGTAGAACTCTCAGTTGGCGAACCCGTGGACTGATCGGTAAATGTCGGGGAGACGCTGGGAGTGACGCTGAATGTCGAAATCGTGGTGGCGGTCTCGGTAAACGTGGGTGAGACAGAGGGCGTCACGCTGAAGGTCGAAACGGTCGTAGGCGAGGCGCTGAAGGTGGGCGAAGTCGAGGGTGTCACCGAGGGCGTGACGCTGAACGTCGAGACGTCGGTGAACGTAGGCGAAATCGACGGCGTCACACTCTGCGTGGCCGAGCCCGTGGATTGCAGGGTAAATGTCGGCGAAATGCTGGGCGTCACGCTGAAGGTCGAAGCCGTGGTGGCGGTCTCGGTATAGGTAGGTGAAATCGAAGCTGTCACCGAGGGGGTGACTGTAAAAGTTCCTGCCGGGCTGGGCGACCCACTAAAGGTGGGACTGATACTCGGTGTCGCTGTGGGGCTATAGACCGGCGACTCGGTGGGCGTAGCCGTTGGCAGCAGCACCGTGACCGAAGCCGCCGAAGGCGCGTTATCGATCGTGCTCAAAGTCGTGTCGATGACGGTGACGCCGACTTTGGCGGTTGCGCTCAAAGTATAAATGCCCGGTGTCCCCGGATAGGTGATGGTGAAAGTGAAGTCTCGAAAACTACCTGCAGGAATGCTATAGGCGCCATCCCAAGCCATGACATTACCCGTGTCGGTGAGCGGGTCTGGCACCGACGAACCATCGAAGAGGGACGTACCCGCCACCACGCCCGGCAAGCCTGGCAAACTTGGCAGAGCCACGCGAAAGCTGTCCAATTGAGCGGCATAGAGGCCAGTGTTGCTGACGCGAATGGTGTAGACCATGGTGTTGGGCAGCACCACCGTGCCAGCTGCCGACGTCAGCGAAAGCACCAAGGTGTTGACGGGCGGCTCAATCGGCTGAAAGGTCGAACCATAGGCTCCAATATCTGTGTGTTTGACCACGCCATTGGTGATGTAGTTAACCGGACTCGCTGCGGTGGGTGCCGTGGTCGATGCTACAGCCCTGAATAAATAAGTAGCTATATAGAAAGTGCTCGAAGTGGCCGTTAGCGGTGCTGGCACGACCAAGCGATTTTCAATGATACTGGCATTAGCTCCATAAAGCTGCAGCGTGGTCGAATACAATTCAAAGCTCGTGGCAGGCCAATCCCAGGCAGCGGCAGGTGTATAAGCAAAAACCTGAGTGCCGTTGATGGTACCCGTCGTGCCCGAGACTGTCAGGGTAACGACACCACCTAAGACTGGCGGCACGGGACCTGAAAAAACCGCTTCGACTTTGTTTGAGTTAGCCTGACCTGCTTCAGCGACAGTCCATGCAAAAACTGCTGAATCGATAGCTGCCGCAAAGGTCAAAGACGATGGGTAGGCAGTCACCGTCCCATTAATCGTGCTGACCGTGGCCGTGGCGCAGAGGTAAAAGAATGCCATGGCCGACTGTCCCGGCGCCAAGGGACCTAAATGACTTAAGCCATCTTCGGTGGGCGCCAAACCTAAATTTGCGGTGCTAAAGCCACTCATGCGCACCCAAACATCGGGATAATTAGGTCCCGAACTGTTGGTGATGCTCACGCTGACATAACCGCAACGTAGGCTGGCCGACGTGTCTATATAGAAGACACTCGAACTGGTCCGGGTCATGGTTAGGGGTACAGCCTGCAACAACGAAGGCAGCAGGCTGGCAAAAAGCAGCCCCACTAAAGACCATAAACGTGCAAAGCGGATTAAAATCATAAGCAGAAAACCTATCATAAAATCTTCAGAAATTGATTAAAATCAATAAAATTGGGCTGTAATTTTGAGCACTAACTTTCAACCCTCAAGGGGACTCAATATTTGCGGCAAATCTGGCCCCTCAAATCCGTTCTGACCAGCAACTTGGGCATACCAATGTCCAGATTCTTTAATGGTGCGCTTAAAGGTCGTGTAATCGACATGCACAATGCCGAAGCGCTGCATGTAACCCCAGCCCCATTCAAAATTATCCATCAAGCTCCAGGCATAATAACCACGCAAGTCCA
>CAZFUM010000085.1:4207-10309 GCA_964521965.1 uncultured bacterium | reverse complement strand
AAGAAGCGCTTAATAAGTATCTTAAATTGACCGGCCCCCAGTATTCGGGCCACCTGCATAGTTAGACTGGAACACCAGCTGACCTCATGGGTCGTTGGGTCCCATTCAGAATCAGCCTGTTCTTCGAGGGCGACGTCCTAAGCAATTAAACTACTACCTTCGCTTCAATCCTTGACCAAATAATCCCGAGCATCTTCTAACGTCGCAAAGGCTTTGGCGCGGCTGGCGATGCCCAGCTTCATCAGGCGGGCAGCCAAAAGGACCACCGAGGTGATGGTGCGCATCCAGGCTGGGCCCACCACGGCTCCCCGTTTGACATGCTTATCTAAAGTCGGCAGGTGATGCTTCCAGCGGGCGGTGGCTTTGTCAAAAATCTTGCCGTCACGCACATCCAAGAGCACCAGCACACTCTGTTCTGGCTCTTTGGCCACAGTCTCAGCCAAGAGGTCGATGGCCTTCATCGCGGCCTCGGCTTCAGTAGAATACATCACGCTTACTAGAATTCGCTTGCCGTTGTACTCGGTGTAATTCTGCTCTTCCAAAACTGCCTCCTGCTGCCGCCCAGTTTAGCCAAAGGCTCTCTAAAACAAAAGACCCCAGCCAAGGCCAGGGTCTTTTGAGTTTCGTATTTCGGATCGTCTCGCGATTAGCGCTTCGAGAACTGGAAGCGCTTGCGGGCGCCAGAGCGACCGTACTTCTTGCGCTCGACCATGCGGGGATCGCGGGTCATCATGCCGGCCTTAGCCAGGGCGATGCGATTCTCAGGATCTAATTTTACCAAGGCGCGAGCGATGCCCATCTTGAGGGCGCCGGCTTGGCCATTCTTGCCGCCACCTTGACACTTGGCCTTGATGTCGACGGTTTCTTTGGCGCCGACGATTTCAAGAGGCATACGAATGATCAACGAAGCCGTGGGGCGACCGAAGTAGATGTCGGCTTCGAAGCCGTTCACCATAATCTTGCCGCTACCATTGCTGATGACCACGCGGGCCACCGAAGTCTTGCGCCGGCCCACGGCGATGTATTGGGGTTGGGCTGCTTGTGCCAAAGCCATGATGCGAGTTGCTCCTTAGCGGTCGCTTACGCGAGCCGGACGATAACGCGGGGGAAAGCCTCGGGCTTCTGAGACTTTTGGGGATAGGTGGCGCCTTTGTAGACCAACAAGTGAGTCATCTGCCTACGGCCCAGAGGTGTGCGGGGCAGCATGCCTTTGACGGCCAACATGATGGACTTCTCAGGATGCTTTTCCATCAGGGCGTCATAACGTTCGTAGCGTGCGCCGCCGGGATAAAGCGAGTGCCTGAAAGCAATTTTCTGCGTCAGCTTCTTACCCGTGAGCTTAATTTTGTCGGCATTGATGACGACCACATGATCGCCGGTATCGACGTCAGGCTGATAGGTCACCTTGTGCTTGCCCTTCAAGACGTGCGCAACGCGCGCAGCCAAGCGGCCCAGGGGATGGCCGGTGGCATCGAGAAGAAACCATTTGCGCGTGGCCAAAGCTTCATTCGGCTTGGTTTGACGCGTCATTGACGATAACTGCATATATCACCCAATAGAACTGTTGCCTGTGGATTTACGAAAAGGGTAGAGAGTTTAGGGTTTTAGACCATAACTGTCAAGCATTGCCAGGGTCTTCTTCGTCCCCTGCGTCCTCGATTTGAGGCTTATTTTTAAGCAGTTTTCGGCCTGGCCTAGGTATTTCGCCATAGCTGATTTCCCAAAGGCAGAGCCCGTGGGGGGGCGCAGTTTTGCCGGCCTTTTTGCGGTCCTTGGCCTCTAAAACCCCCTTAAATTTACCTGGGGTCAGCTTGCCCTGGCCCACATCGGCCAGAGTCCCGGCCAAGATGCGTATCATCTGCTGCAAAAAAGCCTGGCCCGTAATCGACATCTGAACCCGCTCGCCCTTTTTCTTAATCTCGACACTCAAGATCTTTCGAATCGGGGATTTAGCCGCGCAGCCCGCTGCCCTAAACGAACTAAAGTCATGCTCGCCCACGATCAGGGCCGCGGCCTGGCGCATAGCCTCGACATCTAAGGGCTGCTCAATATGCCACGTCACATGTCGCCAAAAAGGAGAGGCAGCTGGCGCGTTGTACCAGGTATAGCGATAGGTCTTTGAGATAGGATCGCGACGCGGATCAAAAATATCAGGCGCTTCTTCCACTTTACGTGCCCTAACACTTTGCGGCAGCAGGCCGTTCATGGCTTTTTGTATGCGCTCTGTCGTCTTGCCTTCAGGCGCATTAAACGCAATCACCTGACCGCGGGCATGCACACCTGCATCGGTGCGCGAAGCGCCGGCCACTTGAATGGGCTGCCTGAAGAGCACGGCCAGGCGGTCTTCTAAAAGATTTTGCAGGCCTTTAGCGTTCTTCTGCTTTTGCCAGCCGGCAAACGCCGTGCCGTCGTATTCGAGAGTGACTTTGTAACGGGGCATACTGCTATCCTATGATTCCCAGAATTTTGTCAGCCAGCTCAGCTGGCGTCATGTGAGTCGAATCTAATTCAAAGTCATAGGGGAAATGACCGTGAACTCTCGTAAATTGCCATTCAGCTTCGCCAATATTGCGATCACCGCGCGCTTTTTCGCGCAACTTGAGGACATCAAGCTGGCAGTGCACGCCGATCTTTAGAACATCGAATCCTTTGACGCTTTGTATAAAGAAATTCGCCAATGCCGAATCACAAATAGCGTCATCTAAGATGACTCGATTGCCGTGTTTCACCAGGGCGGCGGCGGCCACGTAATAGCTCTCAGCCAAAGCCGGGTAATTTAAATCGCTGATATCTTGTCCGCTTATCATGCGCTTGAGAGCCGAGCCTGGCAGCGCGTAGAGCACGCTATCGATCGAGAAGTTCAGATAGATCAGGGGCAGCAGCTTTTCTTGCAAGGCCTTGGCGATGGCAGTCTTGCCCGAGCTTGAGGTGCCGTTGATATGAATGACCTGCAAATTTTTCAAAATCATCACTCTCTTCGATAGTCTGGCCTAAGCAAAAGGGGCGCACTGCCGTGCGCCCCTACAATTCCCAGAAGCAGTATAAAATCAGCGTCTGCCACCAAAAGCATACCCTATGCCAAAGCGAACAAGGGTACCTGCGCTGACTACTGAGTTCGTCAAATACTTGACTCCAGCTTGAAGTTCAAATCCACCTGATCGCATGGGAAAACCGTAGCCGATATTGAGGACAGCCCCATAGGGATTCGAATTGCCGCTGCTAATCACGCCAAACGAGCCTGCCACAGAGGTGCCGCTCGAAACAAATGCAAAGCAAGGCCCGACTTCAAGAAAAGGGCCACCCAAACCAGCCGGTTTTCCAATCAACAAGAGTGCGTCTAGGGTAATCTCGGTCCGCACAATGCTAATCTGGCCAATTTCAGTAAGAGTAAGGGTCATGGGGTTAATAGAATAGACTTGTTGAGTCTGTGTATAGGACGAACCATCGATATCAGCGCCAAATCCAAGCGAGGCGGACCCAAACCTCATCCCAATGGAACCACCGCCACCCAGCAAATTTCTGGCCTTATTAGGGCCTGCCTCAACATTCATAACGCCGCTCAAGCGAAGCGGCACCGACCAATAGCCCACTACGGGTTCTGACATTTCGTTACTGACCGTTTCATTCTTAGCAGCCTGGCGGGCCGGAGCCACATATTCTGCAACAGACGATGTCTTGGTCCCACGCGAATCGGCCCATTCTTTAAAAGCCAGGATTGGGCGAAGTTTGAGGCCTGCCTTTTCACGTTCTAAGTTAACTTTTTCCATACCGATGACGTATTCATCGTATTTATTGCCCTGCTCAATATCGAGTTCACGCGAGCTCTTGGATCCCACAGCTTGGTTTGTCCCCGTGCCATTCTTAAGGGAGTCAACTCGGGCTTTGGTTTCATAGCTTTTTAGGGCAAGACTTGCGACGTCATTTACATTCATGCCCGCGCAGCCCGTCACCAAAGCGCATAAAAATAGCAATCCCAAACTCAAATAACCGCGCATCGTGACCCCCTTGGTGGGTTTATTGTGAACGATTGAAATCTTTATCCGATCAATCCCTGCGTCTTGAGCAATTCAGCCACTAGCACCGCGCCTTTAGCTGCGCCCATTTTGGTGTTATGCGAGACCAGCATGTACTTCACGCCGTTTGACATGACCGTGTCTTGGCGCACGCGGCCCACAGTCGTAACCATGCCAGCGCCACGGTCGCGGTCTAAACGAACCTGAGGCCTGAAAGGGTCGTCATGCACGTGAATCATGGCCGGCTGGGGTGCAGTGGGCAGGCCAGCCAATTCTTTGGGCGCATAGGCACGCATGGCCGCGATGACATCCGCCACCGAAGCTTTCTTTTCTAAATCAACAAAGACACTCTCAGTGTGGCCTTCGAGCACATTGGCACGCGTGCAGGTGCAAGACACGGCAATGGGTGCTTTTTCGACGCTGCTGCCCGTGAACTTGCCGAATATCTTTGCCACTTCGCGCTGCACTTTTTCTTCTTCGCCTACGATATAAGGAACAATGTTATCGAGCGCGTCTAAGACCAAGACCCCGCCTGAGCGCCCTGCTCCCGACACAGCCTGCATGCTGGTCATAAATAAGTTTTTAACGCCAAAGGCCTTGTGCAAGGGCGCCAAGCTGATGGCCAAGCCGGTCGTCGTGCAGTTGGGAATGGCCGTCACAAAGCCCTTCCAACCCCTTTTTTTGGCCATTTCTTTGACCAAAGGCGCGTGATCTGAGTTCACGCCGGGTATCAACAAAGGCGAGTCTTCTTCCATACGAAATAAAGAAGCTGCGCTAATGACCGGCGTGGTCTGGGCATACTTGGGTTCGAGCTCTTTAGCCACGTCACTTTCGATAGCCGTGAAGACAATATCAACGCTCGCCGCGTCAAACTTAGCTGAGTCTTGAATCAGCATGCCCCTAAACATTTCGGGGCAATCGCCATCAGCCCACCAGCCCGTGGCACCTTTTTCTGTCTTAATGCCTTCGCTATAAGACTTGCCTGCGCTGCGGGTCGAGCCGGCCAAGGCTGTCACTTCAAACCAGGGGTGGCTCGCCAGGCAAGCCAAAAACTGCTGGCCTGCGATGCCTGTGGCACCGATCACAGCGGCTTTGAGTTTTTTCTCAGACATGCTTAGACCCCTTTCTTGAGCGGTTTCGCGTTCTTGAGATTGATCAGGCGGTTGATAGCCGCCACATAGGCCATGGCGCTGGCTTGCAGTACATCGGTATGCGCGGCCCTGGCAGAAACCCGACGGTCTTTGTGCTCTAAGATAACCGTGACATCACCCTGGGCATCGGTGCCGCCGGTGATGGCCTGAATGCTGTAGTTCACCAGCTTATAATCTTTAGCTTTGCTTTTCACCAGCGAGGCAATGCCTTTGTAAAGCGCATCCACCGGGCCCGTGCCCTCGGCCCGAGTGCTTATAGCCTTACCCTTTTGCTTGAGCGTGACCTCGGCACTGGCATGGCCTAGGGATGAATCACTGTTCACTTTCATCGACACCAAGCTGAATTCGTCATCTTTTTGCTTTTTCGTTTCGATCAGAGTCAAAAGATCATCGTCATAGATGTCTTTCTTGCGATCAGCCAGAGCCGAAAAAGCTTCATAGGCTTTCTCTAAACTCTTTTCATCGAGTGTCACGCCCAAGAATTCTAAGCGCTTCTTAAGTGCATGGCGGCCTGAGCGACGGCCCAACTTGATGACATTGTCGGTCAAGCCAATGGTCTTGGGTTCTATGATTTCATAGGTCTCACGGTTCTTGAACACGCCATCTTGATGAATACCGCTTTCGTGGGCAAATGCATTAGCGCCCACAATGGCCTTGTTCGGCTGCACCACCATGCCCGTAATATTGCTGACCATACGTGAAGTCTTAGTAATCTCGCGGGTGTTCACACCGGTCGTGACTTCGAATAAATCTTTGCGGACCTTCAGGCCCATGACCACTTCTTCGAGACTGGCATTGCCCGCGCGTTCGCCAATGCCATTGATGGTGCATTCGACTTGGCGTGCACCCGCTTGAACGGCTGCGAGGCTATTCGCCACGGCCAAACCCAAATCATTATGACAATGCACGCTAAAGATGGGTCCCTTGATCTTGCGGAC
>CAZFUM010000085.1:0-4107 GCA_964521965.1 uncultured bacterium | reverse complement strand
GCAGGCTTCAAGGCTTCGGCAGCACGTTCGACATCTTTCTCAACAATGCGCGCCAAAGCTGCGATCACGGGGCCTTTGACTTTTTTAGCGATTTCTTTGACCGACTCAAAGTCGCCAAGACTCGAAATAGGAAAACCCGCCTCAATCACGTCGACCTTAAGGCGCGCGAGCTGCTCTGCCACCTGAAGTTTTTCAGCCTGGTTCATACTGGCGCCCGGGCATTGTTCGCCGTCGCGCAGCGTGGTATCGAATATGTAGACTCGGTCTTCCATATTTTTTATTTAGCCTTTACCTTGCGGGCCGGACCGGGCTTGGCGACTTCGGGCTTGGGAAACCAAGCTAAGGCCGCGTAAAGCGTGGTGCCGGCAAAAATCAATGCGTAAAGCGGCTGCATGGGCCAAATGGCGCTTGCCAGCAGCAGCAATGCCACGCCTTCACGCCCGGGCAAGCTCTTGCCCGGTCTGATATAGCGCAAAGGCGATAGCATCAGCAGGGTTAAGCCTAAGGTCAGCAGGGCGGCCCATTTCGGGCTGGCCCCCAAGACCATGGCCAGGGCCACGCTCAAACCTGCCACCGGGGAAGGCAGGCCCTGATAACGCGGCCAATCGGGCCGCTCGTGATGGTGCCGCGAGAGTTTGAGGGCAGAGCCTACCACCAAGGTGCAGGCGGCTGCCCAGCCCAGGGACCCCAGCTCGCGAATACCCGCTTGATAGGCATAGACCGCAGGGCCCACACCAAAAGCCAAGAGAGAGACCAAGGCATCGAGCTCTTCGCCTAGGGCGCTTCCCTTTTCACGGCCTCGCGTGAGCGAGCCTGCCAAAGCGTCTGCGGCCAGTGCTAGCACCAAAAGGCGAGGTGCCCATTCATAGCGCCCCCCCAAGGTTACGGCCACTTGCGCAAAGCCAAGGCCCAAACACAGTACGCTGAGCAGGTTGGGCAGGCGTTTGATCACGGTGTTTATTTCTTCTTCCAATTCTCAGGGCGCAAGTTGCGCACGGCCAAACCGGTGCGCCACATCTCACTCTCGCGCATCTTTTTCAATTCTTTGTCGAGGCGCTGGCGATAGTCTGGCTTGCTGCAAGTGTCGAGCACGCGACGCGTCTCAGTGCCGTTCTTAACACTGGCATAGAGGCGCTGGAACAGAGGCTTGGTGGCTTTTTCGAAACGGGGCATCCAATCTAACGCGCCGCGCTGGGCCGTGGTGCTGCAGGCCGCGAACATCCAATCCATACCGTATTTGCCAATGAGAGGGTAAAGGCTCTGGGTCGCTTCTTCGACCGTTTCGTTAAAAGACTCAGACGGGCTATGGCCTGCCTTGCGCAAGACGTCATACTGGGCCTTCATCAAGCCTGCGATGGCGCCGATCAGCACGCCGCGCTCGCCCGTGAGGTCACTGAGCACTTCTTTTTGGAAAGTGGTCTCAAAAAGGTAGCCCGAACCGATGGCAATGCCGCCGGCAATCGCGCGCTGGCGGGCCTTGCCAGTGTAATCTTGAAAGACCGCGAACGACGAGTTGATGCCCGAACCTGCCAAAAAGTTGCTGCGCACCGTGCGGCCCGAACCCTTGGGCGCGACCAAGATCACGTCGACGTATTCCGGGGGAATGACGTGGGTTTGATCTTTAAAGACGATCGAGAAGCCGTGCGAAAAATAAAGAGCCTGGCCTGGGCGCAGGCGGTTCTTAATGCGAGGCCACTGCTCTTTTTGGCCCGCGTCGGATAACAGGTATTGCACGATGGTGGCGCGATCAATAGCCTCTTCCATGCTGTCAAAAAGGTTCTTACCTGGCTTCCAACCGTCGCGAATAGCATCGCGCCAGCCATGGCCGCCTTTGCGCTGGCCCACGATCACGTTGAAGCCATTGTCGCGAAGGTTGAGCGACTGGCCAAAGCCCTGAGGGCCATAACCCAAGACCGCGATGGTCTCGTTCTTGAGCACCTGGCGCGCTTTGGCCAAGGGCATTTCTTTTCGCGTGACGACGACCTCTTTGCGGCCGCCAAAATTGATCTTTGCCATGAACATCCTCCTCGCTTCTGTTAAGTCTGATAAATCGAATTAAAGCTTTTCAGGCCCTCGCGCGATCGCGATGCTGCCGGTGCGCACCAGCTCGATCACGCCATGGGGCTTGACCAAGTCAATAAAGCCTTCGACCTTCTCATGCGAACCCGTTACTTCAATGGTAAGGGTCTTGATGCTGACATCGACGACTTTGGCGCGAAAGACATTGGCAATCTCAAAGAGCTCTTGGCGGGCATGGCCTTCGGCCGCAACCTTAACGAGGGCCAATTCTCGGCTCAGGCTCACGCTTGCCTTGAGATCACCCACCTTGATCACTTCGACCAGCTTGTTGAGCTGCTTCTCGACCTGCTCAAGCGTGCCGTCATCGCCGCTAACCACGATGGTCATGCGCGAGATTTCAGCGTCTTCGGTTTCACCCACAGCCAGGCTTTCGATATTAAAGCCACGGCTTGAGAAGAGACCGCTAACGCGAACGAGCACGCCAGGATGGTTTTGAACTAGCACCGATATAGTGTGTCGCATGGTATTTCCCTTAAAATGTCGAAGCCCATCCCCATCCCGCAAGGGATAAGGATGGGCTTCGGATCTGGTGGAGCTGAGCGGAATCGAACCGCTGACCTCCTCAATGCCATTGAGGCGCTCTGCCATCTGAGCTACAGCCCCGCGCTGTCCCCAAACTGAAAGGGTCTAGGATTTTGCCTTAGACATTTATATTCGTCAAGGCTTGGGCGGCTTACTAAGCGCTGGCAAGCGCGCTAAAAGGGCCGAAACCTGGCTTTCTAACGTCTTAGGCAAGCTGCCTTCGCCTTTCATCTGACCCAAAGCCGAAACGGCCTCAGCCAAGCGTGGGTCTTTCAGACTTTCGGCCACACGTGCCGCTGAGAGCAAGATGAGTGCCCGATTGGGCGCCTGGCCAGGCTTAGTGGCTAGGTTCAGGTAGGCTGCCAGGGCGTCAGCGTGTTTGCCTTGAGCCTCGAGGCAGGCGGCCTTGCCCTCAAGCGCCAAGGGCGTCAACAAACTGTCGGGGTTAGCCGCAGCAAATTTTTCATAGGCTAGACTGGCAGCCTCAAAGCGCCCCGAGGCGTATTCAAGATCTGCCAAGCCCAGCTCGGCGGCTATGCCCGCAGGCAAGCCCGCCTGGCCCGTTGCCAAAGCTTGATAAGCAGCGCCAAGGCCAGCTAAGGCCTGGGGGTCAAATAGCGGGGCCGAACTCTTGGCGCGCTGAGCTTGACTCGCCGCACTGTAGAGATCCATGGCGGCTTTATCACGAGCCTCGCGCTGATTACTCAAGAAGTAATAGCCACCAAAAATGCCCACGCCCACGACCACGGCACCAATGATGACAGCCTCGAGATGGCCTTTGACCCAAACACCGGTCTCGTGCAGCCAATAGCTCATCTCGTTACGCTTGGTGAGCTGCTTGATTTCTTCGTGTGTAAGTTTGCGAACCTTGCCCATTCGATAAACCTCTGTATGAATTCTGAATTAGAACTTAAGCCCCAAGCCCAATGACGGAGCCGCGAACATGATGTTGTCGCCTGTGCCGCCGGCTAGGCTGATGCTAACCACCGTCATTTTCAAACGAGCCTGAAAATTAGGCGTGATGGCATAGCTGGCGCCTAGGCCACCAACAAAACCCATGCCGCCAGAACCTTGATATTTGGTGATATAGACCGGCAACGTTGTCATGGGATCAATGTAATCTAGCTGCTGGGTGGCGCGATTAATCATAAAGTAACCCAAACCAGCCTCAATAAAGGGCGAGAGCTTCTCGACTTCAAATAGCGTGTAGATGGCCAGCAAGCTAACCCCGATCGACGTCATGGGCTGACTGGCACCGGTGGTGGCGGTCAATTCTTTATAGGTCATGGCGTTGTAACTGAACATGACGCCCACGGCCAAATCATTTGAAGCGCCATAAATGGCTGAAACTGAACCCCCGGCATTGGCGTTGTTATATTTAGCCACATCGCCCACCGGCACGGTGGCCCCGCCGTCTAAGGTCAAAGCAAACCAGTCTTTGTGGGGCGAATAATGGGCCACACCCACACCTGCGGGTACGAGCGTGGGAGTAACCGTGGGCACAGG
>CAZFUM010000084.1:0-10309 GCA_964521965.1 uncultured bacterium | reverse complement strand
CCCCTGGCCCCAGCGCCTGAACCCATAGCGCAGTCATCAGCGCCAGAGGCTCCAAGTAGCTTGTCTGAGAGCATGGGGGCCCAGGTTTCACACCTGCCTAGTTTCAATGCTCCGGTCGAAGAAACCCCGAATGTCAGTTTGGCGCCCATGGCTCCACCGATGGCTACCCCTGAGCCAGTACCCGTGGTTCCTTCCGCACCCGCACACGTGGTAGAGGTCCCCCCGGCACCTCTCGTCGATCCGGCTCAGCCTGTTTTCTCGTATCAGCCGCCTTTCCCGGGCGCAGCGGTGGCTTATCACGACCCCAATAATGGCTATCCCGTCTATTTGGTTAGCCCCTTGCCGGTAGCGCCTCCGCCACCTCCGCCACCTCCAGTGGTCGCTGCGCCACCTCCGCCTCCTCCAGTGGTCGCTGCGCCGCCTCCGCCACCTCCCGTAGTCGCTGTGCCGCCTCCGCCTCCTCCCCCGGTACCCGCACCTGATTTTTCACCTATGCCCATGCCCCAGGCCCATAGCTCGCCCCTGGGTGGGCCCGCTAGCGACGCTACGGCCCCGGGCACTGCTCCGGTAAAGCCAAGACACGGATTTCTCTAGGTTTTTTAAGGTTTTTTAGTCAGGCCCCTGTTCCCAAAAATCAGGGGCCTGTGTTATACTCGTCCGTCGTAACACTTCAACACGTCAAGTTCGGTGAGGGTGAGTCGTATGGGTGCCGCTGATTTTCTTTCAGAATACAAGTCTTTCAAAGACTTTGATAAAGATGACGTTGCTGCGCTGAACGCAGTTTGTTCAGAAGACAAGTTCGTCAAAGACGATATGGTCTTTCAAGAAGAAGCGCCGGGCGACCGTATGCACGTGATCAAAGCTGGCACGGTTAAGATCGTCAAAAGGGTTAAAGACAAAGAGAACACTATTGCGGTGCTTAACCCGGGCGAGTTCTTTGGCGAAATGGCTCTGCTTGACGGCCTGCCGCGCTCAGCGGGCGCCAAAGCAGGCGAAGCCGCAGTGGTCGTCACCATCACACGTCAAGCTTATGCTCAACTGCGCGACAAGGCGCCCAAGACCGCGCTTAAGTTGATGGACATTTTGGTCAATGTGCTCTCGAACCGTCTGCGCCAGACTAATAAAAATCTCGAAGTATTAAGCTTTATGATCGAGTAGCAAGAAGCGACTTCAGGGCCGCCTCCAACATGGGGGCGGCCTTTTTTATTTTACGGCCTATTATTCCAAACTAGCGGCCTCAACAACGGACAAACAAATGCTTGCATGCGTAAAGAGCGGCGCGGCCTTAGGGGTGGACGCCTTTTTGGTAGAAGTCGAAGTCGATGCTGCCCCAGGCCTGCCCGCCTTTGGCATCGTGGGTCTGCCCGACGCGTCTGTGAAAGAAAGCAAAGACCGGGTCAAGTCGGCGGTCCTCAACAGCGGTTTTGAGTTTCCGGTCAACAAGCGTCTCACGGCAAATCTGGCGCCAGCTGACACACGCAAAGAAGGCCCCTCGTTTGACTTGCCGCTGGCCTTGGGGGTTATGGCAGCCACGGGCGCCTTTGAGCCCAGTGCTTTGCAGGGTGTGGCTTTTGTGGGCGAATTAAGTCTTGATGGCACGCTGCGTCCTTTTCGTGGCGCCATGGCGGTGGCCTCGCGCGCGGCCCGCGAAGGTCTGCGTGCCGTGGTCGTGCCTATGGCCAATGCTCGTGAAGCTGCCGTGGTCGAGAGTATCGAAGTTTATGGCTTTGAAAATTTGGGCCAGGTCTGCGCTTGGCTCAAAGGCGAATTAAATCGAGCGCCTACACGCGTCGATCTCGCTGAGCTCTTTGCTCGCAGCGCAGGCTATGCTCTCGATTTTGGCGATGTGCGGGGCCAAGGCCAGGCTAAGCGAGCTTTAGAAGTTGCAGCTGCAGGGGGTCACAATTTGTTGATGATGGGGCCTCCTGGCTCGGGCAAGACCATGCTGGCCCGAGCTTTGCCCTCGATTTTGCCTGATCTGAGCGTCGACGAAGCTGTCGAGATCACGCGTATTTATTCAGTCGCCGGTATGATGGAAGCAGGCCAGAGTCTCGTGACCGCCCGGCCCTTTCGTTCGCCCCATCACACCATTTCACCGGCCGGTTTAATCGGCGGCGGAAGTCATCCTCGGCCTGGCGAGATCAGTCTGGCTCATTTGGGTGTGCTCTTTTTAGATGAGCTGCCCGAGTTTGGTCGGCCCGTGCTCGAGGTCATGCGGCAACCTCTCGAAGATGGCCAGGTTACCATTAGTCGTGCCAATGCCACGCTCAGCTATCCGGCTCGGGCCATGCTAGCCGCTGCCATGAACCCCTGTCCCTGTGGGCATTTGGGTGACCCTCGCAAATCTTGTGTCTGTAGCGACATGCAGATCTCGGGCTATCTAAATCGCCTTTCGGGTCCCTTGTTAGATCGTATCGATTTGCATCTCGAGGTGCCCGCCGTGTCTTATGACACCTTGGCTGCTGCGCAAAAGGCCGAGTCATCGATCAAGATTCGCGAGCGTGTCAATGCAGCTCGAAAATTGCAAGTGCGGCGCCTCAAAGATCTCGAGTCGAAAGCTCATTGCAATGCCCAGATGTCGAGCCGCGAAACTCGTGCCACTTGCGCTTTAGATGACGAGGGTCACCGCACCTTGAAAATGGCGGTCGAGCGCCTGGGCCTTTCGGGCCGGGCTCACGATAGAATTCTAAAAGTTGCGCGTACCATCGCCGATTTAGAAGCTGCGCCAAAGATACAAACTGTGCATTTGGCCGAGGCCATTCAATATCGCGCCCTGGACCGTAGGGGGCGAGGGCAGCAGCGTGACCAAGCTGAGATTGCGGCCTTCTAGAATCAAGCCACCCCCACTCGGCAAAGGGTTATAATGGCGTTAAGGCTTAGCCAAGGGAGATTTTCATGAAAGAAATCGTTATTGCCGAAGGGGTGCGTACGCCCTTCATCAGGTCAGGTGGGGAAGCCAAGGCCATGCAGGCCTGGGACTTTGGTTCTGTGGTCATGAAGGCCCTACTTGAAAAGACGGGTCTGGACCCTAAAGAACTCGACGAAATTATTTTTGGTTGCGTAGCTCAACCCTTTGACGCCGCCAATGTCACGCGCGTGGCCCAAATACGCGCGGGTTTGCCCCTCGACATACCCGCTTACACCGTGCATCGCAACTGTTCATCGAGCATGCAGTCGGTGAGTAATGCCATTGAGATGATACAGTCGGGTCGAGCCGAGCTGGTCATGGCGGGTGGCATGGAATCTCTCAGCAATACTCCGCTCGTTTACAACGCCAAGGCTACGGCCTATTTTGCCCAGCTCGCGCGCGCCAAGACCGCGGGCCAGCGTTTGCTGCTAATGCTCAAGGCTCCCTGGGGCGAATTTTTCAAACCCCGCATTTCGTTGATGGAAGGCCTGACTGATCCCACCTGCGGCCTTAACATGGGCCAGACCGCCGAGATCTTGGCGCGTGAATTTGGCATCAGCCGGCTAGACCAAGATCAGTTTGCCACGGCCTCGCATCTTAAAGCCGCAGCAGCTCGTAAGAGTGGCCGTTTAGGCAAGGAAATCGCCCCGATTTATGCTCCGCCCAGCTTTGCGCCTTTAAATCAGGACAACGGTATTCGCGAAGACAGTTCGCCTGAGAAACTTTCGACTTTAAAGACTGTTTTTGACCGAGCCCATGGCACGGTCACAGCCGGCAATGCCAGCCAGATCACCGACGGCGCTGTAGCCTTGTTGATCACGACGCCAGAGCGTGCGGCTAAGATGGGTCTCAAGCCCTTGGTCAAGATCACGGGCCATGCCTATGCCGGTTTAGACCCGCGTCGCATGGGCTTGGGCCCGGTTTACAGTACGGGCCGGCTCTTCAAACAGTTGGGCCTCACGATGAAAGATATGGATGTCGTTGAGATTAATGAAGCTTTTGCAGCTCAGGTCATTGCCTGTCAAAAGGCTTTTGCATCTGAAGAAATTAGCAAGGGCCGCTTAGGGCTTGATAGCGCGGCCGGGCCGATTGAACCGTCGATATTAAATGTCAACGGCGGGGCCATCGCACTGGGGCATCCGGTGGGTTCGTCGGGTGGCCGCCTCTTGCTGACCGTGGCCCACGAATTGATCGAACGTGACAAGAAAATGGGCTTGGCCACGCTCTGCGTGGGCGGTGGGCAAGGCGCGGCTTTTGTCATTGAGCGCGGGGAGGGCACGCGATGAGCCAGCCCGAAGCGCGCCCCAAAACTTATATACAAATGCAGGGCAGCGTGGCGCATTTGCTGCTCGATGATCCCGCCCAAAAAGTGAACACCTTAGGTTTGGCCATGTTAAATGAGATACGCGTTCAATTTGAGGTCTTACGCAGTGACTCAAATGTCGAGGCCGTCGTGCTGCGTTCAGGCAAGGCTTCGGGCTTTGTGGCCGGCGCAGATATTGGCGAGTTGCAAGCCATGTCACGCGCCAGCGATGCGCGTGAGCAAGGCTATGGCGCGGCCCGCCTGGGCCAACAGTTGATGGATTTGATTGAAGATTTCCCCAAACCCGTCGTCGTCGGCATCCATGGCGCAGCCTTGGGCGGCGGCCTCGAGCTGGCTCTGGCAGCCCATGCCCGCGTGGCCACAGATCACGAAAGCACCAAACTGGGACTGCCTGAACTCAAACTGGGTATCGTTCCTGGCTTTGGTGGCACCCTGCGCCTGCCCCGCTTGATGGGCTTGGCTCGCGCCTTGCCAGCCATTCTGGCGTCTTCGAATATCGAATCAAAGAAAGCGCTCAAGCAAGGCCTTATCGATGACGTCTGCGCGCCTGAGCAATTGGCAGCCAGCGCTCAAGCTTTGGCCCAGAGGCTGCTTAAGCCAGGCCAAAAAATGGCGCTGCAAGCCAAGCGTCGCGCCACGTTGCCTTTGATGATGAAAGTGATGGAATGGCCAGGCCTGCGCGGCATCGTGTTCAGCAAGGCCAAGACTGAAGTGCTGGCCAAAACGCAGGGGCAATATCCCGCTCCTCTCATCATGCTCGACCATTTGAAACGCCAATTTGGCGCAGGTCGGCCTGAGTTCTTAGACAGCGAGGCCCAGGCCTTGGCGCAATCTCTGGCCACCGAAGTTTCTCGCAATCTCTTGAATATTTTCTTTTTGAATCAAGATGCCAAAAAGCAGGCCGGCGTTGCGAAACCGGTCAAAGTTAATCGAGTCGCGGTGATTGGCTCTGGTTTTATGGGTTCAGGCATCGCGATACCCTTGGTTACCCGGGCTAAGCTGCCAACTTATTTGAAAGATAGTTCGCTTGAGATATTGGGTAGGGCGCAAAAGAAAGTTTGGGACGGCATTGAGAAGCGACTAAAAAAACGTCAGATCACTTTGGTTGAAGCGCGCGACCAAATGGACCGCCTCACGCCCATCACAGCCCTGCCGGCCTTGCGCCACGCCCAGGTCGTGATCGAAGCCGTACCCGAAATACTCGACCTCAAGAAAAAAATCTTTGCCGAGCTCGAAGCCAATATCGATAGCAGTGCGATTATTGCCAGCAACACCTCGACCTTGCCCATTAAAGATCTCTGTGCCGGGGCCAAACGCCCCGAGCGCTTTATCGGCATGCACTTTTTCTCGCCCGCCGAAGTCATGCCCCTCGTTGAGATTATCCCTGGGCCGCAGACTTCAGCCGAGGTGATCGCTACCGTGGTCGAGCTTTCGCTTAAGATGGGCAAGACCCCGGTGGTGGTGGCTGATTCACCGGGCTTCTTAGTGAATCGCATTCTCATGCCTTATATTCTCGAAGCCGCCCAGATGATTCAAGAAGGCGTAGCTGTGGCCGAGGTCGATCGCGTGGCCGTTAAATTTGGCATGCCCGTGGGACCCATCAAGCTGATGGGTGAGGTGGGCGCCGAAGTCATTGTGAAGGTCTATCATATCTTGCGCGGCTATTTTGGCGACCATTTGCCCAAACCCGCTTGGGTGGATCTCGCAGATATGCCCAAGGCTTTTGTGAAAGAGAATGGAAAATTGCGGGTGGACGAAGCGATGATTCAAGCTTGGGCAGCCGCCAGCACCGTAATCTCAGAGCAAGATATCGAAGATCGCTTGCTGCATGCCATGTTCAATGAGGCTGCGCGCTGCTTGCAAGAAAGCGTGGTCAAAGATGCGGCCATGCTAGATTTGGCCATGATTTTTGGCACGGGCTTTCCGGCGTTTCGTGGCGGTTTGCTGCGCGAGGCCGAGAGTCGAAATTTGAAATCGGTGGTGCAACGCGGCCTCGTTTTAGCTGAGCGTTATGGCGCCTGGCTTACGCCGCCTCAAGCATTGAAAGACGCGGCTGAGCGCGACGCATTTTATCCTCCCGCTGCTTAATACCCCGAGGCCTTACGCATGCTCTTACTGCCCGTGATCTTGCTGGGCGCCGGCGCTTTGCTGGTAGCCTATTTCACCTACGGTCGCTTTCTGGCCCGTTTTTTCGCCCTTAATCCCAAGACCAAAACACCTGCGGTAAAATTCAATGACGGCCGAGATTTTGCGCCCAGCAACCCGGGCTATTTGTTGGGCCAACATTTTTCGGCCATTGCGGCTGCTGGCCCCATCGTGGGCCCGATCACCGCAGGGCTAGCCTTTGGCTGGGCGCCCACCATGGCCTGGATACTGTTGGGCGCTATTTTTATTGGCGGGGTGCATGATTTCACAGCGTTGGTGGCTTCGGTGCGTCATGGTGCCAAGAGCATTGCCGAAGTGGTGCGCTTGCACATGTCACGCCGCGCTTACCTGCTATTTCTCAGTTTTATCTGGATCTCGCTGGTCTATGTGATCATCGCGTTCACCGATGTCACGGCGGCCACCTTTGTGGGCAAACCCGGGCCCGAGGGCGACCCGGTGGCGGCGGGCGTGGCGTCGGCAAGCATGCTCTATTTGGCTGTGGCTGTGGCCATGGGCTTGGTGATTCGCAAGAGTGGCCTGGGCGAGGGCAAGGCCACGGCGCTCTTCTTGCCCCTGGTTTTCGCCGCCATCTGGGCCGGTAGTCATTGGCCCCTTAGCTTGACCGAGCGCTGGGGCCTCAGCCCTGTCTTGCAATGGGATTTTTTGCTTCTGGCCTATTGCTTTGTGGCCTCTCTCACCCCGGTCTGGGCCCTGCTGCAGCCCCGCGGTGCCCTGGGCGGCTGGTTTCTCTATGCGACCTTGCTGGTGGGTGTGTTGGGGCTGTTGATGGGCGGGGCCCATGTTGAGTACCCGGCCTTTTTGGGCTTTTACCCTGAGCGTGCGAGCCAGGCCTTTCCGCTTTTTCCCCTGCTCTTTGTCACCGTGGCTTGCGGCGCTTGCTCAGGCTTCCACTCGATCGTTTCTTCGGGCACCACCAGCAAGCAGCTTAAGCTTGAGACGCATGCCCGTTCGGTGGGCTATGGTGGCATGCTGCTCGAGGGCTTCGTGGCATTGATCGCGTTATCCACGGTGATGATGCTGCCCTTAGGGCATGAGAACCTTAAGCTAACGCCTAACGCCATTTATGCTAATGGCATTGGTGGCTTCTTGGCTCAATGGGGCATCCCGCCCCAGGCTGCCGTGGGTTTTGGGCTCTTGGCTTTTGCCACCTTTGTTTACGACACCTTGGATGTCTGCACCCGCCTTGGCCGCTATATCTTTCAAGAACTCACGGGCCTCAAGGGCCGGACTGGGGCTTTCATGGCCACCCTGGCGACCTTAGGGCTGCCGGCTTATGCCGTGACCCTGAGGGTGAGCGATGCGGCCGGCAATCCGGTGCCGATTTGGCGGGTCTTTTGGACTCTCTTTGGGGCTTCGAACCAGCTCTTGGCGGCCCTAACCTTACTGGGTGTGACGGTTTGGCTTAAGCGACTGGGCAAGCCAGCCTGGATCACCGGCATACCGGCGGCCTTTATGATGGCCATGACCCTTTGGGCCCTCTCGCTTTTGGCCAAGCCTTTGATACAATCCTGGTTCGGTGCCCAGACATCTTTTGTAGGCGCTGAAGCCATCACTGCTCTGGCACTTGCTTTGATGGCTGGTTTGGTGCTGATCGAGGCTGCGGCCATTTTGTCGCGGCCCCTTAAGAAACGCAGGAGCTAATCCGTTGGCAACACAAATGGCAAGGCGTCGCAAATTCAGCGGCGAGAAATTTCTTAAATTTCGATGCACCGACTGCGGCAATTGCTGCACCGACACCATCGTGCCCATCACCGACGAAGACGTGAAGCGCCTCAGCCAGGGCATTAAGTTGCCGGCCACTGAGATCGTCGAGTTCTATAAGGCTTCAGAATTTGAAGATGAAGGTGAAGATTTAGCCTTTATAGAATTAGATGAAGGCAGCAAGACCATGGGCCTGCGTAAACGTTATGACGAGGTCGAGAAGCGCGAAGCCTGCTTCTTCTTTGAGAATCAGCGCTGCACTGTTTATGAACATCGCCCCGTGACCTGTCGCGTCTGGCCCTTTACCCTGAGCCTCGACAATACGGGTAAGCGTCTAACCAAACTCGAAATCAACGACGCCTTACCTTGCCCCTTTGAACTCGATGGCGCCAACCAACCCGAGCAGCTCATCAAGAACTGGGCCTGGGATGACAAGCAGGACGAACGTTGGAAATTAAAGGTCAAGAACTGGAACCGCCTGCATTCGGGTCAGGATCGAGTCGCTTTCTTGAAATTTATCGGGTTTTAGGAGGCAAGTATGAAGTCGATTATGGGAGCACTAGCCCTTATGGCTACGCTAGGCTCGCTTGCTTGTCATGACCAAGCTAGCAATACACAAAACACTCAAGCAGGAGTCGGAAGCATGGACGCAGCAGGCATGGGCCTTAAAATCACAGATCAAAAAGTTGGCAGCGGCGCTGAAGCCGTGGCTGGCAAAACGGTATCGGTGCATTACACTGGCTGGCTCGAAAGCAACAAGCAAAAATTTGACAGCAGCCTGGATCGTGGCAATCCCTTTGAATTCGGCTTGGGCGCTGGCCAAGTTATCAAAGGCTGGGACATGGGTGTGGCAGGCATGAAAGTCGGCGGCAAGCGCCAGTTGGTGATTCCGGCTTCGCTAGGCTATGGCGAGCGTGGCGCCGGCGGGGTCATACCCCCCAATGCCACCCTGGTCTTTGATGTTGAGTTGTTGGAGGTCAAATGATGCTCGAACTGGGCGCTGCGGCGCCCAGCTTTAGCTTGCCTGGGGTTGATGGCAAGAGCCATAGCCTGGCTGACTTTGCTTCAGCCAAGGCGCTTTGCGTGATCTTCTCGTGCAATCATTGCCCCTATGTGCAGGCCTATGAAGGCCGGCTCAAAGACTTGCAGGCTGAATTCGGTCCTAAGGGTCTGCAGATCGTGGCCATTAATTCTAACGACGCTGTCGCCTACCCCGAAGATTCGTTTGATGAAATGAAAAAGCGGGCCGCGGCTCAGGGCTTTAATTTTTCGTATTTGCACGACGAAAGCCAGGCTGTGGCCAAGGCCTTTGGTGCCCAGCGCACACCCCATATCTTCTTGTTTGATGTTAGCCGCAAGCTGGCCTATCTGGGCCGTGTCGATGACAATTATAAAGAGCCCGCAGCTGTGAAAAGTCGCGAGCTACGTGACGCCATCGAGGACTTGCTGGCAGGCAACGCGGTTCGACTGCCTGAGACCTTTGCTGTGGGTTGCACCATTAAATGGAAAGAGTGATCTAATTCGGCGAGGACGCCATGGCTAATATTCAGATCGCGATTATTTCAGACTCATTAGAATCGATGTTCGTGAGCGACGCCCTGCCTGGCTTTGAAAAAGCCTTCGAAGGCAGTGGCTATGAATTACAGCTCATGGAAGTTGACGGTTTGAATGTGGCCGAGAAAAACGCTTTTATTGAGCGTTTGGCCCTTGAAAAGCAGGCTGCCGCCGTGATTTTTGTGCACATGACGCCCGTGGCAGCTCAGATCGCGCTCTTTCGTCAGGCCAAGATGCCCGTGGGTTTTTTGGCGGGTCGCATGGAAGGCGCTGACTGGTGCATGGTCGATGAAGTGATGGGCGCCTACATGGCTACCCTACACTTGCTTAACCTGGGGCATAAGAAGATAGCCTTGGTGAGTGGTCCCTTGACGGCCCTTGAATCGCGTTTGCGTGAAGACGGTTTTCTCAGGGCCCTTAAAGAAAAGGGAATTGATCCGGCTCGCGAGCGCGACATTAAAATATTAAACTTCTCAAAAGGTGAGGGCTACGAAGCAGCTTCACTTTTGATGTCCCTGCCAGATCCGCCCACGGCCATTTTTTGTTCGGCCGGTGACATGACGGCCTTGGGTCTCATGACCGCCATTCGTGAAAAAGGCGGCTCGGTGCCTGGCACGGTGTCAGTGATTGGCTATGACGACCTGGGTTTTAGTCCC
>CAZFUM010000083.1:0-10850 GCA_964521965.1 uncultured bacterium | reverse complement strand
GCGTTTAAGCATGGCAGGGTGGCTGTGGTCGAACGCTACATACGCGGCCGTGAGTTTACCGTGGGCGTCTTGGGCAGCTCGGCATTGCCAGTCATAGAAATTCTTCCGCGTAAGGGGGCTTTCTACGATTTCAAAAGCAAGTATGCCGCGGGCGGATCAGACCATATTTGTCCTGCGGATTTGCCGACCCGGTTGGCTGCCCAGGCTCAGGCCCTGGCCTTGCGCGCGCATCAGGCTCTGGGCTGTCGCGCTTACTCGCGCTGTGACCTGATGCTTGACGCCAAGGGTCGTTGGGTCATTCTCGAAGTGAATACCTTGCCGGGTATGACCTCCGTGAGCCTTTTTCCTGAGGCGGCTAAGGCTGCGGGTTATAGCTATGGGGAATTGTTGCAAGCCATGTTGACGCTTTCGGTTTCTTCAAAATGATTCAGCAGGGCTGGAGCCGTCAGCGCCGTGAGGCGAACACGCAAAGCCCCGAATCGGGCGCTGCGCGCTCGTCGCGCTGGCGTGAGCTTAAGCACGAGGCCGCGCCCAAACGTGGACCTTCGTTCTTAGACCGTATGCTGGGCAAGGGTGCTGATAAGACTTTGCGCAAGGCCTGGGGCGAATCGCGTGACCCAAGCCCCGCCAGCGGGTCGTCGCGCGCCACCCTCAAGATCGAAACGGTAGGCGGTTTAGCGCAGCGCAGTGCGGGCAGGCCCGGGCTCTTACGTACTGTGGCGGTGGTTTTAATTGCGGGCTGGTTGGGCCTGCGCATCACGTATGCGTGGCTCGACCGAACCCAAGCTGGCGAAAAGTCAGTGCCGGCGGCTCAACCCCTGGCAGACCCCAAACTTGCAAAAGAGTCAGGATGGATGAGTCGTTTTTTTGGTGATGACGAGACCCCTGAACAGCGCTTCAAGCGTTTGCCGGTGCTACAGGCATCGGGCAAGGCGGTGGGCTACACCCAAGATAGCCTGGGACGTTGGTATGCAGTGAATGACGAGGGCGAGTTGCGTGAGGCCGATCTGGCTGAATTTCGCAAGCAGCTAGCTCTGCCGCAACTACGCGGTATTTTTGCCTGGGCCGAGCGCCGTAGCGGCAAGGTCAAGCGCCTTCAAATCAGCGAAGGCTTGCTCGAAGAGCTGCTGCCTCTGCCGCATGACTTGGCTAGCAATGTTGAGTGGATCTGGGTTGATGACAAGACCGGCGCCAGCTTGCGTACCTATGGCGGTACCCGTTTAGACTTAGGCCGAGAAGATCTTCATGACAAAGCGCTGCGGGCTGCCGTGGTGTTGGCTGATTTAGGCGCGCGGCGGCGGCATGCTGTCAGCGTCGACATGCGTCAAGCTGGCGCAGCGGTGGTTCGTTTGGCTGGGCGTTAAGCCCAGTCTTAGGGAGGTATGCAGATGGCCAAGAATCTCAATGAGGGCGCGCCCGACAATTTGTTGGTGGGCCTTGATCTGGGCACCACCAAGACGACCTGCCTGGTGGCCGAGGCCTTGGGTGACGGCTCACTGCACGTGATTGGCGTGGGCACGGCCCCCAGCACGGGTATGAAAAAGGGGGCGGTGATTAATATTGAGGCTACGGTGGGTAGCATCAGCAAGGCCGTGGGTGAGGCTGAACGCATGGCTGGCGTCAAAGTGCGCTCAGCTTTTGTCGGCGTAGGCGGTGAGCAGGTTAAAGGCTTGACCTCACACGGTGTGATCGCGGTAGGCCGCAAAGACAAAGAGATTACGCACGAAGATGTCGAGCGGGTGCTCGAGGCTGCCAAAGCCATGCCCATTCCTCAAGATCGAGAAATACTGCATGTCTTGACTCAAGAATTCTTGATCGACAACCAAGATGGTATTCGAGATCCCGTGGGCATGTCCGGCGTTCGACTCGAAAGCGTGGTGCACGTGATCACCGGTTCGGTGACGAGTATTCAAAATGTGTTGAAAAGCATGGAACGCGTGCCATTGGCTGTCGACGAGCTGATCTTGCAGCATTTGGCCTCGGCCACTTCTACATTGACCCACGACGAAAAAGAGTTGGGAGTCGCGCTCGTAGACATTGGCGGCGGCACCACCGATATGGTGGTCTATATGGAAGGGGCCGTGCGCCATGTGGGCTTGATTCCTGCGGGGGGCAATCAATTCACACGTGACCTGGCCATTGGTTTGCGCACCCCTAACGACGAAGCCGAGAGCATTAAAAGGCGTTATGGTTGCGCCAAAGTTTCTCTCACCGCCGATACCGAAGAGATTCATATCGCAGGCGTCGGCGGTCGGGTGCCACGCCCGGTGCCCCGTCGCTCGGTGGCTGAAATCATGCAACCCCGAGCTGAAGAAGTGCTTTCACTTATTAAAGAAGAGCTCAAGCGCAGTGGCTTTGATGGCAAGTTGGCGGCCGGCATCGTTTTGACGGGCGGAAGTTCGCAGATTCAAGGCCTGCAAGAGTTGGCCGAAGAAATACTGCAGCATCAAGTGCGTTTAGCCAAGCCCCGGCCCCTAAAGGGCTTGGGCGACGTCGTACAGGGCGCAGAATTTGCCGCAGCCGTAGGCCTGGTGCAATGGGGTGCACGCCTGCGTGCCGGCGGCGGCGCGTCGACGTCATCGAGCTCGGGCGCTGCCAGTTCAGGCTCGGGCGACAGTTTGTTCGACCGTCTCAAGAAATTCTTCAAAGAGTATTTCTAGAAAACAATTCTCGATCGAATCCTAAAAGGGGGAGACAAGATGTTTGAACTCGATGATCAGAACAGTGGCGGCTTTGAGCTTGAAGAAACTTTCAAAGCTTCGGCCTGCATCAAGGTAGTCGGCGTGGGCGGGGCTGGCGGCAATGCCGTTAACCGCATGATTGAGGCGGGTGTTCAGGGCGTAGAATTCATCGCCATGAATAGCGATATGCAGTCGCTTTCTAGCAACATGGCGCCGATTAAACTACAGCTGGGCGCTAAGCTGACCGGTGGCAAAGGCGTGGGCGCAGACCCTGAAAAAGGTCGTCAAGCTGCCCTCGAAAGCGAGAACGAGATCATCGAAGTGCTCAAAGGCGCGGATATGGTTTTTATTGCAGCGGGTATGGGCAAAGGAACCGGCACGGGTGCGGCACCTGTCATTGCCGAGATCGCGCGGCGCTTAGGCATACTCACCATTCCCGTTGTGACGCGGCCTTTTGGCAAAGAGGGTCCGGCTATTTTGAAACGGGCTGAGGCTGGCTTAGTCGCCTTAAGTAAGGTGACCGATAAATCTTTAGTGCTGCTCAACGACCGTGTCTTGTCGGTAGCGGCGCATGTGCCTTTTACGCAAGCATTGCGCCAAGTAGACGAGACCCTCATGCACGCTATTCAAAGCATTTCTGACATCATTACCAGCCACGGCTTGATGAACGCAGACTTCAATGACGTACGCACCGTGATGAGCGAGAGCGGGGGTCTGTTTATGGGCGTGGGCGGGGCTGACGGCGATGAAGCCAGCTTGCGCGCGGCTGAGGCAGCTTTGACCAATGGCTTTTTAGAGGGGCCAGGGCTAGAGGGTGCCAAGGCGATGGTGGTTCTGATGTCAGTGAAAGACGAGACACGATTTACGGCGACGGATCAGAGCGCCATTCTTGAAATGGTGGGTCGCAGCGGTAGTAAGGACTGCAATATGATACCCAGCTTTGCCGTTAATCCGAATCAAGTTCATGATATTCGCGTCACAGTGATCGGCGCGGGCATTTCTGCCAAGAAAGTCGAAGAGCCTAGGCGGGGCCTTGAGTGGATGGATCATCTCGATCTTTCTGCGGCTCCTAAGCAAAACGGTGAAGCACAGGGCATTCGCGTGGCGCCCATGCCGAGCGCTGATGATCTTGATATTCCCACCTTTATGCGCCGCCGTCATGGCGAGGCAGCGCGCAGCATGGCCCCGGCGGCCTAAGGAACTTGAAAGCGAATTACGCATGGCTGGCGCTGCTGGCCTTGGGGCTTTTGGCTCCAAGGCCAGTGCACGCAGGCCCGGGTTATAAATTTAAGGCCGCAGAAAAACGCGAGTTGGTGGTCGCGACGCTTCATGCGCAAGATTCGCATGAGCTATTGCCACTCAAAGAAATCGCGCTGTTTGCAGGTGCCTCAATTAGTTTTAGACCGTCGCTCAAAATGGCAGCCCTTGAAAAGGGCGGCCTTAAAGTTGGCCTCATGCTGGGCGAGCCCTGGCTCTATACCGAGAAATCTCGTTTAGCTTTGAAGCAAGCGCCCCTATGGCAAGATGGGCGTCTATGGATTGATAAAGCATCTTTAGACGTGATTTTGGGTTATTTGGCGCCTGAGCTGCAAAAGCCTGAGCCGGCCAGCCTTGAAGAAATTGCGGCTTTGCCCAAGCCCAAAGCAACGCCCGCGCTGGTCGATGCTAGTCCGGTGCTGCTCATTGAACCCACGCCATTTCTTGCCCCCAAGCCTACGCCACTTACGCAAGGCATCTTGCGCCGTATTGTGATTGACCCGGGCCACGGTGGCCGAGATCCGGGTGCGAGCGGCTTTGGTACGAGTGAAAAGGACGTCTGCCTCGACATTGCCCTGAAGCTGGCGCGTCTGATTCAAGAACGCGAACCCGACATTGAAGTCTCGCTCACGCGTAATTCTGATTTCTTTGTTACCTTGCGCCAGCGGACGATCATTGCCAATGAATTAGACGCAGATTTATTTATATCCATTCACAATAACGCGTCGCGCAATCGCAAAGGCCGAGGCTCTCAGGTATTTTTCTTTGATTCGCGCACCTCAGATCGTGCGGCTGCTGATCTGGCCAAACGAGAAAACGAAGACGCCAATTGGCTTGAAATCTTGATGACCGATTTGGCTAAGAGCACGGTGCGTGAGCAGAGCATTATGCTGGCTCAAAAGGTGCAAGATGAGCTCTTGCAGACGCTGCGCCTGCCCAAGCGCCGCCTGAGCTATGCGCCTTTTTATGTGCTGGCGCGCACCATGATGCCCGCCATCTTGGTCGAGGTCGCCTTTATTTCTAATCCCAGCGAGGCCAGGCTGCTGGGCAGTTCTGATTTTAGGCAAGAAGTAGCCGAAGGCCTATTTGAAGGCATACGGCGCTATAAAATCGCTTTGAAATAGACCGTGTCCTTGCCGTTTAAGACCGTGCCCCCAGGCTTTGTCGCTCTCACGTCGACCCGCCAAGGAGGCCAATCTGCACCGCCCTATGATTCTCTTAATTTGGGTTCTAACACCGACGATCAGCCATCTCTCGTTAGTGCTAATCGCCATATCTTTGCTAAGAATTTAGGGCTGTCTTCTGAGCAATTCGTTTTCATGCGCCAAGTGCACGGCGATGTGATCCGCCAGGCGGGTGCTGACGATGCTGGCCGTGGGTTTGATAGCTGGGCACGGGGCCTCGAAGACTGTGATGGCTTGATGACGGCTGAAAGAGGCTTAGCGCTTTGCGTGGGCCATGCCGATTGCCTAGCCATTCTCATGCTTGATCCGCAGACGGGTCTGATGGGCGTGGCCCATGCAGGTTGGCGTGGTGCTGAAATGAGAATTGCGGCTAAGCTGGCTCAGAGTTTTCTGGGTCAGTCGGGCGCAGACCCCAAGCGCTTTTGGGTGGGCTTGGGCCCGTGTCTGGGCCCTTGTCATCTTGAACTCAGCGAAGCCCAATATCGCTTGTTTGAAAAGCAGGCAGGGCATGAGAGCTTTTGCACGCCTTTGAAAGACGGTCATTTCAATTTAGATTTATGGGCTTGCGTTGGCCGTCAGCTTAAAGATTTGGGTATTCCTGAACAAAACATTGAGATTCAAAGACTTTGCACGGCTTGCCATCCTCTTGAATTCTTTTCGCATCGGCGGGATCAGGGAAAGACCGGCCGCATGCTAAGCGTCATGGCACGAAGCTGAATCGACCTAGCCAAGTGCTGCTAAAACCCCTAAAATAGCACCGTTTTCTGAATCGGTGGGGTGATGGCGTCAATTGCTGATAATCTTAAGGCTCTCGAAGCGCGCATGGCTGCGGCTTGCCTCAAAGCTGGCCGCAGTCGCGAGAGCGTGACCCTGGTCGCAGTCAGCAAGTTCCAGCCCCTAGCCCGTTTGCGTGAAGCGGCTGACGCTGGCTGCAAAGTTTTTGGCGAGTCTCGCCAGCAAGAGGCTCAAGACAAGCTGCCTTTGCTTAAAGACTTGGGTGAGTGGCATTTTATTGGCCACCTTCAAAGCAATAAAGCTAAGAGTGTCGTCGAGCTCTTTGATGTGATTCAAAGTGTTGATTCGAGTCGCTTGGCTGAGAAGATCGCAGTTGCGGCTGGCGAGCTGGGTAAGATACAAAGAATTTACGCACAAGTGAATATTTCGTGCGAGCCTCAGAAGCATGGCTTTGCACTTCAAGATGAAGACGAGGCGCTTTTAGCTTTGGCAAAGATCCCGGGCCTGAAGCTTGAGGGTCTGATGGGCATGGCCGCTGCCGAAGGCGACCCGAGACCCGCTTTTCAGGCGCTGAGCTTATTGCGTGATCGTCTGGATAGCCATGTGCCAGGTCTCAAGCTCAGCATGGGAATGAGTCAAGATTTTGAAATTGCAATTCAAGAGGGCGCAGATCTCATTCGTGTTGGCACCGCCCTCTTTCAATAAAAGGTAAATATGGGACTCAACAGCAAGAAAATAGCCTTCATTGGCGCGGGCAATATGGCCGAAGCCATGATCAAAGGTTTGCAAGGCGGTGGCGTAGCCAGTGCGCGCCAGATTATTGCTTGCGATGTCTCGGCTGATCGCTTGGCGATGGCGGCGGCCATGGGTCTTGAAGTCAGCAATGACGCAGCCCAGGCCGTGCTTCAAGCTGATATTGTGGTGCTCAGCATCAAGCCCCAGGCTTTTGCTGAGTTTTTGCCAAGCCTTAGGGGCAAGATCAAGCCGGGCGCATTTGTCTTGTCGATTGCAGCTGGCGTCACCATAGCCAAGATACAGGACCTTTTGGGTAAAGATGTGCCCGTGGTGCGGGTCATGCCCAACACTCCGGCCCTCATCAGTTTAGGCGCTTCAGGTTTTTGTTTAGGGCCTGGGGCTACAGCCCAGCATGCCCAAGAAACTCAGCTGATCTTAGAATCGTTTGGCGTCTGCGCCCAAGTAAACGAATCAGAGATGGACGCGGTCACCGCGCTATCGGGCTCAGGCCCGGCCTATGTCTTTCTTTTGATGGAAAGCCTGCAGGCTGCGGGTGAGAGTTTGGGCTTAGATAAAGCCACGACTTTCAAGCTTGCTGCCCAAACTTTAAAGGGCGCTGCCGAGATGATCGCCCAAGGCCAAGTCGAGCCCGCTGAGCTACGTAAACGCGTGACTTCACCTGGCGGGACCACGGCCGCGGCCATTGAAGTTTTTGAAGGCGGCGGGTTTAGAGAGCTAGTGGCTAAAGCCCTGACGGCTGCGCGTGACCGGGGCCGCGAACTCGGCAAGTGAGTGTCGGCACTTTCAATACAAGAGAGGAAAATTAAAGACTATGGAACTGATGCAGCAGATTGAAGAAGCCGCCGGCGCCATCAAAGCCAAGAGCAAGACCAGCCCTGAAGTCGGCATAGTCTTGGGCACAGGCCTAGGAGCCTTGGCTAAAGAAATTAAGGTCGAAGCTACGATTTCCTATGACCAAATACCCCACATGCCTTTGAGCACCGTTGAATCTCACGCGGGTGAGCTGGTTTTGGGTGAATTGGGCGGCAAGCAAGTGGTGGCAATGAAGGGACGCTTTCACCTTTATGAGGGTTACAGCTCACAGCAGGTGGTTTTTCCCATTCGCGTGATGAAGGCCTTGGGCGTAAAAGCCCTGATGATTTCAAATGCCTGCGGTGGCATGAATCGGCATTACAAGCCCGGCGACCTCATGATTATCGAAGATCACATTAATATGCTGGGCGCCAATCCCTTAATTGGAAAAAATGATGACAAGCTGGGGCCGCGTTGGCCTGACATGGCCGCGCCGTATGACCGCGACTTGATTGCACTGGCGCAGAACATTGCCACCGAGCATAAGATACGCTGCCACACCGGCGTCTATGTGGCAGTCACCGGCCCTAATCTTGAGACGCGTGCTGAATACCGCATGCTCAGTCAATTTGCCGATGTGGTAGGCATGAGCACCGTGCCCGAAGTGATTGCGGCTGTGCATATGGGCCTTAAAACATTGGGTATTTCGGTGATCACCGATGAGTGCATCGCTGATCGCCTTAAGCCGGCAGATATCAAAGAAATCATCCGCATTGCGGGTGAGGCTGAGCCTAAGCTCACGCGCTTGATGGCCGAGGTCATCACCCGTGGCAAGTTCTAAGAGGTAAGCGCATGCTTAAAGCCATCGAATGGAAAAAAGAAGGGGTCAAGATTCTCGATCAATTGGCCCTGCCCCACAAAACTCAGTATGAACTTTGCAAAACCTATAAAGCAACGGGCGCTGCCATTAAGTCAATGAAGTTGCGCGGCGCGCCAGCCATTGGCGTGGCGGCAGCCTTCGGCATGGCTCAAGCTGCCCTGGCTAGCAAAGCGAAAGATTTTGAAGGTTTCAAGAAAGATCTCGATACGGCGGCTGAATATCTCAAGTCGCAGCGTCCCACGGCTGTTAATTTGGCTTGGGGCGTAGACCGCATGCTGCACGCTTTTTATATTAATCGCACTTGGCCGGTTACAAAGTTAAAGGTCGTGCTGCACAAAGAGGCGCAAGCGATCGAAAAAGAAGACATCGCTATGTGTCAGGCCATGGGCGACTTTGGCGCTGAGTTGATTCGTGATGGCGACCAAGTTTTAACCCATTGCAATACGGGCGCCTTGGCCACAGCCGGTATTGGTACGGCACTGGGTTGCGTGACCACGGCCCACAAGCAAGGCAAGAAGATCAGCGTCTGGGTGGACGAGACCCGGCCCTATTTGCAGGGCGCGCGTTTGACGGCTTACGAATTGAAAGTTGCGGGTATTGATCACAAGTTGATTACCGATAGCACGGCAGCTTTGCTCATGGCACGCAAACAAGTTTCTTTAGTCATCGTGGGTGCTGATCGCATTACGGCCCAGGGCGATGTTGCTAATAAAATAGGCACCTATGGTTTGGCCATTTTAGCCAAAGAGCACAAAGTGCCTTTTTACGTAGTGGCTCCGACATCGACCATTGATTTAGCGACAGAGACAGGCGATCAAATTCCTATTGAAGAGCGTTCGTCTGAAGAAGTCACCATGGTGCAGGGCAAATTGATCGCGCCCAAGGGCACCCAGGCCGCGCACTTTGCTTTTGATGTCACACCCTATCGCTACATCAGCGCCATCGTCACCGAGCAGGGACTCTGTCGCTCGCCTTTTCCGCAAAGCCTGAAGGCAGCCGTTGAGAAGTCTCTGATTAAGAAATAGTTTTTGTTTTTGAGATTTGCTCGGTTTTTTCCGCCAAGATACAAATTTCAGATGCTTCAAAGTAGCGACCCAAAAGCAGGCCGCGAAATTTTCGTACGAATGTTCGCAGTGGGCTTTGAGGCCGACTGTCCTCGTCAGCATCTGCCCGATAAACTTTGAAGCCTCGTGCGATGAGCATTTTACTTAAGAGTTTAGCGGGATAGGGCCTGACATGGGTTTCGTCGGCCCAAAAATCTTCGCTCATCAATTCCAGGCTGCGGGGGTTGGCCGTGGCCATGCCAATGCGGCCGCCGCTCGGCAAGATGCGAGCCAGGGAATCGAGCAGGGAAGCGGCCTGCTGGGGCGTGAGGTGCTCAATGACGTTTGAGCAAAATACGCCCTTGATGCTGCCTGGCTTGAGGCGTTTGATATAGGCCAAGGCATCGCCCTGGCGGACATTGAGGCCCTGACCTTTGCAGGCTTTAACACGCAAAGGGTCGAGGTCAATGCCTTCAGCTTTGAGCTTCTTTTGGCGGGCCAATTCAAGAAAATCGCCCCAGCCAGAGCCTATTTCTAAGATAGGTCCAGAGCCTGCTAACCAGGCCAAATACTTAGGCAATTTGGCGTAAAGCAGGGGCTCTTCTTGGCGTCTTTTTTCAAAGTAATTCATAGCCGAATCATACTATAATTTGCCACATGAAGAAAATTCACGAAGAAGTAGTCGAAGTCCCCCTCCGTCTTATTCATCGCGGTGTTTTCCAGCCCCGTGAGCTTTTTGATCCCGAAGTCATGGAAAGCACCAAGCGCAGTATTGCTGAAAAGGGCCTGCTGGTGCCTGTGGTACTGCGTGAAATCAAGAAAGACAATGCGCTGTACCGATCCGATTGGGATGAGGCGCATTATGAGCTGGCCGATGGTGAACGTCGCTTTCGATGCTGCAAAGAACTAGGCCTCAAAGACATACGGGCTATTATTCGAGATCTTAGCGACCTGCAAATGCTTGATTATGCAGTGAGTACCAATGATTCTGTGCCCCTGAACCCGATCGAGAGGGCCAAAGTCTATTACCGCCTGGCTGATGAATTTGGCATGAGCCAAGATGCTATCGCTAAGTACTATAATCTTAAGCAGCAGCAGATTTCTGAGATCGTCCGCCTACTCGAGTTACCAGGCGATCTTCAAGAACTTACAGCTCGCGCTGTGATCTCGATACGTCATGCTAGGGAACTGCTGAAAGTTGAAGACAAAGAAAAAATCAAGGATTTAGCGAGAGAAATTGTTGAAAAAGGCATAACAACTCGAGAAATATCTAGAAAAGTAAGAGAAATTCGTGGAAAAGATGGAAAAATTCGTGTTGATTCAGGCAAAAATGACACATATTTGTTAAATAAATCTATAAGTTCATCGAATATAGTTGAAAATGTGTCAAATATAGTTGAAAAGTTGATTCCGAATGGCATACGGTCGATTATTTCTCGTGAAATAGCGAAATCTTCTTATTTTAAGCTGCTAAATCCCGGCAAGGCTGTGTTTCTCGTTGTTTTTTCAGCGTTTTTCGCTA
>CAZFUM010000082.1:0-11021 GCA_964521965.1 uncultured bacterium | reverse complement strand
TCTATATCGAACACTTTGGCGTCGATGAGAGGGGCAAGACGGCCCCTTTCGTCGATCAGAAGAAGTACCAAGAAGGGATGGAATGGAAAAGGAAGCTGCACGCCGAACGCGGCACCAAGATGGTGGAGACTTACAGTTATCAGTTTCAAAACCAAGCGATCTTCAGGGAGTTACGCCCGAGGTTAGAAGCGTTGGGTGTGGTGTTTGGGGAGCCGGATCTAAACCTGGGCCAGGCTGAAGAGGCCAAAAAGGGCCGCAGCCTGGAAAAGGTCGCTTGCAAATTCTTGGACGTCTATAAGTCGAGCGCCCTGGATTTTTCCGAACTCAAGCAACGGGCCGAAAAATCAGCAGACCTGGGGCGGGCTCAGGCTTTTCTCGGTCTTTTTGAGCCTATGCTCGCCGCTTACAACGAGCAGCTTCACAAAACCGGTGAGATCGATTTTGCCGATATGATCGTGCAGGCTGCCGAAGCGGTGGAGCAAGGACTCTATCGGCCGGTGTTCAAACACATCTTGGTCGATGAATTCCAGGATATCTCTCCGGCACGTGCGCGCCTGCTGCTGGCGTTGAGGAATGCGGTTGAAGGGTGCACGCTGTTCTGCGTTGGGGACGATTGGCAGTCCATCTACCGATTCAGCGGCGCGGATCTGACCTTGATGACCCAGTTTGAGAAGCATTTCGGGCTGCGCGCCGAAGTGAACTTGGACATGACCTTTCGCTACAACAGCAAGCTGGGAAAGTTTTCGGGGGATTTTGTCACTCGCAATCCTGGGCAACTGAGAAAGTATGTCAGGGCCTGGCAGCAGGTGGAAGAAAGCGCGGTGACGATTGTCAAGTATTCCAAAGAGCAGAGCCACGTTGCTTTGAACCGTTGTTTAGAGGCCATAGCGTCGGACAAAAGGGTGGTCGCTGGCAAGCGTGCCACTGTCTTTCTGATCGGGCGCTATCATTACGTTCGACCAAAAAATATTAAATCGATCCAGAATAAGTTCAGCGGCCTCAGTATAGAATTCGTTACCGCTCATGGCAGTAAAGGCAAAGAAGCGGATTTTGTTGTCATGCTTGACGTCGACGATGGCCGCTTAGGGTTTCCTTCGCAGATCGAGGACGAACCGTTGCTGCAGTTGGTGCTTCCGCAAGAGGACGCTTTTCCTTTCGCGGAAGAACGCCGCCTATTCTATGTGGCCCTGACCCGGGCCCGGCACCATACATACGTGTTGTCGGACGTTCTCGCTCCCTCGGTATTTGTTAGAGAGATCGTGGGATCTGAAAGCAAGAGATACGAGTTCAGGCTCGATTTGGACGAAGTAACGAAAAAAGTACAGTTTGATCTGGTCAAGTGCCCTGCCTGTCTCGAAGGGAACCTGAGCCTCAAAGCTGGGCATTTCGGCAAGCCGTTCTATGGCTGCAGCAACTTTCCCTACTGCACTCATACGGCTCGACGCTGCGAGAAGTGCAATGCCCATCCAATGCTTCGGGTTGGCTTGGAGTATCGCTGCAAGGGCGTCGAGTGCGGCCAGATTGAGCGGATCTGTCCACGCTGCTTGGAAGGGCGGCTTGTGCTGCGCAGTGGGAAGAATGGACAGTTTTGGGGTTGCTCGCGCTTCGCCTCGGGCGGTTGCAGGCATACTGAAAAGGCCCACGCAATCAAGTCTCCTACATCGAGGTTCTAGCCTTGAACGACTCAACGACCCAAGTGAAAGCCTTTTGCGAAGCCCGTGACTGGGACCAGTTTCACAGCCCTGCGCAGCTTGCCATCCCGTAAGCTGTCATCATTCTGCTTGTCTCAAAATCATGAATGGCCTCATTCTTTGAAGCTAAGTGGGTGCAAGAATGCCCATAATTAGCGTTGGGCTGGACTTGATAGGAGTGTTTGAGAGTTTGCGGCTACTTTAAAACCCCCGTATTTACTGCGTTTTTGGGTTAATTTCCCCTACACCATTTCCAAACTTTGTGGTCTAATTTTCGCCCTGCCCCATGGGCGGGCCCTGAGCCTTCGTGCCAGGGAAAATCGAGAGAGGAAACAATCAATATGCAAGTGATTAACAGGTTCGTCGTCAAGACTCTGGACAATGATCCAGAACTGCAGGATTCCGAGGTCAATCACGACGCCACCGAAGACTTCAGGGCTATGTACCTGGACTCGATGAAGAACGTTGTGGAAGGCGAAGTGGTCATGGGAATTATCGTGGCCATTGATAAGGATATGGTGCTGGTGGACGTGGGTTATAAGTCCGAAGGCATTATTCCGCTCGAAGAATTCCGCGGTAAAGATGGCGAGACAAAGATTAAGGCCGGCGAGGAGATTGAAGTCTACCTCGAGCAAATGGAAGACGCCGAAGGCCGCGTGGTTTTGAGCAAGCAGAAAGTTGACCGCCAGAAGATTTGGTCGCGTCTCTTTAAAGCATTTGAGAACCAAGAAGTCATGGAAGGCATTATCACGCGTCGCATTAAGGGCGGTCTGGTCATTGATATCAATGGCGTCGATTGCTTCTTGCCTGCTTCGCAAGTGGGCCTGCGGCCGACATCTGATCTGGATCAATTCATCAGCCAGAACGTGGCGGTTCGCATTATCAAGTTTAACCGTGGCCGCGGTAACGTGGTCGCCAGCCGTCGAGTTCTCTTAGAAGAAGAGCGTGCCAGCAAGCGTTCGCAGACTCTCGAAGAGATTCAAGCCGGTCAGATTCGCCGTGGTGTGGTCAAAAACATCGTGCAATACGGCGCTTTTATTGACATGGGCGGCATTGACGGTCTCTTGCATATTACCGATATGGCCTGGGGTCGCGTCTCTCATCCGAGTGAAGCGGTTCAGATTGGCCAAGAAATTGAAGTTAAGGTTCTGTCGGTTGACAAAGAAAACGGCAAGATCTCGCTGGGTCTCAAGCAAAAATCAGCAGATCCTTGGACCCATATTGGCGATAAGTTCCCGGTGGGTTCGCGCCACAAGGGCAAAGTCGTTAATCTCACCGACTACGGCGCCTTTGTTAAATTAGAAGAAGGCGTTGAAGGATTGGTGCACGTGAGCGAAATGTCGTGGCTCAAGCGCGTCAAGCATCCTTCGGCGGTGGTGGCTTTGGCCCAAGAAGTTGAAGTGCTGGTGCTGAACCTCGATACGCAAAACAAAAAGATTTCTCTCGGCATGAAGCAGACTGAAGATGACCCATGGAACGTCATGGACGAGCGTCTGCCCATCGGCACCAAGGTCAAGGGCCAGGTGAAGAGCCTGACCGACTATGGCGCCTTTGTTGAGCTGGAAGACGGCATCGAAGGCTTGCTGCACATCAGCGACATGAGCTGGACCTCAAGCCTTAAGCACCCGGGCGACCTGGTGAAAAAGGGCGATGATCTCGAAGTCATGGTGCTGGCGATTGATAAAGAGAAGCGCAAGATTTCGTTGGGGCTCAAGCAGTTCCAGCCTGATCCTTGGGCAGGCCTTGACAGCCGCTTTAAGCCTGGCGACATGGTCAAAGGCAAGGTCCTGAGAATCACGAATTTTGGAGCTTTCTTAGAAATTGAACCTGGCATCGAAGGTTTGATTCATATTTCCCAGCTTTCTGACAACCCGCCCGCCAAGGTCGAGGATGCCGTGAATGTGGGCGATGAACTCGAGCCCAAGATCATCAAAATGGCCTTAGAAGAGCGTAAAATTGGGCTTTCGATGAGGTCAGATGCTAGCCCCAACATGGAGGCCCCCGAGGCTCCGGTTGAATAAGTCGGCAAAATAGCGTGACGAAAAAGGGGGCTTTTAGCCCCCTTTTTCATTTTTAGCTGGCAAAGGGTAGGCACTTACCCCTAGAATATGAACAACTTTTCCACAGCCCCGTTTGAGGGACCATGGCAAGCCAAAACGAGATTTTCACCAAATACGGACGTACTTTTGCACCCAACGAGAAGATCTTCTCGGAAGGGGAAATCGGCGCTGAGATGTTTATTATTCAGACCGGTCGCATTCGTATTTCTAAGAAATCCAAGGACGCCGAGAAAACCCTTGTCATCCTCGAAGATGGCGACTTTTTTGGCGAAATGGCAGTTATTGATAAGGGCCCCCGTTCGGCCTCGGCCACCTCGGTGGACGAGACTAAATGCATTGTGCTCAATGAAGAATTGTTCGAGCAGCAGATGCAGAACAATGCCCGTATCGTTAAGAAAATTCTTAAGAACATGAGCGCGCGCTTACGCGACGCAAACAAGCAAATTGAAAACTTATTGATTCGCGATGCCAATAGCCGGGTGGCCCACACCCTGGTGCACCTGGCCCATAAGGCCGGCGGCAACAAGACGGCTGATATCAAGCCAGATGGCCTCACGATTGACGAGTTGGCTAAGATGGTCGGCATGTCAAACGAAGGTGCTAAAGTTCGCGAGATACTCGATAAATTTGACCGCGCCAAGATCACCCATATGGAAGGCGACCAGATTGTCATCGCCAGCCTTGAGAATCTTGAAAAATTCATTCGCTACCTAGAGATGAAAGAAGAGTTCGGACTCTGAGCATGCTCAAAATCTGGGGTAGCCCAAAATCCCCGCGCATGGCTGAGCCGCTCGAAGCGGCGCTGGTCGGCGCGGGGTTCTTTTTTTTAGTGAGCGCCTTGGCGGGCGGTGCCTTTTTCACTCGCATCGAAGAACGCCTTTGGGCCGTATTTCAAAAAGGCGAGGGCCGAGCCAGCGCCAAGCCTCTCTCTCAACTTGCTTTAGCCATTCAAGGTCAGCCTGAGCCGGGTTGGAATGAGGCTCGGCGCCGCGAAGAGTTGGCGCGCGATCTGCGCCTCTTGGCTCGGGGTGGCGCCAAAGCCATCGTGCTCGAAGCATGGCTCGATGACGCGAGCCAGCGCGACGCCGAACTCATGCTCGAAGACCTTAGCCTTGCCGGCGCCAGCCTGCCGGCTAAGTCGGCCAAACCTTTGCAAGAACAAGTGCTCGCTTTGCGCGGGCGACTAGGTGTCGATGATAATTTGGCCGAAGCCATGCGCCAGTGCGGCAATGTCATCTTGCCCCTGGCCTTTGAAGAAGCGAGCCTCAGGCCTGATCCGCTATCGGGTACGGCCGGCTCAGAATATTTGGGCGGCTATAAAGTTTCACGCAAAGGCCGTGGTGAGCAGATTTTGACGCTGCAATGGCGCCCCTCGCGTGCGCCCTTGCGAGTTTTTGCCGCCGCCGCCGCGGGCCGTGCAGGCCTGGCCGCGCCTGCGCCTTCGCAGCGAGACGAGCCGGTTGAAGCACCCTTGGTCTTTCAAGCTCGTCGCAGTTGGGTGAATGGTCTTGGCCTCGAAGCTGCGCGCCGCCTTTATGATGTGCCCAATGCAGGTCTGCGCTTTTTCTGGCGTGGTGACGAGATGACAGCCTTAGAACTTAAAGGTGCTCGCCACCCTTTCAATGCGCGCGGCACAGCTTGGTTAGGCGCAGAAAATGAACGCGCGAAATTGCCTTGGGTGCGCGTCAATGACATTGAAGAAGCGCCGTTTTTAGCTGACATCAAAGACAAAGTGGTTTTTTATCAACCTTGGCCGCAGTGGTTGGCGCTATCGGAAGCTTTTACGCGCCAACGAGAGATTTTTTGTGCCTTGGTACTGCGCCAAGTGCAATCGGCGCCATCGGCTCGGGTCTCGGCAAGTCGGTTATGGGCTTGGTTGGGCTTGGGCGCATTGGCAGGTGTCGCACTCGCAGTGCTGCCTTTTTGGGCTGGTTTGAGCCTGGCACTGGGCGTGCTGCTTTGGCTGGCCACCGACTTTGCTTGGCATCAAGCTCTGCTGGCGCGGCCAGCGACGATCGGCTTGGGGCTGAGCATGGCAGGCTTGGGGCTAGGCGCATGGTGGCGCAGGCGTCGGCAAGAGGCGCAGCGTAGCTGGCTGAGAGGCTGGGTCGCACCCGAGGCACAGGCGCTTTGGCAAAAACTGATACCCCAGCCTCAAGCCGGCGCCTCTTTGCGGGGGGCCTATGTGGTATTGAGTAGTGCGAGTCATGAAGAAGATCTTCGAGCTTTGGCTTTCGCTGCTCAGCAGAGCGCCTTTGTCGAAAGGCCCAGGCCAGGAGTTTTGGCTCTCTTCTTACCTTTGCTGGGTGAGCAAGGTTTGCAGCCGCAGGCCTTGCTTGGGCTCAAGAGCCTTTTGGCGCAACGCAGCGCAGCCTTGACCCTGGGTGCAGTAAGCTTTGAACCTAGGCCTGTGTTTGATGGCACGGTTTGGCAGCTGAGTGGCCAGGCCCGAGAAACAGCCTTAGAATTATTGGGTCGTGCCAGCCCTCGCCAATGGCTCTTGCATGAAATGGACTACACGGCTTTGCGCGAGCAGCTTAAGGTTCAGCTTTTGGGTCAAAGTTTGCCCCAAGTGAATGGCCAAGAACTGCGAATCTTCAACGTGGCAGGGCTTATTTGAATAGGGCGTTTGTATTGAAAACACGCTGTTTGATCGCCTAAAATTATGGGCTTTCTCTGAAGCTTGCATGAAAACCTTTAAAATAGGCCATTTTCAAGTGTTTTAGATCACAAATATTGCCCTTTGGGTCAGGCAGCTTTTTTGTTTAAATAGCTTTGTGTTAACGCCGCAAGGTCGTGGCGGCTTAGTTTTTATGGAGTTTGGATGAAATTGAGGGTATTGGGGCCTTATGGCGGGGAACTGCCGGGCTGCTTCTTGACCTCGTTTTTGCTTGATGATTCCGTGCTTTTGGACGCGGGCACCATTAGCCATGTCCTGAGCACCGATGAGCAGGCGAAAATTCGTCACGTCCTTATTACTCATCCGCACCTTGATCACGTGGGTGCTTTGCCTCATATGGCCGTGAATATTTTTGCCAATGACACCGACCCGGTTTATGTTTACGGCCTCAAGACAACGCTCGAAGGCTTAAGCAAGAATATTTTGAATAATGTTATTTGGCCTGATTTTACAAAGATCAATCGTCCTAATGGCAAGCCAGTGCTCGAAATGGTCAAGGTGGAAGATAAAGAAGAGATTCGCATTGGTGATTATCGTGTCACGCCTATTCGAGTTAACCATCCGGTGCCAGCCTGCGGTTATGTGATCACGGCCAAAGACAGCAAATCATTGGTTTATACCGGCGACACGGGGGCCACCGAAGAGATTTGGGATGCCGTCAGCGATGCCCCCAATCTGCGCGCCGTCATGGTTGAAGTCAGCTTTCCCAATCGCCTGCAAAAACTAGCTGAAATTACGGGCCATCTCACCCCCGGGGGTTTGCGCCAAGAGCTTAAGAAAGTCAGGCGCAAATTAACCGTGCCCATCATTGCTTTTCATATCAAGCCAGAATATGAGAAAGAAATACGTAAAGAATTGAAAGAGCTTGATGTGAATGTCGAAGTTGCCAAAACCGACAAGATTTTTAATCTTTAACCATGCCGGGCGCGGGATACATAGAAAAGCGCCAATTTGAAAGAGTCTCGGCCCGCATTCCCGTACGTTATATGGCTGTGGCTGATGCTGAAGCAGAACGCCTGACCGCCTCAAACTCTTACGTAGATTTGACCCAACCCCAGACCGCTGCTGGCAAAACCAAGAATGTCATGCAATTGGTGACTGAGAATATATCGGTGGGGGGGATGATGTTGGTCGGTGATCAAGCTTTTCAAGAAGGCCAATCCGTGGCCGTCGAAATGCGGGTACCACCCTCGCCTGACCCGATTCGTGCCTTGGCCGTGGTCATACGGAACTTTCCTGAACAAGGTGGCAAATTTACCGCTGGCGTTAAATTTATGGCCATTAATAAGGCCGATGTAGCCCGTCTTGAGCGCTATGTTCATTTGGTCAAAGCCCAGTCAGCGGCCTGAAGGGCCCTGTTTTCACCTTTAAATCGCATGGCTCTTGCTGGTCTCGGGGCCAAATTTCATATAAAATTCTGCGTTATTTCTGGCTGGCTCGCTTTGAGCCGCTTTAGGGGTGGTTAGCTCAGCGGTTAGAGCACCAGTCTTACAAACTGGGGGCCACTGGTTCAAATCCAGTACCACCCAAAGATGGGGCCATGTTCACACATCCCGCTCTTTTGAGGCAGCTTCAAATGGCGGCCGATACCTTGCGTCGTGCTGGCGAAACCGCCTGGTCGCGCCGCTTGGTCTTGGTGGCTGATACGCTGCGTAAGAGCGGCTGGACCGAGCTTGGCCGAGATAGCTTGTTGGCGCTTTTTGATGGGCAAGGGTCACTCGACAGCCTGACCTTTGGCCATGAACATGTTCGGCGTCTGACGGGCCGGCTGGGTGTGGCCGAAGCCAACGCGCGCCTAAGCGAGCAGCGCGTCAAGCTCAGGGAACTGGCTCAGTTGCCCACCCGTCAGCCCTTAGCGGCCGACGCGCCTCGGCGCCGCAGCCCAGATTTAGAATAGAGGAGCAGCTATGTTAGATTCACAGATCAGTCGAGATATTGAAGCCATGGCCGGCCGGGCGGAAGACTACCGGAGGTTTCTTTGACGTCGAGGGCAAGACTTCGCTGGTAAGTCGCATTGAGCACGAGTCTCAGAACCCTGATTTTTGGAACGACAATCGCGCGGCCAAGGCCAAGCAGTCAGAGATGTCAGCGGCAAAACGTGACATCGAGACGCATAAGGCTCTGCAGGGTGCTGTGGACGATTTGCGGGCGAGCGCTGAACTGCTCGATCTCGAAGACGACGCCGGCCTCAAAGAAGAGTTGCTTAAAAATTTACTAGCCATTAAGGCGCGCTTCGCTGAGCTCGATTTTCACCGCATGCTCTCAGGCCCTTATGATCGTCTGGGTGCTTTGCTGAATATTCACCCCGGGGCCGGCGGCACTGAGAGCCAAGACTGGGCGTCGATGCTGCTGCGCATGTACTCTCGCTGGGCTGATCGCAAAGGCTTTAAAGTCACGTTGATTGACTTGCAACCCGGTGACGAAGCTGGCATTAAGAACGCGACACTGCAGATCGATGGTGAATGGGCTTACGGTCTGCTGCGGTCTGAGAAAGGCGTGCATCGTTTGGTGCGTATCTCGCCCTTTGACTCGAATGCCAGGCGTCACACGTCGTTTACATCGGTCGAGCCTTTCCCCCAGGTCGATGACGAAATTAATGTCGAGATTAATGAGGCCGACCTCAAGATCGATACGTTTCGCGCTTCGGGTGCTGGCGGCCAGCACGTCAATCGCACCGAGTCAGCCATTCGCATCACCCACTTGCCAACGGGCACCGTGGTGCAGTGCCAGAGTGATCGCTCGCAAATCAAAAATCGCGCCTCGGCCATGTCGGTGCTGAAATCGCGCCTCTTGGTGCGAGCGCAAGAAGAACAGCGCGCCCGCATGGATAACATTGCCGGCGAGAAGAAAGACATTAACTTTGGTTCGCAGATTCGCTCGTATGTGCTTCATCCTTACCAGATGGTCAAAGACACACGAACCGACATCGATTACAGCAACCCCTCGGCCATTCTTGATGGCGAACTCGATGACTTGATAGAGGCTTACTTGAAAAAAACTTCACTTGAAAGCTCGCGCGCCGATGCCTGAGAAAAACTATTACGAGTTGCTGCGGGTCTCTCGTCAATCAAATCAAGATGAGCTGGATGAGCATTATCATCAGATGCTTTATCAAGTGCATCCTGATCACAATCCGGGTGACGAAGAGAAATCGAACGAGCGTTTTATTGCCTTGGTGAAAGCCTATAAGACCCTCTCGGACCCGGTTCAGCGCAAGCGCTATGACTTTCGCATGGCTAATCCTCTGATCGAAGAAGGCGAGACCAAGGGCATCAAATTGCTTAAGAGTAAGGATAAGAAAGAGGCCGAGGCGCGCTTTATCGATGGCGTGAAACTGGCTCGGCGGAACGAATGGGTCAAGGCTGCCGAGGTTTTTCGTGCGGCATTAAAGTTAGAGGCAGATTTTGCTGAGGCTAGCTATAATTTGGCTCTCGTAGGAGCTATTCTTGAGAATGGTAATTTTTCTCTCGAAGTCCTCGCTAGGGGCCTGAAGGCTAATCCGGCGAACGAAGCGTTGCTACGTCTGCGCAAAGGCGTGAGCGCGCTATTCTTGAGCGTCTAAAAAGGGGTCGGCGTGGCAGGCGGAAAAGTATTAGGCATTGACCTGGGCACCACCAATTCGTGCATGGCTGTGATTCATGCGGGTGAGTTGCGCGTTTTGCCCAATCGCGAAGGTGGTAAAACCACGCCTTCGGTGGTGAGCTTTTCGCGGGATGGCCGTTCGGTGGTGGGTCTCGCGGCCAAACGTCAGTCGGCAGCCAGCCCTGAGACAACGATTTTCTCGATTAAGCGTTTCATGGGCATGAAATTCAATGACAAGGCCTTTGAGAGTACTCGCGCGTTGGTGCCCTACAAAGTCATTCCTTCAGATAATGGCGATGCCTGGGTCGAATCGCAGGGGCGCAAGTACAGCCCGCCCGAAATATCGGCGCAGGTGCTGGCCAAGCTCAAGGCTGATGCGGAAGCCTATCTCAACGAGCCCATCGACAAGGCCGTGATTACCGTGCCCGCTTATTTTAATGATGCCCAGCGTCAGGCCACGAAAGATGCGGGGAAGATTGCGGGTCTCGAGGTCTTGCGCATTATCAACGAGCCGACGGCGGCTTCGCTGGCCTGCGGCCTGGACCTGGGTAAGCGTGTGAATGTGGCCGTCTATGATCTGGGTGGCGGTACCTTTGACATTACCCTGCTGCAGTTGAATAAGGGTGTGTTTGACGTCAAGGCCACGCATGGTGACACCCATTTGGGCGGTGACGATTTTGACCAGGCCATCATTCGTTGGCTCTTAGAAGAATTTAAGAATACCGAAGGCATTGACCTCAGTCAGGACAAGTTGGCTCTCAGTCGGCTCAAAGAAGCGGCGGAAGAGGCCAAAATTGATCTTTCGTTGGCTGTGCAAACCGAGATCAATTTGCCTTTTGTGTTCCAGGCAGAAGATGGGCCCCGCCACTTGGTCGTTTCTCTTACACGTGAAAAGCTAGAAGAACTGGTGAAAGCTCTGGTCGCAGCCACCCTGAAGCCTTGTGAAGCGGCCTTGAAAGATGCGGGTCTCGCAAAGCCCCAGGTTGATGAAATTGTATTGGTGGGCGG
>CAZFUM010000081.1:0-11024 GCA_964521965.1 uncultured bacterium | reverse complement strand
CCTGCTCTGATGGTGCTTGCTCCTGCTTTGGTGGCCTATGGCGTTGACTGGGCATTGGGTGATCCGAACTTTCGGTGGCATCCTACCCGTTTGATGGGCCAAGCCGCTGTCTGGTATAAGGCAAGGGCTTTGAAACGGGTGAGCTCTAGATCTAGGCGTTGGGCAGGTGTGATTTTGGCCTTGGGTCTGCCCGGCATTTGCGCAGTGCTAGCTTGGGGCTTGGTCTATGCTGCCAGTCAATGGGATATGCGTGCTGGTTTTGCCGTAAACGTGCTGCTGATCTATTTTGCGCTAGCGGGGCGAGATATGATTCGACATGGCCAGGACCTTTTACAAGCTTTGGATCAAGGCGATTTGAATGAGGCGCGCCTTAGGTTGGGGCGTATTGTAGGTCGAGATGTCGACGTTTTAGATGAACGAGGCGTTGCGAGTGCGGGTATCGAAAGTGTGGCCGAAGGCTTTTGCGATGGGCTGCTCGCACCTTTGTTTTGGGCTTTTGTGGCGGGAGCTCCAGGTGCCTTGGCATATCGTGCGGTGAACACCCTCGACAGCATGCTGGGTCATCGTGAAGAGCCCTATACACACTTGGGTTGGGCGCCCGCTCGACTGGATGACCTGCTCAATTGGGTGCCCGCCCGCATCTCGGTTTTATGCGTCATGCTGGCTGCGCCGGCCTTGTCAGGCTCGAGTTTGGATGCCTGGCGGGCAGCTAGAGCCGCTGCGCCAGGCCACCCAAGCCCTAACGCGCCTTGGCCAGAAGGCGCCTTTGCTGGCGCTTTGAATCTAAAGTTAGGTGGGGCACTGAGTTACGGCGGCCTGGCTCAGGAACGAGCCTATTTTGGCGGTAAGCGCGATGCAGTTGCCACAGACTTAGATAGAGCTCTGCGGCTTTTTGCTTTGGCCAGCTTGTGGGCTGCAGGGTTGTTGCAGGCGGCTCGCTGGGGAATCGAAGGCTTCATGAAAGTATGAATATGAATGTGGAGGAATAGCGGTCCATGGCAAAACTTGAGAAAGGTTTGATTCATGTTTATACCGGTGATGGCAAGGGAAAGAGCACAGCCGCTCTTGGCCAAGCTTTTCGTTCGCGCGGTCGTGGTCTCAACGTCTTGGTGCTTCAATTCTTCAAGCCTGCCTCGCAAGATTCGGGTGAGCATGCTTTAGCCGGGCCCGAGGGTCACGGACTCGGCAGCCTTGAGTTTCGCCGAGGTCAGTTGCGTCATCCCTTTTTTGATAAGCATGCTGACCGCAACGCTATTCATGGCGAAGTTATGGGTTTGCTCGAAGATGTGGCGCAAGAGTGGCAAGAGTGGGATCTGGTCGTACTGGATGAAGTGAATAATGTGTTACGCGACAAGTTTATTGCTTGGGCTGACTTTGAAGCCTGGCTCAATCGAAAGCCTGCCACGCTCGAGCTGATTTGTACTGGCCGTGGCGCGCCGCAAGCATTGCTTGACAGGGCTGACTACGTGTCAGAAGTCAAAAAGATAAAACACCCCATGGACGTGGGGATTGCTGCCCGTAAAGGCGTGGAGTATTAGAATGAGTGAACTCATCACGCGAAACGTGCCCATTTTTGATCAAGCCGTGGCGGCGAAAGTTCGTTCTCGTTGGGATCGTAAAACTAAGCCCACGGGGTCCTTGGGCCGCCTGGAAGACCTAGCAGCAGATTTGGCAGGCATGACGGGGCAAGAAGATCCGGCATTTCCTCGCAAGGCAATTCTCTTAGCAGTTGCAGACCACGGTGTGGCCCGTCAAGGCGTGAGTGTTTATCCTGCAGAGGTCACGCCACAGATGGTGTTGAATTTTTTGGCCGGCGGGGCAGGCATTAGCGTGCTGGCTCGCCATTCAGGCGCTAAAGTCCTGATTTTAGATGTGGGTGTCAATGCGCCCGCTTTTGCTGCCCATTCAGATTTGTTGGTCCTGCGCCAAGGCCAGGGAACCGCTGATTTTTCACAAGGTGCAGCCATGAGTCATGAACAAGCGATGGGTAGCCTCGAAGCAGGCGTTCAGGCCTTTGAGCGTCTGTTTGCCCAAGGCTTAGATTTGCTTGGCACCGGTGACATGGGCATAGGCAATACGACGGCCTCAAGTGCATTGGTGGCGGCCATACTTGGCATGCCGGTGCGTGATGTGACAGGTCGTGGTACGGGTTTAGATGCGGCAGGCTGGGAACATAAGGTCAGCGTGATTGAAAAGGCCCTGACCGTGAACAAGCCTGATGCGAAAGATGGCATGGATTTGCTGACAAAGTTGGGGGGCTTCGAGATTGGGGCTTTGGCGGGCGCCATGATTGCTGCAGCCCGTCGTCGCGTACCTGTGGTTTTAGATGGTTTCATTTCAGGTGCAGCTGCCCTTTTAGCTTGGCGTTTAAGCCCTGGGGTGGAACGTTTTTTTATCGCTTCGCATCAAAGTGTTGAAATTGGGCATCGCCATTTGCTTGAAGCCTTGGGTTTGCGCGCTTACCTTCACCTCGAGCTGCGCCTAGGTGAAGGTACAGGCGCTGCTCTGTGCATGCCGTTAGTCGATGCAGCCTGCCTGCTATTGCGAGATATGGCTACCTTTGAGAGCGCTGGCGTGACCGACAAGGATAAAGTTTGAGCCCCTTGCGTTTGGCACTGGCCACGTTGACTCGCTTGCGCTTAGGCTCGGCTAGCGCCAGCATGCCAAGCCCAGAAAACATGGGCGCCAGCACAGCCTATTTTCCATTGGTGGGTTGGTTTTTAGGTTTTGATCTGCTCGTCATTCGGCAACTAACTTTGCTCGATCCGGTGAGCAGCCATGCGCCGCTATGGTCATTTTTGATTTTAATTTATTGGATCTGGTCAGCCGACAGCCTTCATTTGGATGGTTTGGCTGATACGATCGATGGCTTGGCTTCGAGGCGCTCAGGCCGCGAGCTCTTGGCTGTTATGCATGACAGCCGCATCGGTACCTTTGGCGCTCTGGGATTGGTATTTTCTGTGCTCTTTAAATTTATTTGGCTCAACCTCTTGCCGCAGCAGCTTTTCTGGGCTTTGCCCTTGCCCTTGGCTTTGTCGCGCCTACATCTGAGCTTAGCGTGTCAACTCAGACCCTATGCGGGCGAACCCGGTAGTTGGTCCTCAGCCTATATTGAGCAAGCGCAGCCCCGCCATGCCCACACCGCTTGGGCCCATTTCTTAGGTGGCCTAGCGCTATGGAGCCTGCTGGGTTTGCGCATGGGCTGGTGTCGTTGGCAAGATTTGGCTTGGGCTGCAATGACGTGCAGCATGGCTTTGGTGCTAGGTGCAGCTGCGGTGGGCCAAGCCCAGCGGCGCCTAGGGGGCATCAGTGGCGATTTGTTGGGCTATGGCCAACAAATCAGTGAAGCTGCTTGCGCCCTCATGCTTGCTTTTGCGCTACTACGATGACACGCCGCGCGCCGGCCCGCATCTTGTTTAGTGCAGGTGCTTCGTCAGCTGGTAAAAGCACGATCTCTTCGCTTTTTACGCTTTGGGCTCGGCAAGAAGGCCTGCAGCCTGCGGCCTTTAAGGCAGGTCCTGACTTTATTGATGCTCAGTATCTCGGCGCGGCTGCAGGGCGCGAAGCTTGGAATTTAGATAGTTGGATGACCCGTGGTCGAGTTGGCTTGCTTCGTTCTTTTGAACGGGGCTCGCGCAACGCGGGCATGGCAGTTATCGAAGGTGTGATGGGCTTGCTTGACGGCAAGAAAGGCGCGCCGCTTGGAAGGCATAGTAGTGCTGAGCTGGCTTATGAATTAAAGTGCCCCGTGGTCCTCATACTCGGTGCGCGTAAAGCAGGCGTCACCTTGGGTGCGCTGGCCTTAGGCTTGCGTAAGGCTGCGCCTAAAGTTGATATTCGGGGCGTGATCTTAAATCAGGTATCTGGCGAACGGCATGCTCAACTGATTGTACCTGCCATCAAAAAATTGAGTGGCTTGCCCGTCTTGGGATGGCTACCTGAAATACCCGAACTAAAATTGGCAGAAAGGCATTTGGGCCTGACCGCTTTAAGTGAGGTTGGCCCTTGGCAGGCACGTCTCGAAGCAGCTCTTGTTAAAGCCCGTGCTAGTATTAATTTTATGAGTTTAGCTCGCATCGCCCAAGAAGCTTCTCCCATCAGCTTGCTTGTACCTAAACCTGCTCAAAGAGCCGTGGCCCTGCGTATCGCTTATGCGTGGGATGCGGCCTTCCATTTCTATTACCCTGAAAATTTGCGCCTACTCGAATCTCTGGGCGTTAAGCTTTTGCCATTTAGTCCTCTTAAAGATAAGGCATTGCCGCAAGGTTCCGTGGGGCTCTATTTAGGCGGCGGATTTCCCGAGTCTTTTGCTTCGAATTTGGCCCGAAATTACCCCATGAAAAAAGCGATCAAAAAAGCTATCACAGCGGGAATGCCTTGCCGCGCAGAGTGCGGAGGGCTTATCTATTTGAGCAAGCGACTTCGACTCTTGAGCGGTGACCGTCATTCCATGGTGGGAGTTCTAAATGGTGAAACCCACATGACGACAGGCCTGCGGCATTTCGGCTATACTGAAGTCACACGCGGTAAGGATCAGCCTAGATTGCGCGGTCATGAGTTTCATCACAGTGAATTCATTCCGGCAGCTAGTTTGGCCACCCGTTGGACCTTAAGGCAAAGCGGTAAAGCGGCGCGGCGCGAGGGTTATGTCGTACACGGGGGGCTGGCCACCTATCTTCACGCCCATTGGGGCGCTTGCCCCCAGGATGCCTGCGATTTCGTCACGCAATGTCACGTTTGGCAAAGCCGTAGAGGCGAAAAATGAGTGATATTCAGCGCAAAAAAATTAGTGTGGAAGATTTTGTCGAGAAAGTGCTGGTGGAGCTACCTGCACTTAGCGCCAGTGAAATGGAGCAAGGGCAATTCATCCAAAAGAAGCTCTTTTTGAGTGCGGATCTTGATGCCGAGCTTACGGCTTTACGGACTTGGTATGTGGCCCAAGCTCTTTATGGGTCGATGGTGCATCGCGGGGGTATTAGCAGCGACGTTACTTTAGAGGTGCTTTCACTTTTTTCGCGGGCTAAGACGATGCTTAGCGAGACCCTACGTTTGGATTACAAGATGCGCTATGAATTCTATGAGAGAGCCTTGCAGCATGATCTCGAAGATGAAGCCCACGGGCAGCATCTCTTGGATTGTTTTATGAAATTTAGTGGTAGTGAGCACGCGGCACTCAAAGAACTTTACTTCGCTGCCATGGTGGGGATCACCACTCGCTTGGCAAAAGCGGTCGAGAAATTCGAGGTGGTGAACGCGTGATGCAAAGGTTGCTTAGTTTTATGATTTTGGCCGTACTGGGCTTGGGTTTAGCTTGCCGCGGTAAAGGCTTGCCGCCAGAAAATAGGGGGACCCTCGTGGGGGATGTCATCAAGAAAGCAGATAACGAATGGAAGCAAGATTTGCCGCCTGAGACTTATCAAGTGATGCGTATGCACGGAACCGAGAAGCCGTTTACCGGCGAGTATTGGGACCAACACGCAGATGGCAAGTATGTTTGTGCAGCCTGTGGCTTTGAGCTTTTTGCCTCAGACGCAAAATTTGATTCAGGCACAGGGTGGCCGAGTTTTGATAAGCCATTGGCTGACGACAAGGTGTCTACCACGGTGGATGCGTCTCATGGCATGCAGCGCACCGAGGTGCATTGTCCCCGCTGTGGTGGGCATTTGGGCCACCTTTTCGACGATGGGCCCCGAACGACCACGGGCATGCGTTATTGCATTAATTCTTGTTCACTCAAATTTATGCCGAAGGACAAAAAGTGAAAAACTTGCTTTTGGTTTTTCTCTTGTTCTTAGCCCGGGCTGGCCTGCAGGCAGAGGCTGGTGTTCTTATGGCGATTTATGGTGATCTTCAGGATGGCAAGGCTTGGGCACGCGAATGGAAGGACGGTCAGCCTCATCGTTTAGCTCATGGCGTGAAGGCTTGGGCCCTTTATCAAGATCCGCGCAATGCTGCTAAAGTTTGGGTTTTTTATCAAAGTGTTGATCTGAGCGATACGGCGAAGGCCCTTCGCGAGCGTTGGAGCAGCGTGCAGTTGTGGCTGGCGCGCGATCTTGATGCAAAAAAAATGCTTCGCCCTAAAGTTCGTAAAGGCAAGGGTCGCCATGCCGCGGGTATTGTCGTGGTTCGCCATCGAGTTAATGATGTGGCCGAATGGCGCAAGCGTTTCAAAGCCAATACTCATCGCCATGCAAAGCGCGGCTATGTTCCTAGCCAACGCAGCTTGCATCAAGATGCATCTGACCCCGCCATCCTTTATGTCACTCACGATGCGAGTGATATCGATGTGGCCATGGGCTACATGTCTAAACCAGAAATGGCCGCTAATATGAAGGCGGCCGGGGTTCAAGGCGAGGCTGAATATCTTTTTGGGCGTTGGGTTGAAAGCGGGTTAGCGCCATGATCGCGACTGTTCAGCCCACGATTCGCAAGCCCGCGGCTATCGAAGAAGAGAGTTTTCGTATTATCGATAGTGAGCTTTCGCCGCATTTTCGTTTCTTACCCGATGAACATGCGGTGGTGCGGCGGGTCATTCACGCCACGGCTGATTTTGACTATGCCCGCAATCTGCGCTTTTCGCCTGGGTTCAGCATTGCCTTTAAAGCAGCCATGGCACGCGGCGCAGACATTATTTGTGATGTTCAGATGGTTCAAGCCGGGGTCAGCAAAGATCGTCTTAAAGTATTTGGCGGCTCTCTTGTTTGCCCCATTTCAGACCCAGATGTAATGGCGGCAGCTAAAGCGGCTGGACATACGCGAGCTATCGAGTCTATGCGTAAAATGGCCAAACGCGGTCCGGGGGGTGTGCTGGTTATTGGCAATGCACCGACCGCTCTGACCGAGGCTATTCGGCTCGTTCGCGAAGAAGGATGGCGACCTGATTTGATTATTGGTGTTCCTGTCGGCTTTGTCTCGGCGGTAGAGAGCAAAGATGCATTGGCTGCAGGCCAGGCTGATCCCGTGGCATATATTAGTTGCCTGGGTCGTAAAGGTGGCACACCCGCAGCTGTGGCAGCGGTGAACGCCCTCTTGCTCATGGCTGAGGGCAAGACTGAGATTAAAGGCTAAGTGAACAACCTCGAACGCGATCGAGCGGCTCGCAGCGAAAGCGATCCTCGTTTGCGGCTAAAACGATTGTGGGTGCGCTTTGAACGCCTGACCCGCGAAGAAGCTGCTTGGAGCTTGGCTGAACCCGTTGAAGCTTTGTTGGCTGCGGCTGAAAAAATGATACCCCTCAGCGAGGGGTCGGCCGAGCTGGCCGATGCCCTAGATAAAATCTTCATCGCCGTTGGCGATCTTTTAGATGGATTAGAATAGATGAGTAGTTTAGGCAAACTGTACGGCGTAGGGATAGGCCCCGGTGACCCTGAGCTTTTGACACTTAAAGCCCAGCGTGTGTTGAATAGTGTGCCGGTAATTTTTGTGCCCAAAGCCAAGATTAGTGACGAGGGCATGGCTTTGCAGATCCTTCTTAATTCGGTGGTGGCTAAGACCCGGGCTGAGCTTAGGGAACTGATCTTTCCTATGAGCAAAGAGCCCGATGTGCTTAAACCGGCCTGGGATATCGCGCGCGAGGCGGTGCTTGAAGCACTGCGTCAAGGTAAGGATGCTGCTTTTATTACCTTGGGCGATACTGCCATCTATTCGACTTATATGAACCTAGTGGCTGAATTGCGTAAAGCAGAGCCGAGTATTCAGATCGAGACCATTGCTGGCATCAGTTCTTTTAGCCAGGGCGCGGCTCTGTTGAATATGTCGCTCTGCGAAAAGGATGAGCGACTTGCTATTTTGCCCGTATTGACTGACGTGAGAGCTTTGCGTCCTGACCTCGAAAGATTCGATAGTCTAGTCTTGATGAAAGTAGGCAAGCGTTTTGCTGATTTGCGTGAACTACTGCGTGAAATGAGTTTGCTGAAGCATGCTTCGTTGCTGGTTAAAATGGGCACGCCTGATGAGATGATCACACGAGATCTTGATCAGGTTGACCCCGTTCTGGTGACCTACATGTCAGTGGTTATTGTTCGCAAGCCGCTTAAGGGTGTTTATCAATGAGCTTGATCTATGAAGATGATTTGGGAGATCTCAAACTAATGGCTGATGCCAGCGGCATTGATCTGGCGTGGCCCGACGGCCGCAAACATCGTTTTGAAGCGGCTTGGTTGCGCGCGCATTGCCCTTGTTCGAAATGCAGGCACGCTTCCTTCGAGCTAGAGCCTGGCATGTTTCCGGGCCTCAATATTGTGTCGGTCTCACCCGTCGGGCGTTACGCCATTCAGCCAGTCTTCTCTGATCAGCACAATGGTGGGGCCTACAGCTTTGATTTGCTCGAAAAACTTTCCGGAGAGACTTGATGCGCTTCTTGCTTGGCATTCTCAGCGCATGGGTCCTCTTTCCCGCAGGTGTTGATGCTGCAGATTTCGAGGCCTTACGTTCTAGCGGGGCGGGTTTTGTTGTGGGAGAAGCTCGATTGCCACTGCGCGCCCTTGAGCAAGTCGACCTGCTGGCCTTGAGCCAGGTTGAACGTGAGAAAGTGCTCGATCGAGCTGCTGCAGCTGGTTTTAATGCCGTTTTGTTTCGTGCCCCATTGTTTGGCGCCATGTCTTTTAGTCAGACCTTGGGTAAATTTGATCCGGCTAAGGCTCGTGATTTTATGGCTTTGCTTAATGCGATGGCTTTACGGCGGCTTTACGCGTTTCCGGTTTTGTGGGATGCGTTAGCCTACGAGGCTTTTTCAACCGCCGGTGGCGGCGAAGAAAAATTTCTCACGGGAAAAATTCAAACTCAATGGCAGGCGTGGCTGGCAACTCAGCTCATGAGAAGTGACAAAGCTTTGGGCCGGCATAACGCATTGGGCGGTTGGATAATCTATCGGGGAGCTTGGGCTGGACCATCTCGTGGCGCTAAAAAGATCCAGGGTAGTCAGGCTCACACGGCTGCGATGCGTGCTTGGGTCGCTTATCAAGTGAGGGCCATGCGAGCCGCCGGGGCGAAGCAGCTCATGGGGGTCGATTTTTTACTTAAAGGCGATTTAGGTCGGGATCGTAAAAGCCTTGATGCCGACTTGGGCCATGATAGTTTAGAAGATCTAGCGCCGCTCAGTGAACCGCCGCCCATTTCTATGACTACGCAGTCTTTAGCTGCGCCTGAAGAGTTAGATCGCTTGCCACCGGTGCCTGGCTCAGATCTTTCAAAGAGCGAAGGCGAGGCTCTGACGCCTTGGGATCTTGAAGGACTAGATTGGGATGAAGTGGGTCGGGCATTGACTGAAGTGCCAGCGGGCGCAGGTGTCGATTTCTTAGTGTTGACGCTCGATACCGAAGATTGGTACCGGGTGGGTGATGCCATGGGTGAAGAGGCGCGAGAGAAAGCATTGGCGCCTGTGCTTTGGCGCCAAGATTGGCGGGCTGCAAGCCGTTACGAGCGTCAAAAGCACCTCGAGGCTCCCGAAGGTGTCGCGGGCTTGGCAGGCCCTTGGCCTGATAAAGATTGGCCTGAACCCAACGAGCAGATTTGGCCCAGCCGTTCGAATAAGCCAGGGTCAGCTGACATGGCCCTGATCTTCAAGTTTTTAGAAGTGAGTCTAGAAGATAAAACTCCTGTTATTACTTTGCATTTGAACCGGCCGAGTGAAATAGATATGGCTTGGGGTCGTAGTTGGCCTTTGGGCAAGCGGCTAAGTTCTAAAGAACCAGCGTTGGTGCACCGCTTTAAGTTAAAGGGTGCAAAAATGGGCGACCAAATTCTATTGCAGGCCCGAGCAAGCTCTAAACGCTGGGGCCGAGCTAATATGCGTCCCCGTTGGGTGGCTCTTAAGCCTGCCCTTGCCAGCCCTTCCCGCAAGCCCTAGCCATGCGTCTCATCCAGGTTCTGTCCCTGGTTTCGTTTTGCCTAACGGGCCATCTGAAGGCTCTGACAATTTCCGTTCAATCTGACCAAATTCGTATTTTGGCTGACACGATTGGTTTTAATCATTGGGCTGAGACGGTGAGCGGCGGCGATTTGCTCTACGTGGGTGTTGCAAAGACGAATACTTCTCATCTGGTTTTTAACTATGCGGGTATTCCTTTTGATATGCAGACAAGCGTGGCGCCATCCGATGTAATTGTTCCGATGACTGCTGTGCAAAATGGTGGCAACGGCGTGGGGTCCTATATTTACGGTATTAAGGCGGTAGGCAGCTTACGCTTTGGCCAGCGTTTTACCATTGTCAATAATCCGCGTACGGGAGTTGGCGCCGATACCATTGAGTATCGTTTGAGCATTGAGAACACCGGCGCATTTAGCAGTACGGTAGCGGCTCGTCTGATGCTGGATGTGCAGCTACTTTCATCAACCTATGACAATGCTCCACTCTCAATCGACAACGGTCTATCGACCATCGTTAACAACACTATCTACGAAGGTTCGTCCGTGCCTGAAGACTGGTGGGTCTTTAATGTTTTGCCAGGTCCAGCTCTGAAGGCCACAGGTGCTGTACTTAGCAATCCCTTTGGTCTTCCTGCGACACAGCCTGACGGCATAGAATTCGCACACTGGAACGAGATTGCGGGCACGGGGCATTGGGCGGTACACAAAGACATTGGCAAGTCGATTAGCGCGAGCTATGCGCGAGCAGATACAGCGGTAGTTCTTTGGTTTACAGGCACGGGCAGCGTGGGCGGGGCAAGTGCGGTTCCGGCCCCGGGCTACCAGGTTAATGCGGGATCCACCCTTGAATTCGTGGCCTACTATGGTTTGAGCCAATCGCTCCCTCAACTTAGCCCTACGCCTGCGGGCAGTCCCACGGTGTCGCCCACCATTTCTCCCACGCCGAGTATTTCACCCACGCGCAGCCCCAGTGCAACTATTTCTCCAACCTTTAGCGTTTCGCCCACATTGACTATGTCTCCCACGATCTCGCCGACACACACGCTTACACCGACATTTTCGATGTCACCCACGTTCAGTCATAGTCCTACGGTGACCGTGACTTTTAGTGCCTCACCCACGTTTAGTCACAGCCCTACGGTCACCGAGACGGCCAC
>CAZFUM010000080.1:0-11150 GCA_964521965.1 uncultured bacterium | reverse complement strand
AAATACAACGGAGGAATTCAGAAATGGCAAAAATGATGAAGTTTCATGACGAGGTTTGCCGTGCCATGCAGCGGGGCGTCAACAAGTTAGCCGACGCTGTGTCGGTTACCATGGGCCCCCGCGGCCGCTGCGTCGTGCTCGACAAGAAGTACGGCTCACCCACGATTATCAATGACGGTGTGACGATCGCTAAAGAAATCGAGCTCGAAGACCATTTCGAGAATATGGGCGCACAGTTGGTCAAAGAAGTCGCCAGCAAGACATCGGATGTGGCCGGCGACGGCACCACCACGGCGACTGTTTTGGCGCGCGCTATTTATAACGAAGGCCTGCGTAACATCACGGCTGGCGCTAACCCTCAGGCCGTCAAGCGCGGTATTGACCTGGCGGTCGAAGCGGTTGTGGCTGAATTGCACCGAATCAGCAAGAAAGTCAGCAGCCGGGCCGAGACAGCCCAAGTTGCCGCCATTTCGGCGAACAATGATAAAAAAATTGGCGAGCTCATTGCTGAGGCGTTTGAAAAGGTCGGCGGCGCTGATGGCGTGATTACCGTCGAAGAAGCCAAAGGCATCGAGACGAACGTGATCACCACGGACGGCATGCAGTTTGACCAGGGTTACCTCTCGCCCTATTTTGTGACCAATCCCGACACGATGGAAGTCGTGGTCGAGAATCCTCTGATCTTGATCTATGAAAAGAAGATTTCGAGCATGAAAGACTTGCTGCCCGTGCTTGAGAAAGTTGTGGGGAAGAACAAACCCTTGGTCATTATTAGCGAAGAAGTCGAAGGCGAAGCCCTGGCGACTTTAGTCGTGAACAATATTCGCAAGACGATTTCCGTGGTGGCGGTCAAGGCTCCTGGCTTTGGCGATCGCCGCAAGTCGATGCTCGAAGACATTGCTACCCTCACCGGCGGTCGCATGATTGCCGAAGAGCTTGGCATTAAGCTTGAGAACGTTGACCTGAAAGATCTGGGCACGGCGCGTCGCGTGGTGGTTGATAAAGACAACACGACCATCGTTGACGGTGGCGGTGATAAGAAGGCCATTGAGTCGCGCATTAGTCAGATTAACAAGCAGATCGAAGACACGACCTCAGATTATGATCGTGAGAAGCTCGAAGAACGTCGCGCCAAACTGGCCGGCGGCGTGGCCGTGCTCGAAGTGGGCGCAGCCACCGAAGTCGAAATGAAAGAAAAGAAAGCCCGTATCGAAGACGCCCTGCACGCCACTCGCGCTGCCTTGAAAGAAGGCATCGTGCCAGGCGGCGGCGTGTCGTTCTTGCGTGCCATCAAGGCTTTAGATGCCATCAAAGTCACGGGCGATGAGGCCGTGGGTGTTGACATTATTCGCCGTTCGCTCGAAGCGCCTCTGCGCACCATTGCGGCGAATGCGGGCTTAGACGGCGCGGTGGCGGTTGAAGAGGTCAAGAAGCGTAGCGGGGCCGAAGGTTATAACGCGGCCACGGGCGTCTATGAAGATCTCGTCAAGGCCGGCGTCATTGATCCCACCAAGGTGAGCCGTTCAGCCTTGCAGAACGCGGCATCGATTTCTGGCTTGATGCTCACGACGGAATGTTTAGTAACTGATATGCCTGAGAAGAAAGATTCATCCCCGGCTGGCGCAGGCGGCGGCATGGGCGGCATGGGCGGGGGCATGGACTTCTAAGCCTCGCTAGTTCAAGATCAGCGGCTGGCCTTCGGGCCAGCCGTTTTTCGTTACGAATCGATGGAGTGCGGATGATCGTAGTCAGCCAAATTGTCAAAAGCTACGGGCAGCATAAGGCCTTGGATGGCATTAGTTTTGAAGTGGGCCAAGGCGAGATACTTGGCTTGTTGGGCCCCAATGGCGCGGGCAAATCCACGCTCATGCGCATTCTCACCTGCTACTTACCAGCTAGCTCGGGCAGCGCCATGGTGGCGGGCTTTGACTGCGAGACTCAAGCGATGGAAGTTAGGCGCCGTATCGGTTACCTGCCTGAGAACAACCCGCTTTATCCTGAAATGCGGGTGCGCGAATATCTCGAGTTTGTGGCCCATGCAAAAGGCCTGAAGAGTTCAGCCCGTCATGAGTCCGTGCAAAGAGCCATGGCTGAGACTGACACCATTCAAGTTGCTGAACGTCTCATTAGTCAGCTTTCAAAAGGTTTTAAGCAACGTGTTGGCCTTGCCCAGGCGCTTTTGGGTGATCCCGAGGTGCTGATACTTGACGAGCCTACCGTAGGCTTGGACCCGCGCCAAATTGCTGATATACGCGCCCTGATCAAATCATTGGCAGGCCGCCGAACCATTATTCTCTCGACCCATATCTTGCCCGAAGTTTCGATGGTCTGTGATCGCGTGGTCATTATCAATAAAGGGAAAGTGCTTGAGCAAGATACGACCGCGAATCTCGCTAAGAAGCTGGCCAAATCTGACCGCGTGCGTATCGAGCTTGAGGCTCCGCGCGACAAGGCATTGGCTCTTCTTGAGAAAATGGATAAGGTCAAGAAAGTCAGCATCGTATCTGAAGAAGGCGATCAAATTACGGCCTTTGATGTTGAGATGCAAAAGAACGTTGATCTGAGAGCGGTTTTAGCAGCAGCTGTGACGCAAAAAGGTTGGGGGCTTCGCGAGCTTCGATATGTAGGTTTAGCGCTCGAAGACATCTTCTTGCAGTTGGTCACCCAAGAAGGCCAGCTTGCAGCCACAGAAGCTGTGCCTGAAGCCGAAGAGGTGCGGGCATGAAAAGCAATATCATGCCGGTGTATTTGCGCGAGCTGCGTTCATTGTTTTACTCGCCGATAGCCTATCTCGTCTTATTCGCGTTTTTCTTTTTGTCAGCCTACTTTTGGGGCAGCAGCGTCGGGCTCTATGCCGACTATAGTGTGCGCATGGCGCGCCGCGGTGCAGACCTCAAGCTTATGGAATACCTCTTTAGCCCCTATTTAGGCAATGTCGTGGTGACCTTTATCTTTTTGTTGCCCTTGATCAGCATGCGTGGCTTTGCCGAAGAAAAGCGGCAGGGAACCATTGAAACGCTCTTTACTCTGCCGCTTTCAGACCTCGACATATTGCTGGGTAAATACTTTGCTCAGCTCACTCTGCTGGCCATCATGCTGCTGCCGGTGGCGCTCTTTCCGTTTAGTTTGGCTGACAAAGTGAGCATTCATTGGCCCACTCTGGTAGTTGGTTTTGCCGGGGTCTATCTGACGGGCGCTATGTTCTTGGCCGCGGGCCTATTCACCAGCGCTCTGACTGAGAATCAGGTGATTGCCGCAGCCTTGGGCTTTGGTGCCACGCTCTTCTTCTTTTTGTTGGGTTGGGTTGAAAGCATGGTACCCGGGCCGCTTAAAAGCATCGTCAATCAGGTCAGTGTCATGGGCCATCTGCAAGAGCTGACGCGAGGCTTGGTGCAAGTGAAGGATCTGAGTTATTTCTTATTGGCCATTTTTGCCGCGCTTTTCTGCACCCTCAGGGTGTTGGAAAGCAAGAAGTGGAGGTGAACATGAGCCTGAATTGGATACGGCGCTATGCCGCCTGGATTTCACTGCCCCTTCTCTTGGCGGCTGCCATTGCCTATGTCGTGCGGGGTGTTGCAGGCGTTTGGTTTTGGGGCCTCATGGGCCCAGGGCTAGCTCTGATGATTTGGTTTCTTATTGAGCGTAAGGGCGATCTGCTTGAGATCGCTCGCTCGCGCAAGGCTCGCCATGGCGCCAATGCTCTGCTTTTTACCTTGATGGTGCTGGTGGCCCTTGCTTTTGCCCAAGCCATCATTGGCAATCATAGTGCGTCGTTTGACCTGAGCAAGGCCAAGGTGCATACGCTGGCTGATGAGACCGTCAAAGCTTTCACAAATTTGGAACAAGATATGAAAGTGCTAGGTTTTTTTGCACCCGGCGACGGCCAGCAGGCTCAGTTCGAGGCTTTGCTCAAGAAGTGCCGAGACATCAACCCAAAGCGTTTTAGCTATGAATTCATCAATCTCAACAAGAGCCCTTTGTTGGCCGAGCAATACTCGGTGCGCAGTTATGGTACGACGGTGCTGGTGGCCGGCGAGCGCAGCGAGTCTTTTGGCAGCGCCAATGAAGAGAGTCTGGTGAATGCGCTTCTCAAGCTTTCGAGCTCGGGCAGCAAGGTCATCTATTGGTTGGCAGGTCATCAAGAGTTAAGTCTGATGGATTTCGAAGGCAGCGGCGCCAATCAAATGCAAAAAGCTTTTGAGTCGGCGACGTTTAAAGTGAAAGAATTAAACCTGCTTCGTGATCAGGCGGTGCCTGCAGACGCAGCCGCCCTCTTTATCGTGGGCCCGCGTCGCGATTTGCCAGGGGCCGAGCTCAAGCTGCTGAAGGATTATTTGGCACGGGGTGGCCGTCTCACCGTCGCCCTAGATCCTAGATCAGCGGCTCAAGGTTTCGCACATTTCTTGGGCGAGCTAGGCTTTGAGATTGGCCATGACATCGTGGTGGACCCTATTTTGCGCATGTTTGGCGGCGATCCCGTCGCCCCCATCGTCAGCCAGTTCGATGGCAGCCATCCGGTCACGCGTGAGTTTCGCGCTGGCGAGCATCAGATGATTTTGCCGGTGGCTCAGTCCATTGATGTGAAATCTATATTTCCGGCGGGTGCCATGGGCACCGCTTTGCTCACCAGCAATCCTACGGCGTGGGCTTATCGCGGCACGGGCAATCGCTTGCCATCGAAGCCTGGCGCTGGCGACAAGCCGGGCCCGGTCAAGCTGGCGGCTGCGGTTGAGGGCCCGGTCACAGGTTTGGGTGGCCAGGGCGAGGCCAAGTGGCGCGTGGTGGTGATCGGCTGCTCGCGCATTATGAGCAATCAAGGCTTGACCCTCTACAACAACCAAGATTTTGCTGTGAACTCGGCGCGTTGGTTAGCCGATGACATCAAGCGCATCGCTATTGCGGCTCGCAAAGAAGAGAGTCAGCCATTGATGCTAGATCGGGCCCGCATGAGCGCCATTTGGTTGGGCGGCCTACTTTTGAGTTTGGGCACCTTGGCCATCGGTGGCGTCGTGCTTTGGCGTCGCAAGCGGGCACTGTGAACGGCCTAAAAACACTACTGGCCTTAAGTTTGGCAGGCGCGCTTGGCCTTTTTTATTGGTTTTATGAGATCCAAGGCGAGTCTCTACGCGAGAGCGCCAAGCTTGATTTAAAACGAATCTTTGCCTTTGCGCAAAAAGAGCCCCTGGCAGAGCTTCAATGGCAGTCACCCGAAACGGGTTTAGTGCGCTTAGAAGCCAAGCAGGGAACTTGGTCTCTGCTGAGCCCCTTTAAGAGCGCGGTGGATGAGGCGCAATTGATCGCTCTCTTAGATCAAGTGAAAGCTCTGACCCTGGACGAAATTTTGGACGAAGCCCCCACGGACTATGCGGCTTTCGGCCTCAGTCCTAGCGCCCGGATCTTTACTGTCCGTAGCGCTTCTGGGTCAGCTAAAACCCTGTTTTTGGGTAAAGAGAATCCCACCGGCCAGCTGAGCTATGCGCGCATCGATGGCCAATCCGCCGTTCTCTTGCTAGGTTCCTATTACAAAGGCAGTCTTTTCAAAACTGGCAAAGACTTAAAAATCAAACCCACGCCAAGACCTGCCCCTACGGCCAGGCCCACGGCGACGACAGTCAAATAGGAACCAAACGCGGGTCTTACGCGTCTTTCCTCCTGGACACTCTTTGGAGGCACTTGTGAAACGATATTTTTTGGCCCTGGCTGCATTAACAGCCCCGGTCCTGATGCAAGCCAGCTCAGCCCCCCTCAGTTTTAAAGAGCCCGCAGCCAAGATACGTCCTGCGGTCATCAATATTTCGACCATCAAGAATGTCAAAGGTGTCATGGGCTTTGGCGGCACGGCTGATCCATACTTTGACCGCTTTTTTGGTGGCCAGCAAGGTCAGGGTCACGAGCGTAGCTTTAAAAGTCGTTCATTGGGCTCAGGTGTCATTGTCGATGCTGAAAAGGGTTACGCGGTTACCAATAATCATGTTGTCGAAGGTGCCGATGAAATCAAAGTTAAGTTGGCGGATAAGCGCGAATTTGATGCGGTCATAGTGGGCCGTGATGCCAAGACTGATTTGGCAGTGATTCAGATCAAAAACGCAACCCATCTGCCGGCGGCACTTTGGGGCGATTCAGATGCCATCGAAGTGGGCGACTGGGTCTTGGCTGTGGGCTCGCCCTTTGGGCTCGAGCAAACAGTTTCAGCCGGCATCATTTCAGCCAAAGGTCGTGTCATTGGCCAGGGGCCCTATGATGATTTTCTGCAAACCGATGCCCCGATAAATCCGGGCAACTCGGGCGGGCCCTTGGTTGATCTCGACGGCCGCGTGGTGGGCATCAATAGCGCTATCACGTCGCGCTCAGGCGGTAACGAAGGCGTGGGTTTTGCCATACCGGCCAGCATGGCCAAACGCGTCGTGCAAGAAATTGTTGCCAACGGCAAAGTCACGCGCGGCTGGCTGGGCGTCTCGATACAAGATCTCGATGACACCTTGCGTGAATCGTTTGGGCTGCCTGCCACGGTCAAAGGGGTGCTCGTTTCTGATGTCATGCATGACGGGCCAGCAGCTAAGGCAGGTTTGAGGCCTGAAGATATCATCTGTGAGTATGACCAATCGCCGGTTGATGCTGTGCGCGACTTGCAGCGGCATGTCGCCGAGACGAGCGTGGGTAAGAAAATTAAATTAAAAGTTTGGCGTGAGAAGCAATGGAAGTTGTTCGATCTCGCTGTCGGCAATATGGCGAGTTTTGATCGAGAGCCCAGCCTAGCCGAAGCCAAGGATGACGAGGCTCCGCGCTTGGGGGTGCGTGTGCGTTCATTGAGCCCTGACGAAGCGCGCGAAGCCAAGTTGACCACCGGCCGAGGCGCTTTGATTGAGAGTGTTGAGGCTGGCTCGGTCGCAGAAGATGCGGGCTTGCGACCTGGGGATATCGTGGTGGCATTGAATCGTAAATCGATAGGTTCGGCACAAGATTTGGCAGCTGTGCTTAAGCTTAGCCAGGCGGGGACTAAGCTGGTCGCCAAAGTCGTGCGCGAAGGTCGGCCCTTTTTCTTGACCTTGGCACTCAAAGCCGTCAAAGGACACTGAATGTCCGAGCCTCGCTTGCAGCGCGCTGTGAGCGCTTTTGATCTCGAGCAGGCGCGCGACCTGAGGCGCTCGGTGCTTTGTGGCGAGCTCGACTGGCCGCGTGAAGCGGTGCTCGATCCTCAAGACGATAGCGCTGCTGAAGTTTGGCTAGCATGGCTGCAAGATAAGCCCGTGGCGACAGCTCGCCTTGCATTGCGCGACAGCCAGGCTAGCCTCGAAGCTTTAGCGGTGCTGCCCCTTTATCGTCGCCAAGGCCTGGGCCGCCAGCTCATCTTGCATTTAGCGGCTCTCGCCAAGACCCAGGGGCAAACTCAGCTGCTGGCTTTGTCCCCTGAGAGCCCTGCTGCATTTTTCCAATCTATGAAATTTGAGGCGAGAGAGAGTCGCGAAACATGGACACTTTGGGCATTAGCCTTGCTTTGACTCTGCGCAAGACAAGCCGTTCTTAGACAAAAAAAGCGTCTCATCGATATTGGCAAGTCAGGCATTCGGCTCTATAATTCTACTGTTTTGTCTTCAAACGTCATTTTAAACCATGCCCACTGAGGTTGATGCAGATGGCTACGGCCACGGACGGCAATATTCTCGAAGGCGCCTCTCCGAACAAAGAGGTGGTGGAACTCGATTCGGCGGTGGTCCGTTTTGCGGGCGACTCGGGCGATGGCATGCAGATTACGGGCAGCCAATTCACCGAGGCTACCGTGGTCTTTGGCAATGACATCGCCACCTTTCCTGACTTTCCTGCTGAGATTCGTGCCCCAGCAGGTACGGTCGCTGGCGTATCGGCCTTTCAAGTTCATTTTTCGAGCCAAGATATTCGCACGCCTGGCGACATGCTTAGTTGCTTGGTTGCCATGAATGCCGCGGCCCTCAAGAAGAATATTATGGACCTCGACAAAGGCGGCATCTTAATCGTCGACAAAGCTGGTTTTGGGCCCAACGAGCTCAAAAAAGCCGAGTATGCGACCAATCCGCTTGAAGACGGCAGCCTTTCGGCTTTTCGCGTCATACCGATCGACATCACCCCGCAGACCATCTTGGCAGTCAAGCCCTCGGGCATTGGCGGTCGCGACGCTGAGCGTTGCAAGAACTTCTACACTTTGGGTATTGTCTACTGGCTTTATGATCGTCCGGTTGAGCCCACTCTCGAAGAAATCAGAAAGAAATTTGCCAAGAAGAATCCAGCTATTGCCGAGGCCAATGTCTTGGCCATTCGTGCAGGCTATAATTTTGCCAATACGATTGAACTCTTTACTCAGTCTTATCGCGTGCGCAAGGCCAAGTTTGATCCGGGCACCTATCGCAATATCTCGGGCAATGTGGCAGCTGCTTTGGGTATCGCGGCCGCGGCCAGCAAAAGCGGCAAGAAGGTCTTCTTTGGCTCTTATCCCATCACGCCCGCATCGGACATCCTGCATGAGCTAAGCAAGATTAAGCAGTTTGGCGTGCTTACCTTTCAAGCTGAAGACGAAATTGCGGCGGTTTGTTCTGCCTTGGGCGCTTCATTTTCAGGCGAGTTGGGTGTCACGTGTTCATCGGGCCCTGGCATTGCGCTCAAGTCTGAAGCTATTAACTTAGCGCTGATGGTTGAACTGCCACTCTTGGTGATTAACGTTCAGCGAGCGGGCCCGTCCACGGGCATGCCCACCAAGACTGAGCAAGCTGACTTGCTGCAGGTGCTTTGGGGCCGCAACGGCGATTCGCCCATTCCTGTTGTGGCGCCGGCCACGCCGGGCGAATGCTTTTTCTGGATCTATGAGGCCATGCGCTTGGCGGTCAAGTACATGACTCCGGTGATGTTTTTGTCAGACGGCTATCTTGCCAATGGCGCAGAACCGTGGAAGATTCCCAATCTTGACGAACTTAAGAAGTTTGAATTTGGCTGGGGGCTTGATGACCCCGAGAAGTATAAGCCCTTTATGCGCAACCCTGCGACCGGGGCCCGCCCCTGGCCTGTGCCCGGCATGAAAGGCTTCAACTATCGCGTGACCGGCATTGAAAAAGAGGCCATCACCGGCAAGATCAGTTATGAGGCTGATAACCATGAGCTCATGACTAAAGCTCGTTTTCAAAAAGTTGCCAATATCGCCAAAGAGATACCGCCCTGCGAAATTTTTGGTGCGCAAGAAGGCGACCTTTTGGTGCTCTCGTGGGGTGGCACCTACGGGTCCGTGCTAACTGCGGTTGAAGAAGCTCGCAAAGTCAAACCTGGCATTGGGCATGTGCATTTGCGCTACCTGAACCCGTTGCCATCTGATTTGGGCGGCATTCTTAAGAAATATAAAAAAGTCGTGGTTCCTGAGCTCAATAACGGGCAGCTCAACATTTATATTCAAGGCATGTATGGCTTGCCGGTTGAGTCTTATGCCCGTCCGCGCGGCAAGATGTTTACAATTTCTGAGCTGACATCTCACTTTCTTTCGTTGGTGAAATAATGTCGATTGTTGCTGAGCCAGCCTCGCCGGCGCCCTTTAAAGCGCAAGATTTTCACTCAGGCAATGTCGTTCGATGGTGCCCGGGTTGTGGTGACTACACGGTCTTGGCCGCGGTGCAAAAAGTGCTGGCAGGTCGCAAGCGGGCACCGCATGAATATACCTTTGTCTCTGGCATTGGCTGCTCGTCGCGTTTTCCGCTCTATATGTCGACCTATGGCTTTCACAGCATTCATGGTCGCGCCTTGGCCGTGGCCACGGGCGCTAAAGCAGCTAACCCAGGGCAAGAAGTGTGGGTTATCACCGGCGACGGCGATTGTCTCTCGATTGGCGGCAATCATTTTTTGCACGCCCTGCGCCGCAATCAAGACCTCAAAGTTTTGCTCTTTAATAATGAGATCTATGGCCTCACTAAAGGTCAGTTCTCGCCTACCTCGCGTTTAGGGCTCGTCAATAAATCGGCCCCTTATGGCACGATTGACCAACCCATGACACCGCTAGCTTTGGCCTTGGCAGCGGGCGCAACCTTTGTGGCTCGTACTGCTGATAATGACATTAACCACATGAGCGAAGTGCTGACCCGCGCTGCAGACCATAAGGGCATTGCCTTTGTCGAGATCTTGCAAAATTGCGTGATCTTTAATGACAAGGTTTTCGAAGAGTATTACGGCGTGAAGACCCGCAAAGACACCTTGATGTATTTGCACAATGGTCAGCCCTTGCTCTATGGCAAGACCGTCGAAAAAGGTCTGATGTTGGATGGTTTTAGTTTTAAAAATGTCGAAGCTGCCCCCAACAAAGACAAGATCATGGTCTTTGATGAGGCTGAAGAAAGTGGCGCCGTAGCCATGATGCTTTCTAAGCTGACTTATCCCGAAAGTCCGGTGCCCTTGGGCGTCTTCCGCGCGGTTAAGAAGCCGGCTTATCACGAGATGATGTATGAGCAAGTCGAGGCAGCCCGCAAAGCTGGCGGCGAAGCCGATCTAGCCAAGTTGGTGCGCGGTCCTAAGACTTGGAAGGTGGAATAGTGATCTTGGGCTTGCAGCAGAGCCTAAAAAAGAGCGGCGCTTGGTTTGCGCCGCTTTTTTTTGTGGCAGCCACCCTGGGCGCAGCCAACCCAGCCTTTCCTTCGGCGACGGCCACCACGGGCCAGGGCGGGGGAGCGAATGGCTTTGGCATCGAGCTTTCGGCTCTCAGCTTTATGCTCGATCCTAAGATTTTTGAAGATCCTGCCTTGGCCTTAGGTTTTGCTAATCCGGTCAATGGTTCAATCATTTTGCCGTCGGCTGGCCTGGCTGGTGGCCAAGGTGACATTCAAATTTCAGGTTGGGTTGCTTCGGGCCAGATGGGCGCTTTCAGCGGTCTGCGTGAGAGCATGTTGGGCATGGATGTGGCTGGCTTAAGCATGTTGCAACGCTACCCCTATGGTTCTTGGTCCTTGATATCGGGCTTTATGGGCTTAGTCACCAACATGTCTTACGAGTTGCGCGATGGCGGCAATCTCACTCGTTACGATGGGCGGGGCTATGGTGGGGGCATGACCTTGGGCGCGCAGTGGCCTGATGGCACGAGTTTTCGTTTCTTCGCCGAAGGCGGCTATATCTGGCTGGGTACGCAAGGCTCGTGGCGCGGCCCTTTGGCC
>CAZFUM010000079.1:0-11253 GCA_964521965.1 uncultured bacterium | reverse complement strand
TCAATGTACGGGCTTGGTCCATGCCTGGGTAGCGCACCTTGCGGTAGCCTTTGGCCATCGAAGGTGCCGAGAGCAGCTTGACCCAGAGTTTATAAGACTCGCCTTTGGCGCCGTCAAAGCAAGCGGTGAGCTGTTCATAATAATCGCGAAAGGCCTTCTCGCGGCTGTGCCAAGTCGGCAAGATGCGGCGCAAGAATTTCATATGCTTCATTAAGCCCAACATCCAATCGCGTGCCACAAAGTTGAACTCGATCTTGAAGCCCAAGATGTCAAAGTGGGGGCGGTTGAAGTGCTTATAGCTAATTTTTTCGCCATCCAGCAGGCCATAGCGCTCACGATCACGCTCATATTTCTCAGGGCTAGTCAGCAGGGCCGAAACCCAGACTTCGTCTTTAATGGCCATCACGCGGTGCAGTTGCTCAATCACGGCCAGGGTAGCGCCGTAGCCTTGGCTAGCATGATCTTTGCGGAAGATTTCAATGACTCGCTGCACATAACGTGCGGCAAAAGCCGCATTCTCATATTGCAGCAGCTGCCACACACGGTCGGCAAAGCGTCGCTTTTGTTCAACGTCAATAGCCAGCTCTTGCAGTGGCTGGGTGATCAGCTCTTGATACTGGGCGGCCTGTTGGGTTGAGAGATAAGACGACTTACGGGCTAAAAATGCCTCAAGCGACTCATAGCGCTGCATGCCATAGCTGCCGGGATTGAGGGCCAAGTGGCGACCCAAATGAAAAGCCTGCATGTTGCGTTCGCCTTCAGCCTTACCAAAGGTCTCGAAAATAGCCAAACTCAGCTGGTCCAGGGTCAGGGGCAGCTGGGCGTTCTGCCAGGCCCAGCCCAGCATGGCGGCATTGGCATAGAGGGCGTTGCCCAACTTTTCGCGGCAAATCACACTCAAGTCAGCGGCATGGGTCTCGCGGGCGATGTCCTTCAAGTCATCGATGATGTCATCAATGGTGAAGTTCTCGCGGCCCAGCAGCACGCCGAGCGTGTCGTTCTTATGGCTGTTCACATAGCAAGACGTCTTGCTCGAGCCGACTTTGGCCGTGAAGCCCGGGTCAAAAGCGCGGGCCGTTTCGAGAGCATCCATGCCGAGCACTAAATCGGCACTGCCGTAAGGAATAAGCGGCGAGAGGGCTCGCTCAATGGGGCTAAACGTCACATGGCTGAAGACCGCGCCATTGCGAATGGCAATGCCCTTTTTGTCACAGAAGATGACATGGTAGCCGGCCTTCATGGCAGCGCGCACCAGCACGGCCGTGATCGAGCCTACGCCCATGCCACCCACGCCACAGAGGTAGGCGTGCCACACGTCGTTGAGCTTGCGCGGCGCAGGCTTGGGCAAGCGCGCCGGGTCAGGCAGTTCAGAGGCCTGGCGAGCCTTTTTGCGCTTAAGCGTCACTTGCTCAAAACTCGGGCAGGCCTTGATCCTGAAACAGGCCCCATCTGACACGCAGCTATCGAGATTCGTGTTGATCTTAGGGCCATAAAGCGTGTCTTCGACGGTCAGGCCCGGGCAGCCGGTCAGGCTCGTGCATTCGAGACAGTGCTCGCAAGTCTCGACATTCACTTGAATGCGGGTTTCGACCTTGAGGTAGCCCTTGCTCTTAATTTCTGCACGGCGCGCGATGCGATCACGACGCTGCACCACCAAGCCACATTCTTTATCAGCGATGATAAAACGAGGGCCATCCATGAGCAGCATTTGTTCAAGGGTGTGGCGATAATTGACGCGATCTTCAGGGTCAATACGCCTAACCGCCATGCCGCGATCACCGGCCAAGGCTTTTAAAGCTTTCTCAATATCTTGGGCAAAGGTCTTATCGCCCATAAGGTTTTCTTCCATACCCGGGTGGGGCTGGTGCCCTGTCATGGCCGTGGTCTTGTTGTCGAGAATGACAAAAAGTACGTCTTGATGATTTTTGATGGCGTCAGAGGCAGTGGTAATGCCCGTATGAAAAAATGTCGAATCACCCACAAAACACACAGCCTTATTGGTACTAAACGCCGAAAGGCCAGCGGCCGTGCCGCCGCCCAAGCCCATGGCCGTATAGTTGTGCATCAACGGCTCATTGGGTGGCAAGTAAAGCATCGAATAGCAGCCTGCATCGCCATGAAAAATCACGTCCATAGCCTCACGCTGGTGCCGCTTGCGCATATAGTCTGCATCTTTGAAGTCGCGCAGCAGTTCTAAAAATACCGAGCTCGAGTCGCGATGCGGGCAGCCGGGGCAAAATGTGGCCGTGCGGGCCGCGAGCCCTAAGGCGTCTTGCGAAAGATTATTCAGGCGGTCAATCTCGCCTTGGGTTGCTGGCGCATCGCAACCCTCACGCACAAAGAGGGGGCCTAACAAACGGGCCAAGATGCTGGGATGCAGGCCCAACTCTTGCGGTATGCCGCTAAAACCGAAAGGCAGCATCTTGCCCCAAACCTTGGGGCCCTGGCGCATGCGGCCTGCGCGTTCTTCTTCACTTAGAATCTCGCGAACTTGCGTTTCAACAAAAGAACGCTTTTCTTCAACAACAATGATTTCGCGGCAATGTTCCAGAAGATCCAAAACCGCTTCTTTTTCGACAGGGAAACTGACGCCCAATTTCAAGATCGGAAAACGGCCTTCGAGGCCCATCGAACGAAGTGCTTCACTCAGATACAAATAAGATGCGCCGGATGCGACAAAACCATAGGGCTTAAAGCCTTCGCCGGGAATAATCTTGTTAAAGCCCATTTCGCGAATGGCATTGAGCAGGTTGGGCCATTTAACGCGGCGGGTCTCAAGTTCTTGCTTGCCTGTCTGGGGCGGGAGCATGACCAAGCGTTCAACTGGAATGTCTGCGGTATTGATCGTGGTCTTATGGTGGGTATTAACCTGGCCGGGTGAGCGGTTGGGACGGGCGTGCACGGCTCCGCCGCCGTCAGCCAAATTGGTGGTCAGCAAAAAGGTGCAATAGAGATCCGAAGCTTCAGAAAGCTCTAAGCCCTTGCCGATATAGTCTTTCACTTCTTGAAATGTGGCGGGTTCGATGACCGGCATCGAAAGATGGTCGCTGAGGCGGCGCGAATCAACCGGCGCCTGGGTCGAGTCGTTCCAGGGGTCGTCACCCACCACCACAATAGCCCCACCCTTATGCCCGTTTTTGGCCATATTGCCGGTGGCCAAGGGGTCGGCTGCCACATGAAAGCCCACCGACTTCATGATCGCCATGGCCTTGAGGCCTGCCATTTGGGCGCCAAAAAGCCGCGCACCCGCTAGGGCCTCATTGTTGGCTAGCTCTGCGAGTATGCCCTGCTCATTCAAATAGGGCGCAAGGGCTTTGGCGTGGTCGAAAACGTCTGAAACCGGGGATCCCGGGTAGCCTGTTAAAAAGTGCAAGCCAGCTTCGAGACCGCCCTTAAGCAGCATCTCGTTACCGGTATAGGCTTCAACGCCTTCGCCGCGAAAGAAACGTGGGTCCAAGCTGACTCCTCATTGAGCCGCCTAGTGAAACTGGGGCGGCTAACAGCATTTAATCATGGCACGAAAATGAGGGCTTTCCCAATAGAATATCAGGCTTGCAGCCAAATCACTCGAAAAAATAAGGGTTTTCTTGAGATTAGTATCTAAGTAAGAATTTACGCAGGGCAAGGGCCAATTTCTTCAGCGGGTTGGGCCTAGCACCCTTGCGCCAATAGAGGCCGTCTTCGCGCTGCTCAACACCCTGGGCCAGGTTCTTTTCATAGGCCCCTGGATAAATAATTTTACCGTCAATGCTGAAGTCTTTGAGTTGGTTGCGAAAACGATATTTGCGATATTCGGGCGTGGCGCCCTTCTCAATATGACATTCACGCTGCTCAACCACCGATTCGCTGTAGCGGGTGAACTTCTCGTCAAAGATCTTCTCAAAGGCCTTGCGCACAACGCTGACCAAGCCCGGTGACGAGCCATTACTGGCAATCGTGATTCTCAGCTTACCCGCGCGCACCAGGGACATCATCACCGCGTTGCTGACCTTGGGCTGATCATAGGCCGAGATGATGGCATGTTGTTTTAGGCATTCGTCATAAATCCACTGCGACAGGGGAATATCGGTCTTGACGCAATTTAATACAAAAAATTTACCCGCTATGTCAGCCGGAGTCGCTTCTCTGATTTCGAGTTTCACGCTGTGCTTGGCCAAGAACTCGACAAAGGCTGGCACGACCCTCTTAGCCACCACGGTCAGGTCAGCCTGGGCTTCAATGAGACGTTCTGATTTTTCTAAGGCCTCTTCATCACCGCCAATGACCAAGCAGGGCTTGCCTTGAACATCGAGATTGAGGGCAAAATAGGGTTTAGCCACAGTAAAAACTCCTAATACTCATATTGAAGAGCCAGCATGGTAGCCTGATTCTCAGCGTTGACCAATGGATAAAAACGCAAGGGGCCATCTCGTTCGGTATTTTTCACGGCGAGATGGGCGATGCCCGCCCCCACCAGAGCGCCAGCCATCACATCAGACGGCCAATGCGCGCTGAGATAAACTCGACTATAGGCCACCATGGCGGCCAACGGATAGGTCCACCAACGCCCATAAGCAGAGCCATAGGCTTCGGCCAAGGCAAAAGAAGCCATCGAGTGGCCCGAGGGAAAAGAAGGCGATAAGCCGGCTGCGGCCCAATCGCCGAAGCGCCTCTGGGGTTCGGGCTCAGACCAAGGCCTGGGAGAGCCCAAAGCTAGTTTGAGGCCTGAATTGATAAGCCCGGCCACCGCGAGTGCCTCAAGGGCGGCCATCGAAGAGCTGTAAAGCTGATCATGCCCCAAGGCTGCGCCTAAGCTCGCCAAGGCTGCGCTGCCCAGGGCGTCATAGCCAGCTTCGCCCAGGTCGGTGTAGCGTGGCAAAATGGCTTCGGCCCAGTCTTGTTTAGCAATGATTCGCTGGCGTATCCACATGTCATTGCTGGCTACCAGGCCGATGCCTAGGACTGCCATGCCAAATAGGGCCAGATCGCGGTCTCGCAAGCGAAAAGGCGCCAAGACCGAGTCGCGGCCGGTTTGGACCAAACCGCGAAAAAGCGGGCGCGAAAGCGCTGAGGCCTGGGCGCTGGGGCTGAGAGGCTGGCCCGCGTCGCCAGGCGGCTGGCCCAGGGTATCTGAAGCCCGCAGGCCAGGCGCTAGGCTCAAGAACAGTAAAATCACCTTGAGCCAGGGCTTAAACTTCGCTAAAAAGGTGGGCACTTTTCACCGTCCAAGGAGGCACTTTTGAAAACCGAATGGGTCAACCACTCTTACGGCCAAGTTCACCGAGTCAAGCGCCTCTACAAGGGCAAGACCAAGTTTCAGAACATGGAGATTAACGAGTCGCCTACCTTTGGCACCATGCTTTATCTTGACGGCAAAGTGCAAATCTCAGACGGCGATGAAAATCGCTATCACCAGTATCTCGTGTCAGCACCCATCATGGCGCACGCCAACCCGAAATCTGTTCTCATTATCGGCGGCGGCGACTGCTTCTCGATTGAAGAAGCCGTCAAGTTCAAGGGCCTTAAGCGCATCTTGATGGTCGAGATCGACAAAGGCGTCGTGGACTTCTGCCGCAAACACTATCCGCCTATCGAACGCTGCCTGCGCGACAAGCGCGTGGATATTGTCTATGACGATGCGCGCAAATGGCTCGAAGACAACGACGAGAAGTTTGATGTCCTGGTGGTTGACCTGACCGAGCCCCATGGGCCCAGCAAGATGCTTTACACCAAAGAATTTTACCAGCTTTGCGCCAGCCGTTTAAACCCGGGCGGTCTGCTGAGCATTCACACCGACAACTACTTCTTATTTCCTGACTCTTTCGCGACTATTTTTAAGACCCTCAAGAGTGTCTTCAAGAATATCGCCACGGCCCGCATTGACATGCCCTGCTTTGGCATGGGTTGGTCCTACCGCATGGCTTCGAAGCAGCCCGTTAACCTCAAGCGCCTCGACAGCCGCCACAAGTCGCTCGAGAAAGCTGGCAAGGCCCTGGCCCATTTCACGGCCTCGTCTTATCTGCTCGAAGGCACCAAAGAAGAGCGCGACATTGTCAAATCACGCGGCCGAATCTCGACCGACGCCAAACCCTTTGACAAATTCGAGAAACTGCCCAAGTACGTGACCCGCTGATAGAGGGGCGCGCTGCTGCGCGCCCCTTTTGTTATGGCAGCGATTCTTTAATCACTAATTCCCATTCGCCATTGATCTTCTTCATCACGAGCAAACTACGATAGCCGCATTTCTTACCGCAAGCTGAGCGCGCCGCAAAAACCGCTTCTTCATGAGCTAAATCAAAAACCACCGCACTCAAACTGATAAAACCCTGACTACCGGGATAGGCGCGATAGAATTCGTCCCAGCCTAGTCTTAAGTGCCGATTAATCTCATCAGAACGCACCAAGCGTACCGGCAAGGGCCCTTCGGGAAGGCTAAAGATGCGCATGACGCGGACCGGCCGATGCACAAACGCTTCGGCTGTCTCGCGCGCCGCAGCGCCGGGTCCTGTTAAACGCTTGAGAAGGTAACGCTCCCAAGCGCGGCGATTGGGCTGCCATTGATCTAAATGCTCATTCTCAACAATTAATTGAAGGCGCGCGAGCGGCCCACCTGTGCGTGGCCTTTTATAAGTAGCCTTAAAATAGGCCGCATAGACTGCAGCTTCATCGGGCCCAACCTCATAAATCTGGGCAGCCCGACTTTCGGGCACAGCGACCAGCGGCCGCAGGGGCCAGGCCAAGGCCAGCACTAAGAACAGCCTAAGGTTTGGCTTCACGGACAGCATCCAAATGTTTTTGAAAAAGATTGAGCACGCGTAGCAGGTACGAAAGATCTTTATTGTTTAGAGCTTGGCGGTTAAAGAATTGGCGCACGCCATCTTTCAAAGTTTCTTTGCGGCCATCAGGAATCAGCCCAATACTGGCAAATACATCGTCAATCTTAATATAGAGCTGCTGCTTTTTCTGATGCGTGGGCAGACCTAGATCAAGCGGCTGGGCTGGACCTTGCTGAATCTTGTCAAGCTCCCAGGCAAAGAGGGTCACGCTCTGGGCCAAATTAACCGACTTGCATTCGGGATCAGTCGGTATGTGAGCCAGGCGGTCCAAGGTGCGTAGCTCAGACTTGGTCAGGCCATGATTCTCACAGCCAAAAACCAGACCCACTTTGTCAGAATCTGAGAGTGTGGCCAACTCACTGCAGGCAATCTCAGGCCTGACCGCCTCTTCACGACCAATGTTCTCTTTGCCTGAAGTGCCCAGCACCCAGGTCAAGTCAGCCAAGGCCTCAGCCAACGTTTCAAATTGGCGGGCTTGGCGCACCACTTCGGCACCGCCGCGCGCCATGCGCTCAGCCGAAGGCAAATTCAGGGGCGCCACGAGTCGCAGCTCGCGAAAACCAAAGTTAGCCATCGCACGCGCAGCCTGGGCCACATTGTTGGCCATTTGCGACTGGTCTAAAATAAAGATAATGTTTTCCTTTTTCACGCCTGCGCCAATTCCCTTTCGATAAATTCTAAGACGCTCATCTCGGGGCCCAAAATCACATCAGCTTTGGCCTTGAGCTCAGGCACGGCCACGTCGACGGCCACTTTGCGGGCATCGAGGTCAAACATCGAGAGATCATTATGGGCATCGCCAAAAACCGTCACCCGCTCAGGCCCCAGGGGCAGGCCCAGATGCTGGCAGAGCAGGCGCACGGCCTCACCCTTATTGGCGCGGTCATCTTGCACAAAGCCCACGTCGACACCTGACTGATAGGGGTCATTGACGATTTCAAGCCTGAGGTCGTCAAATTGCCGAGAAAGCTGGCGCACGGCCTCGAGCGAGCCTCTAGGGCCACAACAGCTCACCCCCACGCAATCGAGCTCTTCGACTTTTTCACCCGCTTCCAACTTAACAAAACTCGCATCCTGCCAATGGCTAGCGATGAAAGAATCCATCAGGTTGAAGCCTTGGGGTGTCCACCAGTGGCGTCGATGGCCGTGGCGCGGGCTGAGGATCAGCGTCATACCTAAGCCCAATTCTTGAAAAAGACGGGTAGCCGCGGCCACCACGTCAGCGGCCAGCAGGCGCTCGTGCAACACCTGGCCATCAGCAGCCTGCAGCACCGCGCCCCCACAACCGATCATGGGCAACTTGATGGGGGGATTCCCCAACGCCGTCAAACCCGATGGCACGACTCGCGCGGTTGCAAAGGTGAAAGCCGCATCGTGATCGACCAAGAGTCGGCGCAAATGCTCGCGCTGCTTGGGCTCAAAACCTTCAAAACCACTGAACAAAGTTCCGTCAAGATCACTGATGTAAAGATGCTTCATCCGCCTGACTTCTTGGGCTTATAGCCCCACTCGGTCAAGAGCTTGGTCACAACCTCGACCCGGTCGCCCTGCAGCACAATGATATTATCCTTCACTGTGCCGCCCGTGCTGAGGCGCTTCTTGAGCTCGCGCGCCAGTTCTTCCCTTTGCCGATCCGAAGCCTGAAACTCATAAATCGTCGTGACCGTCTTGCCGCCCCGGCCCTGGTTCTCACGGCGTAGGCGAAGCACTTGCCCCTTAGGCGGCAAGCCCCCGGGCTGCTCAACGGCTTCATCCTTCATGAATTTCTCAGGATGCGAGCTCCAAACGATTTTGCCGTCTTGTGCCATCTCACCAATCCTTGGTTTCAGCGCCTTTTTGCCCACCCTGCTTGCGGGGCCGTCCCATCACTTGCTCAAACATTTGATCAAAGGGATCTTGCGAGCTCGGCTCTTGCCGCTTAGGCAAAGGCTGGAAAGCCTGCTTAAAACGGCTTTGGTCGCTCTTGAGCATGTTCATCATGGCCTGAATCTGGTCATTGCTCAAGGCGCCCTTCTGGGGTTTGCCTGGCTGATCTTGCTGCTGGCCTTGGCCAGGCTGAGCCCCGGGCTTTTGCTGACTGCCCTGGCCTTGGCCTTGCTGACCCTGACCCCCGGGTTGCTGACCCTGACCTTGCTGCTGACCTTTAGATTTCTTGTCTTTATCCTTGTCCTGATCTTGACCTGGCTGACCCTGCTGCTGCTTTTGCTTCATGCGCTGCGCCAAAGCCAAATTGTGCTGAGCGTCGCGATCGCTAGGCAAAAGGCTCAGCGCCTTTTCATAACTGGCAATGGCCCCGTCATAGTCGCCTTGCTTAAATTGAGCGTTGCCCAAATTATAGTGGGTGGCCGCCCTTTCTTTGCTGTTCAAGCTACGGCCATAAGCCTCGGCCGCGCCGGCATAGTCACCTTGGCGATACTTTGTATTGCCCTCGTCATGTTCACCCCGACCCGGATCTAGGCTCAAGGCCGGCGCTGGGCTGGCCAAAGCCAACAACAAAACGGCGCTTGCTGCGCCCGCACGCCAGCGGCGCCACCAACGCCCCAGCGAAACTGCTGCTGATCCCATCTGGCCAGACCGGGTCGATAGCAGAGCTTCAATCATAAAAAGAATCAGAGCCCAAAACAGAGCCTCTTGATAGAGCGGCTCGCGCGAATAGCGATCAGCCACTTTGGCCGAGCCCTTAGGTAAAGACTGAATGCGGGCATAGGCCGCGGCCATGGCTTGGGCGCTGGCGCCAGCGAAATATTGGCCGCCGGTGATCTGGGCGATTTTGACCAAGCCCCCTGGTTCGAGGCGAGTCAAAATAGGTTTGCCCTGATAAGTCTTGGCCATGACGCGGCCAAACATATCAGGGCGGGCCGGTATGTAGCCGCCAGCGGCCGTGCCCACACCCACGGTAAAGATAGGCACACCCGCCTCGGCCGCGCGACGGGACTGTTCGTCAACATCGGCGCCCGAATTGTCTTCGCCATCCGTGGCAAAAATAATCATACGGCCTCGCTTGGTATCACGCGCAAAACCATCGAGGCAAAGTTTCAGTGCTGGGCCTAGACCCGTACCGTCGCGAGGCACGCTGTCGCTCTCGAGCTTGTCTAAGAATAGCGACGCTGTTTCGACATCAGACGTTAGGGGACAGGCGATCACCGCTTCACCCGCAAAGGCTACAATCGCCACTCGGTCGCCGCCGGCTAAGCGAGCGACAAAAGGCAAGAGAGCCTGCTTAAGGGCTGTCAAACGATTGGGTGCCACGTCTTGGGCATACATGCTCGATGAGACGTCCACAGCCAGAATGATGTCAGACCCAAAAGACTCACCTTCGATCTTGATGGGTTCGCCCAAGGGTGTTGCCAAAGCCGTCAGCAAAAACCACGCTGCGACAAGCCAAAGCGCTCTTTTGAGCAAGGCTCGCCACAGCGAAAAGGCTGGGCCAAAACGCTGGCTTTCGCGAGCAAAGAAACGGCCATGAGCCCAGGCCTGCTGCAAGGTCAGCGCCAAGATAAGCAGACCAAAGGCAATTAGCCAGGGTCTGAATTCGAGAAATTCGGGATGCGCGTAATTCATGCCACGATCCTTAAACGAAGTCGCAAAAGAGCTTCGGCCGCGAGCAGCAGAGCGCCTAGGTATAAAAAGGGCCAGAACTTTTCGTCAGCTTCGCGCCGATTCTTGACCTTCACATTGCGTTTCTCGAGTGAGGCAATCTGAGCGTAAATACTGGCCAGACCACTTAAATCGGTGGCGCGAAAATAGCGGCCACCGGTGAGCTGCGCCATTTGGCCTAAGGTGGCCTCGTCGGGTTCTTCCATGCGCTGCTCATAGACACGGCCAAACATATCTTGCTGGCGAATGACCGCGCCGCCTTTGACGCCAATGCCAATGGTATAAAGTTTGATGCCAGCCTGGGCCGCGACCTGCGCCGCGTGCAAGGGGGCAATGCCGGTGTTGCTGCGGCCGTCGGTGGCCAAGATCACCACTTGCCCAGCCTTAGGTTCTTGAATCAACCTTTGCACTGCCATCAAGAGCCCATCGCCCACGGCAGTGCCATCCAGACGCACCGTGCCAAAATCGACTTTATCAATGAAGTACTTGACCACCTCGCGGTCCAGCGAAAGCGGGCATTGCACAAAGGCACGGCCCGCAAAAACAACTAAGCCCACCCGGTCACCTTTCATACCGTCCACGAATTTTTTCAAAGTCTCTTTGGCTGCAGCCAGGCGGTTGGGCTTGAGGTCGGGGGCCTGCATCGAGCCTGACACATCGATCGAAAGAAAGATGTCAATGCTCTGCACCGAACTCTCACTGAGCTCGTTGACTTTTTGAGGCCGCGCGAGAGCCACCAAGAGCAGGGCTAAACCCGCGATGCGCAAAGATGCTGGCAGCCAGATCAGCCAAGCAGCCAAGCTTGACCCAGCCCGCGGGCCTTGGCTAGGTAGGGCCCAGA
>CAZFUM010000078.1:0-11319 GCA_964521965.1 uncultured bacterium | reverse complement strand
GCCGGGCTTTATCATTTTTGCTTGGCCGTGCCCGAGCGAGCGCAATTGGGTTGGTGGCTCAAGCGCCTGACAGACAGTGGCTTTGAGCTACAGGGTTTGGTAGACCATCACGCGGCCGAGGCCATCTACCTGCAAGACACCGAGGGCAACGGGGTTGAGTTGAATTGCGATCGAGACCGCGAGCACTGGGACTTAGAAAAATTCATCGCCATCGGCAATGGCCCTCTCGATATCGAGGGGCTACTCAACGAGCTGCGCGCCAAGCCGCTTGAAAGTCTTACGCCTGAAGCTCGAATCGGGCACATTCATCTTCATGTCGGTGACTTGGTGGCGAGCAGGCATTTCTATTTCGAGACCCTGGGTCTGGATTTGGTGGCTGAGCTGGGCGGTCAGGCGGCCTTCACCTCGGCTGGCGGCTATCATCATCATGTGGCGTTTAATATATGGAATGGCAGAAACGCCCCACCCGCGCCCGAGGGTTCGCAAGGTTTGGAGCGCTTTGAGCTTAAGCTGGGTCAAGCCGATGCCCTCGTTGCCGTCGCTGCCCGGCTTGAACAAGGCGGCTATGAGGTCAAAAAAGAAGGCGCCGCGCTGATTACGCGCGACGCCTCGGGGAATAAATTGAGTTTGATTATTTAGAGCGATCAGCCGCCAAAGCTGGCACTCAGCGGCTTGATGACAGTCTGGCCACGGCGAGAACCTTCTTCAATGGCATAGCGAGGCACATTTTTATCGATTTCTTGCGCCCAGGCTTCGATGCCGCCCTTCATACTTTTCACATGAGTGAATCCGTGGCCTAAAAAGAACGAGGCGGCGTCCAAGCTGCGCACGCCGGTGTGACAATAGAACACGACGGGCGTGTCTTTGGGCCAGGCGCTCAGCTCCATGTTGACTTCGCGCGTAAAGAGGCGGGCGCCTTCAATATTGGCGGCATTCCATTCTTCTTGGGTGCGCACGTCGAGCATCTTGGGTGGATTGCTGCTCTTCAAAGCTTCGGCCACTTCTTGCACGCTGGCCTCTAGCTTGGCGTCGTTCTCAGCGATGCCATTTAAAAAGCCCAATACGTCGCCCACTTCGGCGTCATGATTGGCGCAAACTTCTTGCAGTTTGTCTTCGGGCTCATAGCCGCAGCTTTGGCAGCCGCCCATGTGATACTTTTGAAAAAGGGCGCGTTGGGCCCCGGGGTAGGCATCAATAACCTCTTGCATGCTGCTGTCACCGCTTAAATTGATATTGCTCATGTTCGCTCCTAAGAAATATTACTTATTAGTATTGTTTCAAAGCCGAGCTCTGCCTGTCAAGTCCTTGAAAATCCTTAGCGGGCCACGCTTAATTTCGCCATAACCTTTTGCTGCTCACCCGTAGCTGCGGTCGCGATGATGGAATAGATGAAAACACCTGAGGCCACTTTGCCGCCCGTGTTGTTGACCAAATCCCAGAACTGCTCATTGGCCCCGGCTTTGCCAGGGAAAGGATCTAGGCTGCGAACTTTTTCACCGGCCACGGTGTAAAGGCCGATGTCAACAGTGGCGTCGACGCTCAGCTCATAAGCGATCCAGACACCTTTGTCATCGGCGGGATTCGGGCTGCTGGGCAGGCCCTTGAGTATAAGGGGTGGTGGGGTCTTGGTGTTAGTTGGCAGAGGCGTGTTAGTCGGCAATGCCGTAGCGGTTTGAGAAGGCGTAGGGCTGCCGGTAAATGTTGGGCTGGGCGGCGCGGTGGGGCTAGCGGTGTTAGAGGGTGGCGGCGTTGGGCTGGCGCTAAAGCTTGGCGTAGCGGTAGCTGTGCCTAATGAAGTGGGCGTGCTCGTGGGGCTAGCGCTGGCGGTAAAGGTGTTGCTCTGTGTCGGGCTCGCGGTGGGACTTGGCGCCGCGCAGCTAGGCAGGCTCGTGCACGCGCCGCCGACTTGGATGCCCATGACTATATTGATAGTTTGTACTAGGGATCCGTCATAACTTATTTGTGCCGTGATGGTCACAAAAGTTCCGATTTGCGCGGGCGGAGTATAATAAATGACGTTGGTGATGGGAATTGTAATTGTCGTATAACCTGGAAAGGTCATGCGGCTAAAGGTATCGGTTTGGCCTGAGCTGTTGATGGTCCAAGAAGGGTCTGACCATGGTCCGGTGAAAGAAATTGGCGCGGGCCGGACTATTGAAATAGAAAGCAATTTGTCAGAACTATAGCCAGTATTATAAATTTGCAAGGTGAATGGCACAGTCACATTATCGCCTGTGAATTCGCATTGGCCACCCGAGCTTGTATAGCACATCGCAAACACGGGTGGAGGTGGGATCGGTGTCACTGTAAAAGTCGGCTGCGGCACCACCACAAAGCCCTGACGGAAATAAAGAAAGCCACCGGTGGAGGCGCCGTCTGCGTTAGAAGTCCATGATTTGGGCGGCAGGGGTATTCCCGTGTAGGGGTGAATGGGCTGCTTGAGCCAGAACGCGCCCGTTACGGTGGTGGGCGCGCCCCAAGCTGGCGCGGGCACATAGGCCGGCTCATACCAATTGAAGCCGCCGAGCACGGGCGGGGGACTGCTGTTGTCGAGGTCCTCAAAAAATTCGAACGCATCGTTGGATGATAAATAAGAATGCGAACCGTCGCTGCAAGTGACATCCATGTACCAGCAAGCCATGGTGACAGAGGGAGCAGTGTTTTGTAGGCGCACAGCTAAATAGTTGGGGCCGCCTGCGTTGAGCAGGGCTAAGGGCACCGACACGCAAGGCACTGGGCTGGCCGAACTTTGGTCGACATAATTGAAGACAAATCCAAGGGATACGCCATTGACCCAGACTTCAGCTAAATCATCAGCGCCCAGACAAAATGTGGCAGCCGTAGGCGTGCAAGCAGCCGCACTTATCAAAGATGCAGACGGCAGCAGGGCCAGCAGCAAAGCTGCGGCTAAATAAAGGCGTTTCATGTCATCAGCCTATCCAAGGCAGCTGAATCGTTCAAGTTTTTTGATAGAATTCATGCCAGAAAAAGCTTCGAAAATAGGGCCGAATCCGACTTGGCCAATGTCGTGGTGTTTTGACCCTGCAAAGTTATGAGCCCTAAGCTTGCTAAGAGTTCATCGATGATTTGCTGGCTACTTCGGCCTGCTTCTCGGCGCTCGGCCACACTGATGCTGCCATGGCGTTTGGCCAGGCGCTGGCCATCGGGGCCTAACATCAATGGCACATGCAAATAACTTGGCGTGGCGTAGCCAAGCGCGCGAAGCAGCGCAGCTTGGCGGGCAGCTGAACTGCGCAAGTCTTCACCGCGCACGACCTCGGTCACGCCCATCAAGGCATCATCCACGGCACAAGCTAATTGATAGCCAAACACGCCATCGCTGCGCTTCACGACAAAGTCGCCGCTCGCATCGGGCATTTTAAAGCGCCACGCCAGGGGACGTTCGGGATGATGGGGGCCTGACCGGCAGATGCCAGAATAAACGGGTTCTTCGTTGTGAGGGGCACTGGCTATATCAGCCACTTCTTTGCGGCTGCAAGAGCAGGGATAAATTTGGCCAGTTGCCTTTAGTTGCTCAAAAGATTTTTCATAGTGACTTAGACGTTGGCTTTGCACATAAGGTGCTGCCGAGCCGCCTAAGTCGGGACCCTCATCCCAATTCAAACCTAGCCAACGCAGGTCAGCCATTTGCTGCTCGGCACAGCCAGGCTTGGTGCGGGGTGTATCTAGATCTTCGACACGAAGGATGAAGCGACCGTTAGCTTGGCGAGCCTTCAGCCAGGCCAGCAAGGCGGTGCGAGCTGTGCCCAGATGTAATTCGCCGGTGGGCGACGGCGCAAAGCGGCCCACGTAATTGCTCACGGCAGCTTGAACTCAGGCTCGAGCATTTGATTTGAGAGTGTGACCGGGCCAAAGCGTACATAAGAATCGACCTTAGGCGCCCAGTCTGGCTCAGCCCCGCCATAAAACGTATCAAACGTATAGACGTTGATCTTGCAGTCTTCGGTGTTGCGCAGGGCGATGTTCTTTTTCTCAAGCACTTGCTGGCCATCTAACCATGACCGTATCAGCGCGTCTTTCTTGCCTTCGGTGTTTAATTTTACTTCGGTCACCAAGCAATGCCAGCGGCCCAGCTCGAGCTTGGCGGGCTGGCCATTCAGCTCCCACCAATAATAGTCGCCATAGTTGCCTAGTTGGCCTGGATGGTAAACGTATTGGGCCAGCTTGCCATCTTCGCGCCACATCACGCGCACCGAGAAGCCTTCGCTGTCGTCTTTGGGCGCGCCACCGCCACCGGTTTTAGGATTCTTGCGGGGATCGGTGTTGCCTGCCAGGCCGGGTAGTTTGCCACCCTTGCTGAAATCGGCTTCTGATTCAAATTTGAGCCAATAGCGAATAAAAAGATGTTCCGCGTCGTCAGAAAAAGCAAATCCGTTGCGGCCAAAGCGGCAAAGATATTGCAGCCCGCTCTGTTGTGGGCCTACGCCACCCTGGGGGTATTTCACCCTCAAGACGTGGGTTTTAAGCTGCTCATCCGTGACGATTTCATCACGGCCTACGTGATCAGGGCCCCACTCAGGGTGAAAAGCCTTTTCCCAAACAGGCTGCTCATAGGTTCCGGTCCAAATCACGGGCTCCCCTTTCTGGGTCAAGCTGGCGCAGCCCAAATAAAGGCAAGCTAGCAGCGTTGCGCTAAGGGCTGGGCCTTGGCCCTGTGGCTTCACGCTAGAGCCTGCTTAATCTTAGCCATAGCAGCCCGGCGTTCTTCTGGGCTGCCTGGCTTGCTATCGAATTGTTCTGACTGGGCCCAGGGCGTCTTTAGATGCAGGGGATCGCTCTGATAACGCGGAAAGAGATGCCAGTGAATATGCTCGACCAAGTTGCCATAGCAAGAGTAATTCATTTTCCATGGATTAAAAGCCAGTGCCACAGCCTTAGCGGCTGACATTAAATCTTTAAAGAGCTGGGCCTGCTCGCCTTCGCTTAATTCATGCAGCTCGCGTACATGCTTTTTTAATATCAGCACGCTGTAGCCTTCGAAAAATTGGTGATCGCCTAGCACAAGATAGCTGCTCTCAAATTCGTGAATAACCGTGGGGTTCTGGTCAGCCTGGGCGCTGGTTACGCGCTGGCAAATCAGGCAATCGTTCATGCTTTGCGTTTCTTGGCAGGCATGCGAACTTTCTCCCAAAAGCCAGGCTCAATGATCTCAAGCAGGTTCTTATCGGGATCTCTGAAATAAAAGCTGCGGGTGCCATTAAACCAGACCTGGTCTTCGATAATTTTTGAGTGTTTTGAGATTTTTTTACGCCATTTTAAATACGAGGCCTTCGAGACTTCAAAGGCTAGGTGGCTTGAACCCGCGGCACCATGGGGCGGCAAGCCCCCCTTCTTGCGTGTGGCAGCTGTCTTAAAGCAAAGCAAAACCTGCTGGCCCAGTCTTAAGAAAGCGTGGCGCTCGGGAACTAGGGCTATGAGCTTCAGGCCCAAAACTTTTTGAAAGAATTGCGCGCTGCGTTTGGGGTTTGAAACATAAAGGCTAGATTCTTTGAGGATCATTTGGGGCCTCCGGATTTTTGGCCCAAGATAACAGGCTGGTAGAAAGCGTTCTTGAAAATCTTAATCTTTGAGAAGCCGGCTTGTCGCATGCAGTCTGACATTTCAGGCAGGCTAACGGCGAAATAGCGCGAGCGAATGGCGTGCAATTGCATCTTTTTTCTTTGATCGTGCCCAACTGCGCAAAGCCTTAAGTCATAGTGCCTGCCTTGCCAGGACCAGATTTGAAAAATATGCAGATTGATCCCATTTATGACGCGTTGGCCATAAGGCCGCCACTGAATAGCCTCGCGACGCTCTAATGCATAGTCCCGAATCGAAGCCAGAAAGAGGCCGCCTGGCCTGAGATAAGTGAATGCGTTGCTCAGGGCGCGCGTGATCTGTCGGGTGTTTTCTAGATGGGGCAGGGCATTATCAAACATGATGGCCACATCAAAGTGTTTGGCTGGCCAGCAGCCTGCCTGCAGCATGTCAGCGGTCTTGAAGCGCAGCTTAAGCTGGTGCTGGCGGGCTTCGCGGCGGGCGCGAGCCACGCTGAGGGGTGAAAGATCGGAAGCGCTAACGCGATAGCCCAACGATGCAAGGCCCAAGCTTTGGGTGCCAATGCCGCAGGTCATATCCAATATTCGAAAATTCGGGCCCTTTTGGTACTTTTGAATAAGTGAATGAATTTGGGCTGCCTGGCGGGCCATGCTGGCATCCCAATTTTCAAAGATGCCGTGGTAAAGAGGCGCTAGGGCATCATAAAAATGCTGGGTCTGTGAACTTGGCAGGCAGGCCTCGCAGCAAAAGAAAAAGCCCAACCATGATAGCTGGGCTTTGGTCTTAGGTCTAGGCAGGGCCTTAAAACGCGTATTCTTCGAAGCTTGCTTCTTCATAGCCGCCAAGGCTGGCCAGGCTTTCGCTTAAATAGGTTTCGAGTTCATCGGCCTCGGATAAGGCTGGCGTGGGCGAGGCATTGAGTGTGCTTGAGGCCTGGGTTTGAAGCAGGGGGGCAGCGGGGCTGATAAATAGCGCCAAGCTGGCTATGGCCAAAGCCCCGCTGCCTGCCAAAAACCAACTGCGCCAGGCTGGCGCTGTCTTGGCCGCGCCGCTGCTGCGAGCCTGAATAACCTGCCACTCGTGGCTGGGCGCTGGCGGGGCCTCGGGCTGGGCCTTGCGAAGCATTTCTGCGAATTGTTCTTCGTTCATGACCCACCTCGTTTCTCAATAAATTCTGCCATGCTGTGGCGAGCGCTGTGCAATCGCGATTTCACAGTGCCCAGAGGGCAGCTCATGGCCTCGGCAGCCTCGAACAAACTAAGGCCTTCGAGATAAACCAGAGTGACAGCCTCGCGCAGGTCCGCGCCCAGCGCTTCCATGGCCTGGGCCACGGCTTGGCGGTCTTCCCAACTAGCTTGCTCGCCAGCATGCGATTCACGCCTGCCGTCCGCCAGATACCTGACTAAAAATGCTTTGTTGCGGCCACGTTTGCGCCAGTGATCGCGGGCCGTATTGACAGTCACGCGGTAAACCCAAGTCTTGCGGCTGCTCTGGCCACGAAAGCTTTCCCAGTGGCGCCAAAGCTTGACGAAAGTTTCTTGCACAATGTCGTCGAGATCTTCACCGCCGCCCAAGTTAAAGGCCACGCGCCGGACCAAGTCTTTGTACTCGGTATAAGCAGCTTCAAAAGCCTCAGGACGCGAGGCTGTGAGCCCCGCGTCCTGGGTCAAGGCGCCTAAGAGGGTTGCGGCGCCTTCACTCACGGCTTGCTGTTGCCTTGCTCGTGATCGTCTTCGTCGTCATCCGGGCCGCCAGCAGGGCCTCGGCTGTCAGGGCCTTTGCCACCCTTCATCTTATTCTTCATATGTTTACGCATTTTCTCACGCATGTTCTCTGGACCTTTATTTTTAAGCTCTACAAACTTCTTGATTTGCGCGTCGGTGAGAATTTCGCGCATTTCAATCATGCCCTCGATGCGATCTTTGCCCAAATCAGCCTGTACCTTGGCCAATTGGTCGTGCTTGGCGCGAATTTTGTCGCTGTGTGCTTTTGAGCGGTCGGTGCTTTGCATCAGCTCTTCAAGATCTTCGCGCAGGTCTTCGGATTGATTGCGCAAGATTTGAGCCTTGTCGCGCCGAGCCCGTTTAAGTTCTTTGAGCTTGGTCTTTTGCTCTTTGCTTAGATCCAGCTGCTTGAGCATGCCTTCATGGCCGCCCCTGCGCTTGCCAGTGCCCATTTTGCCACCAGGTCCACCGCCCGCGCCTTCGTGCATGCTAGGCCCAGGCCCGCCTTCATCCATCATGGCGTAGTCAGGTCCACCTTCAGGCGGTCCGTCACCTGGCTCAGCTGCCAGGGGTGTGTTTAAGGCCAATAATCCTGCAATGGCCAGCTTGGTCATCATGTTCATGGTTTTACCTCCAAAGGATTCTCTTTGCTTGGTTTGACGCTGGCGAGACCTGATGGGTTCAGTTTTTATCTGCTGGCTATTCTTAGGGCTTTTGGGGCTGGCTGCAAGTAAGAGGACTGATTCGCATGGTGGCCCTTATTGGAATAGCTAAAAGTCCTTATAAAACAGGCGTTTTTTTAAGAATTTACCATAAACATGCATATATGTTTTTGGTCTTTACCAATAACATGCTTATATGTTATTGGTACATAGCTATGAAAACCCGCCTATACCAAGAACTCTTAACTAAGCACCTGCAGAAGCACCGTCAAATGGCATTCTTTAGTGGGCCAAGGCAGGTTGGCAAAAGCACTTTGGTCAAGAGTGTGGCTGACTGCTATTGGAGCGCTGATATCGTTGAAGACCGAGAGGCCTTTCTCAAGGGCCCGCGTCATTTTGGCGACATGCTTGGCTTGAATAAGGCGCGAAGCAAACCCTATCTGATTGCGATGGATGAGTTGCACAAAATCGGCCCATGGAAAAGGCTGCTCAAAGGATTTTTTGATCTTTATGAAGATCAGGTGCGGGTCATGGTCACAGGCTCATCGCGCCTCGACATCTATCGCAAGGGCGGCGACAGCCTTATGGGCCGCTATCTTCACTACCATGTTCATCCCTTTAGCTTGGGCGAACTGCTGCACGGCACTCTGCCCGGCGAATTATTACGGCCATCGGCCAAAGCGGACCGGCAAGCGTGGAGCAGCTTGATGGACTTGGGCGGCTTTCCCGAACCCCTGATCAAGGGCGACCCAGAATTTGCCCGTTCGTGGCGCATGCTGCGGCGAACTCAGGTGCTGCGTGAAGACCTTCGCGATCTGACCACCGTGCGCGATTTGACTCTTATTGAGCATCTATTGGGGGTGCTTGAGAGGCAGTCAGGCGCACAGATGAACATGAGTAATTTAGCCAGAGACCTTGGCACATCACTCGAAAACATACGGCGCTGGATCAATGTCTTGTGCAGCTTGCATCAAGGCTTCTTGCTGCGGCCATGGGCCAAAGGCGTGCGCAACTCATTGCGCCGGGAACCCAAATGGTATCTTCGTGATTGGTCTGGCATCGCTGACCCAGGCGCCCGAGCCGAGACGCTCTTAGCCTGCCACTTGTTGAAGGCTATTGACCTCTGGAACGATCTTGGCAAAGGTGTTTTTGAGCTCGGCTACCTGCGCGACAAGCAAAAGCGCGAAGTTGATTTTTGCGTGATTAAAGACGGCAAGGTTTGGATCTTGGCCGAAGCCAAGCACGCGGATAGCCGCTTGGCAGACTCGCTTAAATATTTCGCTGAGCAGCTTAAGCCTGAATTTGCCCTGCAAGCGGTTGCTAACCTTGAATATGAGTCTTTAAATTGTTTTCAGTCTCAGCGGCCTATGGTTGTGCCCATGGCATCTTTGCTGGCTCAATTGCCCTAAAGATTCGACTTATTAGCTCGACCTAAATTTCTCATCGGGTTTGGGCGCATGGGCTGCAGCGTAAACAATGGCAGCTTGAATGTGGCTAGGGGTCACGGAGGGAAAGGACGCCATGATTTCATCGGCGCTGTCTCCGTCAGCAAGGCTGCATATCACTGTACGAACCGGTACGCGCGTACCTGCAAAGACTGTTCTGCCATGGACAATATTGGGGTCGTGGCCGAAATGAGATTTATAGTCAAACATGACTTCCTCGAAATCGTATTGGCTCATTTTAGTCTTGCCGAAACTTGAATGGGTTTAATCTAGGTCAAATCTATTTCAGGCAAATCAGGCAATATGGCGCTGTCAATCATCAGGGGCAATTCGGTAACAATTTCAGGGACACGACACCGAAAGAAAAAGGGCGGCGTAATTATGAGGACATACGAGTTCAAAATTTTAGTGTTTTCAGGGGTTGCGGACGTTCAATAACTTGGCTTCTTTAGCTTTCTCGAAGCAATAATCTGCATTGATTGCGTCTCCTGCGTTCTGATAAATAGTTCCTAATTCCTGCCATACCAGAGCTGAGTGAGGGTTTAAATTAAGATATTGGATATACGCGATGACCGCCTTGTAAATGTCTTTTTGTGACGTTAGGGCTCTTGCGTTTTCCAATAACTTTTCCGCAGGTGGCGTGGAAAGAGTCGGCGTTGCGCCCACCAAATTAAAATTATAGCGCAGAGTCAAGCTGTGTTGAGCTCCTAGTAGTTCGTTCATAGTCCAGCCGTAGTCCAACTGAATGTAGCTGTAGCCAATGCCCATACCCAAGCTGAACCCGCTCAGTGAGCCGAGAACCGCACTATCGCTATGGCTCCCATAGCCCGTACGAAACCCAAGGCCAATCGGTGTCAAATATTCGAGGCCGATGTTGAAAGAGGTTTCGCCGCGGCTGGGTATATGAACATCGGCCGCAGCTAGGATATTTTTTGAAGCAATGGGGATCTTCCATGCAGCCCCGGCGAACCACTCCGTGCCAAGTTCTTCGGGTGCCCCGCTGTCGATGAGTCCGCGCCCTCCTGCGGAAAGCCTCACGGGTCCGCTTGTCCAACTGACTCCCAGGCCGCTTTCGAAAGCAGTGTCCGAGACGACACCGAGGTACTGGCTCAAATATCCCAATTCGACGCCGACACTTATTGATGCGAACGGTAACCATTTTCCCATGCCAAGGCGCAACGCATAGATTCGCGGGGTGATGTCTTTGTTCAGCAGTTGACCATTTGCGCCGCGGCTTTCAAAGGATCCGGCGGATACGTTTGCAACACTAAGACCATATCCGCCAATGCGACCCGCGCCCGAATGAAGTGAGAATTGTTGGAGACTGATACCGTCGTAAAAGCTTTGATAGCCGGCGGAAACGCCCCCGGTGTTGCCAAAGCCTAGGCCTGCGGGATTCCACCACAGCGCATCTGCGCCGGCAGCAACTGCGCCGTAGGCCCTGCCCATACCGGCTGAACGTGCATCGATGGGCTGCTTGAGGATCGCGAAAGAACTTTGAGAGGCATTGAAGGTCTCGGCGCTTAGAAAATTTCCTATTCCTAAAAGGGATAAAATGAAAAACAACTTTTGAAGATACATAAAAAATCCTGTCAGCGTGGCTTATTGACTAGGAATTTTCTGGGTCCTATGAGCTTGTTACCCGCCCTTACCATTACAAAATAGATGCCATCAGCCCATTGAGCGACATCTATCTTCACCTCGTTTGACCGGCCTTGGACAGTATTCTGTAGCACCTTGGCGGCTAGTTCGCCACGCGCATTGACAATCAAGATGCTGGCTTCGGACTCGGGTAATTCCGGAAAAACTATCGTGACGGTATTCGTAATGAGTGGCTGTGGATAGACATAAAGGCCCTTTGAGGGTTGGGGGGTGGGCACCGGCGGCGTGGGCGACGCCGTCGAAGTTGGGGTAAGGGTTGGCGTTTGG
>CAZFUM010000077.1:0-11418 GCA_964521965.1 uncultured bacterium | reverse complement strand
GACAGCAGTATGAATGCTTTGGTGGTTGCCCTTGAAGCCGCCCTGCGCGGCGTGGTCTTCACGCCTTGTGACCTCTACCGCAGCCACCCCACTCGCTTTATGCCACTTGAAGAGGGCCAACTCGCGTTGCTCATGCCCTTGGTATGCTTGCCGGGCTTGGGCCAGACGGCTGCGCAGAACATTGAGCGCGAACGGGTGCTGGGGGCATTTACATCAATTGAAGAGCTCGTCGACCGTTGTGGCATCAATAAGACGGTTGTCGAGAAATTAAGGCAGGCTGGGGCCCTTGACGCCTTGCCGGCTTCAAATCAGATCACACTTTTTTAATGAAAACTCGTCGCTCTGCAGAATTATCGCTGCTTCAATTTGCCCTGCTCTGGGGCGGAGCCTGGCTACTTTACATCGCCTTTCGCCTTTGGGCCTATCGCGCCTATGCCATGCCCGTCAACAGCTTGGGCGCCTGGACCCTTTTGCTAGCCAGCCTGGCCTTGCTGCCCTTGGCGCTAGAACCGCCTCGACTAACCGCCAAGGGTGCAGGCTCATTGAATCGAGCCAGCTTGGGCCTGGCGCTTATTTTCTTGGGCCAGGCTTTTCTTTGGCTGCGAGTTCAAGATAAGGCCAGTTATCTTTACCCGGGCTTGGGGCTATTGGCTTTGGGCTGGGGCTTTTTGCATTTTACGGGTCGCAACGCAGCCGCTGTGACGCGCGACAAGCCTTGGCCGCGCTGGGTCGAGCCAATGCTTCTAGGCCTCATTCTCATCATCGCGGCTTGGGCAAGGCTTTGGCAGCTGGGCGAAGTGCCCATAAATTATTGGTATGACGAATTGAATTTGGCGCGGGCTGTGAACGATTCGGTGCTGGGCCCGGGCAAAGCCCCGCTTTATGTGACGGATCAAATTGAAAATCCAGGCGCTTTTCTATGGGTGGCCGCAGTCTTTTTTAAAGCCTGGCAGCCGGGCGTCGACACCTTGCGTTTTATCTCAGCTCTCTTTGGTTGGCTGGCTTTGCTGCCCTTTTATGGCCTGGCTCGGCGCTGGCTGGGACCTAAATTTGCTCTGCTGGCATTGGCACTATTTGCCGTAAGCCGCTGGACGCTCGTGCCTCAGCGCGTGGGTTTTATGTCGTCGTTTGCTCTTTTTTGGACCCTGAGTGCCTTTTATTTTGCATTCTTGACCCTGGCTCGCCCGGGCTTTTGGGGGGCATTGGCACTAGGGCTAGCCAGCGGTGCCTGCCTGCATAGCTACACCCCTACCCGCTTGGTGCTCCCCATTCTGGTGATCTTCTTCATTATGAATATAGCCAGCCTCAGGCGCTGGCCTCTGCAAGTTTGGATGGGCTTGGTGCTGGGTTTTGCCTTGGCAGGTGGGCCCATGCTGCTTTGGATATCTGAGCACTGGGACACTTTTCAAGAGCGGGCCAAACAGGTTTCTATTATGCCGGATGTGCGCAGCCAGGGCTGGCAGGTGCTGGGCTACACCTCAAGTCGTCACCTGCTTATGTTCAATTACCTAGGTGATTTTAATTCGCGTCACAACCTGCATCTCTGGCCTCACCTTGACTTTCTCACGGCTGCCTTTTTTGCCCCGGCATTTTTTGCGGTTCATGCGCAGATTCGCAAGAACAAGCAGGCTCTTTTTATGGTCTTATGGTTTTGGATCATGTTGAGTGCAGGCGTTTTTAGCATTGCCGTCGAGGCGCCGCAGGCTCATCGCACGATTCTACTCGCGCCTTTGCCGGCTTTGGCTGTGGCCTGGTTTTTGCGTGAATATGCTGGCCGGGCCAGCGCATTCTTTGCCGATGGTCGTTGGCCCAAAGCGTTTGTCTTGATCTGCGCCCTTTTGGGCTTGAGCGCCATGGTATTTAATATCAAGGAACTTCAAATCGATTGGGCCCGGCATCCTGATACTTGGAAAAGCTTCTCGCCCGATTCCAATCTGGCGGCAGCGCGCGTGCGCCAGCAGGGTAGCGGCTGGATCGTGCTCATCTCGCCCATCCGCAAAGAGTACCCCTACTATGGCTATGAACGTACTTTCTTTGCCCGCTTGATGAACCGCGATATGAACCATGACATTCGGCCGCTCTCTGAGTTCAATCGCGTGCCAGTCGGCAGCTTGGGCAGTCCTGCCGGCGTGCTGGCGATCTGGTCTGATTCAGATGACGACATCACGGCTGCGGCTAAGCGCGACTATCCGGATCTGGCCATCGAAGCAGTTCGTGATCCCTATGAATCTCGCAATAATTATCTAGCTTTATCAGTACCCTGGCAGCGCATACCCAAAGGCAAGGCACAGGCACCCCATCGTTTTCTTGAGCAGCCTTGAGCCTTGGGGTTTGGCCTGTTAGCATATGCGCCTTCCTAAATTGAGGGATTCATGAAAAAGCAATTAGCCATGTTCGCCTTAAGTCTCTTTCTCTTGCCAGCCTGCGCCAAGAGCTCGGCCTATCGTATCGAGGCCGCACCTGATTTTGACAGCAGCAGCGCGGTTTTGCCTGCCAGCGGCAAGCTTATCTATTTGTCGCCTTTTAAAGACAATCGCCCTGATCGCGAGATCTTCAAGGGTCGGGCCAAGTATGATCAGATTCTCATCGAGACCGCTGGCAACAGCCAGTTGGCCAAGTCTTGGCAAGATCTCAAAGTCGGCGATATTAGCTATCTCTTTCATCGCCAGCTGGCCTATGAGCTGGGCGCTTCAGGCTATCGCGTCATGGCAGCCGCCGAGCCTGAAACACTTGAAATCAGTATGGCCCATGCGCTGAGTGCGGGCGCCAAGGTGCTTTTGCGTGGCCGTGTGCGCCAATTTAAGATGGGTCGCAAAGGTGCCGATCCGATTTTTGGCACCTCATTCAATGGCACGCTCTATCCTCTGACCTTTGAAGCCTATCCTGAAATTTATGACGTTATCGGCAATACTTTGGTCTGGTCGCAGAAAGTCACCTACAAAAAAGAGTATTACAACTCCAAGCGTCTGGGCGCCTACAATGCCGAGACTTTCCCCCAATACTTTGTGCGTGGTTTGCCTGAAGCGGTCCATGAGATTGCAGCCCATGCTGAGCTGCGCGCAGTGGCGGGGCTGCCAGCTTTGACGCCTACGCCTACGGTCACAGCCACGGCTGAAGCAGCTAGGCCGGTAGCGCCAGCTAAAGGCGAAACCGCAATCCCCACACCGACACTGACAGCCACCCCTGAAATGGAATACTGGGTCTGTCCCAAAGACGCTAAGCGCATGGATCCAGCCTGGGAGATCTGTCCCTTTGATGGCACCAAGCGCAAGGAATTCATCCTCAAAGTGAACCGCAACCTTAAGAAATAAGCGAGGCAAGCATGTCAGCGAGCATCATCGACGGCAAGGCCATTGCGGCCGAAGTGCGCGAGCAGGTTAAAAAAGAAGTGGCAGCCTTTATGGCAGGCGGCGGGCCTCAGCCCGGTTTGGCCGTGGTCTTGTCTGGCGATGACCCGGCCAGCCAAGTCTATGTGAATATGAAAGTCAAAGCTTGCGCTGAACTTGGCATGCACAGCGAGTTGCATCACCTGACGCCTGAGACCACGCAAGAACAATTGATGGCCTTAGTGAATAAACTTAATGCTGACCCAAAAATTCACGGCATTTTAGTTCAGTTGCCGCTTTATAAGCATCTCGACGAAGCGCCCATCTTGCTCGGCATTAACCCCGAAAAAGATGTCGATGGCTTTCATCCCATCAATGTCGGCCGCCTCTGGACCGATCAAAAAGGCCTCTTTCCCTGCACGCCCGTGGGTTGCGTTGAGTTGCTGCGCCGTGCCAAAGTCGAGATGAAAGGCGCCAAGGTAGTCATCGTCGGTCGCAGTAATATTGTGGGCAAACCTATGGCGGCATTGTTGGTTCGCGAATCAGCCACGGTCGAAATCTGCCACAGTCGAACTAAAGATTTAGCTGCTGAAATTAAGCAGGCTGACATTGTGATCGCAGCCGTGGGTAAGCCCCGCATGATTACGGGCGCTATGCTTAAACCCGGGGCTGTGGTCATTGACGTGGGCGTGAATCGCTTGGCCGATGGCAAGCTCTGTGGCGATGTCGATTTTGAATCAGCCAAAGAAGTGGCCTCGGCGATAACACCGGTTCCCGGCGGCGTGGGTCCCATGACCATTGCCATGTTGATGAGTAACACGCTGCAAGCTGCCAAAGCCGTTCAAAAATAAGTAAGCGAGGCCTTTGTGCCCGAAGCCAAAGTGAAAATTATCGTCTGCCGCGGGCTCTCGTGCTCCGATGCCTTTAGCGCCGATGTCTTGAAGGACTATGAGAAAGTTTTAGGCATTAAAGAAGGGAATTGCAGTGCCGAGGGCATCGGCCTCGAGACCCAGCATTGTTTTGGAAGATGCGCCATCGGTCCGAATGTCAGGATGAGGGTGGGTGAAATTGAAAAAGATTTTGCCGGGCAGACTCCCGGCCAATCTATGGTTGTGATTGAAATTGCCAAGAGTCTCATATAGTGCGACAGACTTTAGACAATTGGATAAAAACCTTATTTTTAAGGCCTCAGCCCAGGGGCCCACATTGACAAGCTAAAATCAGGGTGCTAAAAAGGTGCCTGCTTCGACACTCATTCTTCACCCCCTTATATATAGAAGCAGGGGGAAAGGACCCCATGGGCAGCGTGGCCGCTGGCACCCAGCCAGCGCATAAAATTGAGCAGATCTACGCGCCTATCCTTGAAGACCTCAAGCGCACAGAAAAGCTATTTGAAGACGTGCTGGCTACTGACAATACGTTTGTCTTAGATATGGTCAAGCACTTGGGCCAAAACTTGGGCAAACGCGTGCGCTCAGCCCTTGTCCTGCTCTCTTATCGCGCCTGTCTCAAAGAATTTAACGAAACTCATCCCAGCTATCGTGAAGCTCTGGTCGTAGCCGAAGGCGTTGAGCTGATTCACAACGCGACATTGGTGCACGACGACGTTATTGATGATAGTCCTACACGCAGGGGTCAGAAGACTCTAAATTATATGTGGGGCAATGAAGTCACCGTTTTGATGGGTGATTTTATTTTTGCCCGTGTTTTCGGCCTCTTGGCCCGTCACGTGGTCCCCGAAGTGATTCAAACTATTTCGCTCGCTACCGATCGTCTTTGCGAAGGCGAGATTCAAGAAGTTCGAGCGAGGTTTTTGGTCACGCAAAACGTCACGGACTACTTTGATATTATTGAAAAAAAGACTGCGGCTTTGATGGCGGTGGCTTGCGAATCAGCCGGCATGGTGGCTAAAGCTCCCGAGCCTTGGATCACAGCCTTGAAGCAATATGGCCTCAAAGTTGGCGTGGCTTTTCAAGTGGCTGATGACCTGCTTGACTTAGAAGCCCCGGCCGAGCGCCTGGGCAAGCCCAATGGCCATGATCTGCGCGAGGGCAAGCTGACCTTGCCTGTGCTGCATGCTCTGAGTCAGGCGCCTAAAGACGAGAAAAACCGGGTGCAAGAATTGCTTCTGCGCAATGAGATCTCAGATATGGACTTGGCAAGGGCCGTTGATTTTATTAAAAAGTACGGCGGCCTCGATCATGCCCGCGCCAAATGCCTTGAGCTAGTGGCTGAGGCCAAGACCGCCTTGGCGCCCCTGCCTGACAGCCAAGCCAAGCGCTGCCTCTTTGACTTGGCCGACTACATTGTGCAAAGGGATTACTGATGAATGAATTTAGAGAATTCGGTTATGCCGGTTTCTTTATGATCTTCGGAATACTCTTTGTGGCTGGCGGTTTGCTCGCCAACTGGATCTTAGGCGCTAATAATCCCAATCGTGCCAAGTCGATGCCTTATGAGTGTGGCGAAATTCCGATTGGGTCAGCTTGGGTGCAGTTTCATGTGGGCTATTATCTGATCGCCCTTGTCTTTGTCTTATTCGAAGTTGAAGCTGCCTTTTTGTTCCCGCTGGCATCAGTTTTTAAGTTGCAGGAAGAACCTTGGTTTTTTATAGCAGCGATTAGCGTGTTCTTGTTTGAATTGCTCATTGGCTACGCCTATGCGTGGAAGAAAGGAGCCCTCGAATGGCTCTGATTCATCAAGCGGCCAATATTGGTAAAGAGATGCCGGGCGGCCAGTTTGTGCTGCTCAGCGCAGAAAAACTCTTTAACTGGGCCCGTAGCAACTCGCTCTTTCCCCTCACGTTTGGCCTTAGCTGCTGCGCCATTGAGTTCATGGCTGCAGGCATGTCGCGCTATGACTTGGCTCGCTTTGGCTCTGAGGTGGCGCGTGCCTCGCCCCGCCAGGCTGACCTCATGATCGTGGCTGGCACGGTGACCGAAAAGATGGCCCCTATCGTTCGCCAGCTTTATGACCAAATGGCTGACCCTAAATGGGTCATTAGTATGGGGGCTTGCGCCACAGCGGGTGGGCCCTTTTATTACGATAATTATTCTGTGCTCAAAGGTGTTGATCAGGTCATTCCGGTTGATGTCTATGTGCCGGGTTGTCCGCCCCGTCCCGAGGCCCTGCTTTATGGCCTGATGAAGCTACAAGAAAAGATTCGCCGCTCGCATCCCCTGTTGGGCGATGCCTGGTTTGCGCAGAAGCAAAAAGAAAAAGCTGCGGCCGCGGCTAAGTGAGGAAAAACTAAATATGGAACAGCAAGCCCTCAGTGACGCGATTAGCGCAAAGTTTTCTGGTGTTAGCGCCGGCAAATCTGGCGCTGATCTTGAGATCAAAGCCCCTTTGGCCGATTTTCGCGCTTTGATGGAATGGCTGCACAACGACGCGGCCCTGAGCTTTGACTATCCCATGTGCCAGACGGCTGTCGATTGGCCTAATGAGAAAAAGATCACTGCCATCTATCATCTTTATTCGATGGCCCACGCCCATAAGGTCGTGGTGAAGGTTGATCTTGATCGTGAGAATCCCAAGGTGCCCACGGTCTCTGATCTTTGGCGCGGCTGCGAATGGTTCGAGCGCGAGACCTACGACATGTTCGGCGTGATCTTTGAAGGCCACCCTGACTTGCGGCGCATCATGCTCACCGATGATTGGGTGGGCTGGCCCCTGCGCAAGGACTACAAAGACAGCCGCATCGCCGGCAAGTCCTACTGAGGCCCCATGAACGAAATTCAACCACAAACTGCCCAGTCTAAAGACGCCCTCAAGACCGAAGAATACTTCGTCAACATGGGGCCTCAGCACCCCAGCACCCACGGGGTTCTGCGCTTGGTCTTGAAGCTCGATGGCGAGAACGTGCTTCAGGTCATACCGCACCTGGGCTACATTCATCGTAGTATTGAGCGCATGAGTGAGTGGGATACCTATCCCATGCTCATTCACTTGACCGACCGCATGGATTATCTTTCAGCCATGCTCACTAACTGGAGCTACTGCCAGTCGGTTGAAAAATTGCAAGGCATCACGGTGCCCGAGCGCGCCGAGTATATTCGCGTCATCATGGGCGAGCTCAATCGCCTCTCGTCGCATTGCCTATGGTTTGGCGCCTATGGCATGGACTTGGGCGCCGCCACGGCCTTCTTTTATGGTTTTCGTGAGCGCGAGCTGATCGTGGACCTTTTCGAGCGGGTCTGCGGTGCGCGCCTGACCTACAACTACATTCGCATTGGTGGCGTGGCCAAGGACCTGACCGAAGATTTTGTGCCCCGCGCCTTGGATATCTGCGACACCATTAAGCGCGCGGTCGATCAATACGAGGCCTTGGTGACGGGTAACGTCATCTTTCAAGAACGCACCCAGGGCATTGGCATTTTGACGGCTGAAAAGGCCATCAGCTATGGCTGCTCAGGGCCTTTGCTGCGTGGTTCTGGCGTCAAGTTTGACTTGCGCAAGAACGAGCCCTATTCAGTTTATGACCGCTTTCAGTTCGACGTGCCGGTGGGTACCAAGGGCGACTGCTGGGATCGTTATAAGGTGCGCATTGAAGAAATGCGCCAGAGCGTGCGCATCATCGAGCAAGCTATCGCCCAATTGCCTGGCGGCGATGTGATGAACCCCACCCTCAAGGCCATACGTCCGCCCAAGGGCGAGGCCTATACCCGCCTTGAGACCGCTCGGGGCGATATGGGTGTCTATATCGTGAGCGAAGGTGGCACCAAGCCCTATCGCGTTAAGTATCGGTCGGCCTGTTTTAGCAACCTCGCTTGCTTGCCTGAGATATCGGTGGGTTGGAAGGTGGCTGATGTGGTTTCGATTTTAGGATCCATCGATGTGGTCATCCCTGACGTTGACCGCTGAACCGCACCTCATTTAGGCGAGCATGAACCAAATTATTGCGACCATTAAAGAGCTCTTGGCCCACGCCCAGGCGCATTTTCACGACCCTATCCTGACCCCGGGGCTTTTTGCCAGTGACACCATTGGCTCGACGGTTCATTTGCTCACCGTGGGCAAGTTGGGCTTCACTGAAACAGGCCACCATGCTGTGATTGCCTTTATGTGTGCCAATGCCATGGCGGGCTTTGTGACGGTGACCGCTCTCATATTGACTCTGGGCGAACGCAAGGTTTGTGCTTACTTTCAAAATCGCAAAGGTCCTAACCGCGTGGGCTTTTGGGGCTTACTGCAGCCTGTCGCCGATGTCCTCAAGCTCTTGCAAAAAGAAGACCTTGTGCCGGCTGGCGCAGACCGCAAGATCTATCTGATAGCGCCTTACGTGGGCATGGTGGCCACCTACATGGTTCTAGCGCTGATGCCCTTTGACAAGGGCCTAAGCGTGGCCGACTTGAATATTGGCGTGCTTTATATCACGGCAGTTTCTGGCCTGGGCGTGCTCAGCGTGCTCATGGGTGGTTGGGCTAGCAACAACAAGTATTCTTTGTTGGGCGGCCTGCGTAGCGCAGCTCAAATTGTTAGCTACGAGCTTTCACCGGCCTTAGCCGTGCTCGCGGTGGTGCTTTTCACCGGCACGCTTTCGGTGCAAAAAATTATTGAAGCTCAGCACGACAGTTGGCACATCTTCAGCATGGGTCCGGCGGGCATTTTTGGCATCGTTGGCGCCATTGTCTTTTTAGTGGCTTCAACGGCTGAGATCAATCGCGCGCCCTTTGACTTGCCCGAGGCCGAGAGCGAGCTGACGGCTGGTTTCCATACCGAATATTCTGGCATGCGTTTCTCGATGTTTCAGTTGGCTGAGTTTGTGAATATGTGGGTGATCTCGGCCCTGCTCACCACGCTCTTTTTGGGCGGCTGGCAGCCTTTGGCCGTGGGCGGCATGCGCTTTCTTGACCCGCCGCCCTTCGCCCCTGCCCCTATTCCGGGCTGGCTGTGGTTCATGGGCAAAAGCTACTTGATCGTCTTTGTGCTGATGTGGTTCCGTTGGACCTTCCCCCGTGTGCGCGTGGATCAGCTTATGAAGCTGGAATGGAAGATCCTGCTGCCCATTGCCTTTGGCAACCTCATCCTGCTCGCGCTTTACATGGCCGCAACTTGGCTGAAATAGGGAGCTCGCGTGTTTAATTATTTCTCTAAAATTCTAGATGGTTCGCTCAGCTTGTTGATTGGCATGGGGGTGACCATTATCGAGTTCTTTAAAAAAGATGTGACCCAGCAATACCCTGATGAGCGCTGGACGATGCATGAGCGCTTTCGCGGTCGCGTTGATATGCCCTTGGACCCGGTTAGTGGCGCCCACAAGTGCACGCTTTGCATGATGTGCCAGCGAGTTTGCCCCAACAATTCCATTGAGATCGTGCAAGGTAAGGGAGCTGACGGCAAGACGCGCATACTCGAGAAATACGTCTATAAACTCAGCACCTGCACGCTCTGTGAGCTCTGCGTTGAGTCCTGCAACTTTGACGCGATCCGCATGTCGCAAGAATACGAGCTGGCTGCTTATGACCGTCAGGACCTCACCATGCTCTTGAACGAACCCTATCGCCCGCCCAAAGAAGCTGGCTGGGCGCCCCGCGCCTAAGCCTTGACCTGAGGAACCATGACTTTTACGGACGTACTCTTTTATATCACCGCCGTCTTGCTGCTTTTTAGCGCTTGGCGTGCGGTCAGCTCGCCCTTGATCTTTCGCAGCGCCCTTTACCTGGCCTGCTCGCTGGCTTTGACCGCTGTCCTCTATGTGCTGCTGCACGCTGAGTTTGTTGCCACGATTCAAATCTTGGTCTATGTGGGTGCGGTTATTATTTTGATTATTTTCGCGGTCATGCTGACTGCTCAATTGGGTGAAAAGTTGCGCCAGTCCAATGGCCTTGTGTTTGGCGCCCTACTGCTCAGTTCTGGCTTGGCCTGGGTGCTCGTGCGGGCTATTCGCGAGCAAACATTCACGGCGACAGGCCCGGCCTTGCCAAACGAGCTGGGCAACACTCAGCAGGTGGGCCAGGCTATCTTGAACACCTATACCTTGCCCTTTGAAGTCGTAGGCCTCTTACTTTTTGCAGCTTTGGTGGGCGCTGTGGTGATCGCCCGCAAAGATCCGGAGACCTAAAATGCATCCTGTTGGATTGACTCACTATCTCGTCTTGAGCGCCCTTATTTTTGCGATGGGTATTTATGGCCTGGTGACTCGTCGCAATGCGGTGGGCGTGCTGATGTCGGCCGAGCTTATTCTTAACTCGGTCAATATCAATTTGGTGGCCTTTAATTATTACCTGCACCCTTCGGCCCTGAGCGGCCAGATCTTTGTGGTTTTTACCATTGCCGTGGCAGCCGCTGAGGCCGCTGTCGGCTTAGGTCTGGTGGTAGCCCTCTTCCGCGCCAAGCGCAGCGTCCTCATTGAGGACCTCAACCGACTCCAAGGGTGATTGTCTGATGCAAAGCCTGACCTACTTAGTCCCCCTACTGCCCTTGGCGGCTTTTGCCGTCAACTTTCTCTTTTTCCGTAAGAATCGTGTGCTGGCGCCCTGGGTGGCGGTGGCGGGCGTGGGCGCAGGCTTACTGCTTTCGCTTTCACTGGCGGCTGCGGTTATGGCTAGCCCGGTGCCCAAGATCGACGAATTTACATGGTTAAGCGTGGCGGGTGGGCCCTTGGGCCAGTTCACGATTAAAGTCGGCACCCTGCTCGACCCGCTCACGGCCATGATGCTCGTGGTCGTTACGCTGGTGTCGACTTTGGTGCACATCTATTCCATCGGCTATATGCACGATGACGAGGGCCTGCCTCGCTACTTCATGTATCTCTCGCTCTTCACATTTTCAATGCTCGGCCTTGTGGTCAGCCCCAATCTTTTTCAGATGTACATCTTTTGGGAACTGGTGGGCCTCTGTTCTTACCTGCTCATCGGCTACTACTACGCTAAGCCCGAGGCCAACAATGCCTGCAAAAAAGCCTTTGTGGTCAACCGCGTAGGTGACTTTGGCATGTTTCTCGGCATCCTCTTCCTCTCTTATTATCTCGGCACAGCAGATTTCGTAGAGATCCAAGCCAAGATTGGCCTTTGGCCGCTCCTGGGTCCATCGTGGCTGCCCCTGGGTGTGGTAGCTCTTTTGCTATTTTGCGGTGCGGTGGGCAAGAGCG
>CAZFUM010000076.1:0-11527 GCA_964521965.1 uncultured bacterium | reverse complement strand
AAAAAGAACAACGCTTCGCCATTCGCGAAGGCGGCCACACAGTGGGCGCCGGCGTGGTGACCGAAATCATCGAATAACGAGTCGAGGAACCTATGAACCAAAAGATCCGCATCCATTTGAAAGGCTATGACCATCGCCTGCTTGACCAGTCCACGCGCGAAATCGTGGACACGGTCAAGAAGACGGGAGCGTTGGTATCGGGCCCTATCCCGCTGCCTACCCGCCGTACGGTCATCACCGTCAACCGCTCGGTGCACGCTGACAAGAAGTCACGTGAGCAGTTTGAGATCCGCACGCACAAACGGATGATGGACATCTTGGAAGCGACCCCCAAGACGGTTGAGTCGCTGGGCAAGCTTGAGCTTCCGGCAGGAATCGACGTCGAAATCAAGCTGGGTCAGTGATACATCGCCTAAGGGCGAAAATCGCGAGAGGTTAACGTGTTACACGGAATGATTGGACGAAAACTGGGCATGACGCAGATTTTTACGGATGACGGCCGCATGGTGCCGGTGACCGTAATCCAGGCTGGACCCAACAAAGTGGTGCGCTCAAAGAGCGTGGCCAAAGATGGCTATGAAGCTGTGCAGCTAGCTTTTGACGATATCAAACCAAAGCTAGTTAACAAGGCTGATTTGGGCCAGTTTACCAAGCGCGGCCTTACGCCTTATCGTGTGCTGCGCGAAGTGCGCGTGGACGATGCGTCAAAATACAGTGTGGGACAAGAGATTAAGGTTGATGCCATCAAAGATTTTAAGTGGGTTGATGTGCAGGGTGTTAGCAAGGGCAAGGGCTTTCAGGGCGTCATGAAGCGCTTGAATTTCAGTGGCGGCAAGAACTCCCACGGCTCTATGCACCATCGTCAGCCTGGTTCTATGGGTGCGAGCGCCATGCCTTCACGTGTGTTCAAGAATCACGGTGCAGCTGGCCACATGGGTGATGAGACTTCAACGGCCGTTAAGTTGCAAGTGGTGGCCGTGGACGAAGAGAATAACCTGATTTTGATCAAGGGAGCGGTGCCGGGCGGCAAACGCGCCATCGTGTTCATCCGCAAGAGCAAGAAATCGCGGGCCTAAAGCCCGCCCTAAAAGGATAACGTCATGCCCCAAGTGACTCTATACAAACAAGACGCGAGCGAGGCTGGTAAGGCCATGCTCAAAGACGAGGTCTTCGCGGCCAAGGTCAGCGAAGCTACTTTGCATCATAGCGTCATTACCTACCTGGGTAACCAGCGTCAGGGCACGCATTCCACGAAGACTCGCGCCAACGTTTCAGGCGGTGGCAAGAAGCCTTGGAAGCAAAAGCATACGGGCCGTGCCCGACAGGGATCGATTCGTTCGCCTCAATGGAAGGGCGGGGGTTCTGTCTGGGGCCCACATCCACGCGACTACCATTCTGATATGACGCAAGCTCAGCGTCGCCTGGCCCTGCGCAGCGCACTCTCAATCAAGCAGGCCGAGGGAGGCCTGGTACTTGTCGAAGCTTTTGAGTTCACGGCACCCAAGACCAAGGCGGTTGTCGACACGCTCAAGAAATTCAACTTGAGCAGCTCTAAGGTGCTGGTGATCTCAGACAAGCTGTCAGACGCCACGAAGCAGTCACTACGCAATTTACGCAAGGTTGAGTACACAACTGCTGGCGCGATTAATCCTTACCAAATTCTGTGGGCTGACAAGGTCATTGTGACCTCGGCAGCGGCCAAGAAGATCGAAGAGGGGCTGGCCTAATGGAAGCGACTCAGATCATTGTCCGCCCCGTCATCACCGAGAAGAGTAACGCCCAGAAACTGGCCAGCAATAAGGTCACCTTTGAGGTCGATCGGCGCGCTAACAAAAGTGAAATTAAGAAAGCTATTGAATTGCTTTATAAGGTTAAGGTGATCAAGGTGAACACTACCACCTTGCCTGGCAAGTCGCGTCGTTTTGGCGCCTCGAGCTCGCTCGGCTCGCGTTGGAAGAAAGCTATAGCCACGCTCAAAGCCGGCGAAACTATTCAGTTTTTTGAGGGGGCCTAATTCATGGCCATCAAGACTCATAAGCCGACCTCGCCTTCGCAGCGCAGCCGCGAGTCGCAAACATTCGAAGAGATCACCCGCCAGGACCCGCAAAAGGGCCTGACAAAGGGTATGCGTAAATCCGGTGGTCGCAACAACATGGGCTTGCAGACGAGTCGTCACCGCGGCGGCGGACACAAGCGCCTTTATCGCGTCATTGATTTCATGCGTGAGAAGAATGGCGTGCCGGCCAAGGTTGTCTCGATTGAGTACGATCCTAACCGAACAGCACGTATCGCTTTGTTACATTATGCTGATGGGGATAAGCGTTACATCTTGGCGCCGGTGGGTCTCGAAGTTGGTATGACAGTTGAAACTGGCCCCAAAGCCGACATCAAGCCCGGTAACTCCTTGCCCATCAAGAACATCCCTGAAGGCACCATGGTGCACAATCTTGAGCTGCGCTTAGGTAAAGGCGCGCAATTGGCTCGCAGTGCCGGCGCGGCGGTTCAGATATTAGGCCGCGATAAAGGCTATGTGCAGGTTAAATTGCCTTCGGGCGAGCTGCGCACTATTCACGGCGACTGCTTGGCCAGCATTGGTCAAGTCGGTAATCTTGAGCACGAAAAGGTGTCGCTAGGCAAGGCCGGCCGCCATCGTTGGATGGGCTACAAAGGCTATTCGCGCGGCGTGGTCAAGAACCCCTGCGATCACCCCTTGGGCGGTGGTGAGGGCAAGACATCAGGTGGGCGCCATCCCGTGAGTCCTTGGGGTCTGCCCACGCGTGGCTACAAGACGCGCAATAACAAGAAAACCGACCGCTATATCATTCGCCGTCGTGAGAAGAAGTCGAAGATCTAACCGAGGAGATTATGGGACGCAGCGTTAAAAAAGGACCATATGTCGACACTCGCCTGCAAGGGCGGATTGAGGGCATGAACAAGTCGGGCGATAAGAAGGTCATGAAGACCTGGTCGCGTCGTTCGACCGTGACCCCCGAGATGGTTGGCCATACTTTGGCTATCCACAGTGGCAAAGCTTTCGTGCCCGTCTATCTCACCGAGAACATGGTGGGCCATAAATTGGGTGAGTTCGTGCCCACTCGTATTTTCAAGGGCCATGGCTCGTCGCAAGCCCCTACCACGGCTAAGAAGTAAGGAGCCTAGACTATGCAAGCTACAGCGATTGCACGCAACCTGCACACCGGCGACCGTAAGGTCGGCGTTGTGTGTAATTTGATTCGGGGTAAGAAAGTCGAAGAGGCTCTTCAGATCCTGCGCTTCTGCCCGCGCGCGGCAGCTCGCATGGTCGATAAGGCCCTGCGTTCGGCCATAGCCAATGGCAGCCAAGGCGAGGCTCGCCTCGACTTGGGCAAAGCACGTGTTAGCAAGGCTGTGGCTGATACCGCTGGCACGGTGCCCAATGCTAAACGCTTTATGCCCCGCGCCATGGGTCGAGCCGCCCCGATGCGTAAACGCATGTGCCATTTGACCATCGTCGTAACCGACGAGCCCGCGGCTCGCGCCGCGCGCAACTAAGAAGAGAAGGGGATACCATGGGTCAGAAAGTACATCCACACGGCCTGCGCTTAGGCATTATTCGCACTTGGGAATCACGCTGGTTTGCCAAGCCGGGTGCCTATCCTGCGCTCATCGTCGAAGACTTCAAGGTGCGCAAAATCATCAAGAAGAAGCTGGCGCATGCGGCCGTGTCGAAGGTCGATATCGAGCGGTCAGGCAACAAGTTGACGGTTAACATTTTCTCGGCTCGCCCTGGCATTATCATCGGCAAAAAGGGTACCGAGGTTGACACGCTTCGCAATGAGCTCAAAGACATGACCAAGAAAGATGTCTTTTTGAATATCCGTGAAGTGCGCAACCCTGAGATTGACCCACAGCTCATCGCTGAAAACATTGCGGGCCAGCTCGAGCGCCGCGTTAGCTTTCGTCGCGCTATGAAAAAGTCTCTCACCACGGCTACGGCAATGGGTGCCAAAGGCATCAAAATTGTTTGCTCAGGCCGTCTCGGTGGCGCTGAGATCGCCCGTATCGAGAAATATATGGAAGGCAAGGTGCCGCTTCACACGCTGCGCGCCAATGTCGAGTACGGCGCTGCTACGGCCTTTACCACCTATGGCACCAATGGTGTGAAAGTCTGGATTTTCACCGAAGAAATTATCGACAAGAGCCGTCCGCCTGTGAATCTTTATCAAGAAAAGGCTGACACTCGTGGTCCTCGCGGACCTCGGCCGGAGCGGGGTGAACGTGGTGAACGCGGCCCCCGGCCTGAACGTGGCGAACGCGGTTCGCGTGGCCCACGTCCTGAGCGCGGCGGCGAAGCTAAGACCGAGAAAGGGACCAAAGATGCTGCTTCCTAAACGAGTCAAATACCGCAAAGCCCAACGTGGACGTATGAAGGGCAACACTAAACGCGGCGCTTATCTGGCCTTTGGCGAATACGGCCTCAAGAGCGAAGACCGTGGCTGGGTTACCAACCGCCAAATCGAATCTGCCCGTGTGGCTATAACGCGTTTCGTCAAGCGTGGTGGCAAAGTTTGGATTCGCATTTTCCCTGACAAGCCCGTGACCAAGAAGCCGGCTGAAACCCGCATGGGTAAAGGCAAGGGCGCCCCCGAATTTTGGGTCTCGGTGGTCAAGCCTGGCCGTGTGCTCTTTGAAATTCAAGGTGTTGAAGAGCCGCAGGCCCGCGAAGCTATGAAATTGGCAGGCTACAAACTGCCTATCAAGACCCGCTTTATCGCGCGTGAACGCGCCCTGACGGAGGCCTGATCATGAAGGCGACCAAAGCCAGCGCGTTGCGCGAACTCAGCGCCAGTGAGCTTGAGACTAAGATCAAAGAGGCCCGCCGCGGCCTTTATGAGCTAAAGGTGCGCAAAGAGACGCGCCAGCTCGAGAACGCGGTGAGCGTGCGCCACTCACGTCGTGAGATTGCGCGCATGGAAACCGTGGCTTTGCAGAAGAAAAAAGCAGCCACGGCCGCCAAGTAAACAAGGAGAAGAGATAAGATGGCGATCAAAGCCAAACGCAAGGTCCGCGAGGGCGTGGTCAAGTCTGACAAGATGGACAAGACTGTAGTGGTATCGGTGATGCGAAGCTTTCGTCACCCGGTCTACAAGCGAACGATTCGCCGTAGCGAGAGCTTCAAGGCGCATGACGAAAAGAATCAGTGCAAGACTGGCGACAAGGTTCGTATCGTCGAGACCCGCCCCATGAGTGCCACCAAGCGTTGGCGCGTGGTTGAGATCATCGAACGCGCCAAGATGGCGCAATAAGCCCAGCGGGCTTTTAAAGCGGAGAATGATGTCATGATTCAAATGCAAACTTACCTCAATGTGGCTGATAACAGCGGTGCCAAGATTATTCAGTGCATCAAGGTGCTGGGTGGCACGCGCAAACGCTATGCCAGTATCGGCGACGTGATCGTGGCTGCGGTTAAAGAAGCCTCCCCGGGCGCCACCGTCAAGTTGCACGATGTGATTAAAGCCGTCGTGGTTCGTATTACCAAAGAAAAGCGTCGTGTAGATGGCAGCTACATCGTCTTTGATGACAATGCCGCCGTGGTCGTGAAGAAAGAGAAAGAAGGTTGGCAGCCCGTGGGCACGCGTATTTTTGGGCCCGTGGCCAGGGAATTGCGTGAGCGCAACTTTCTTAAAATCGTGTCCCTTGCACCCGAAGTACTCTGAAAGAGGTCGCTGTGAACAAGGCTATCAGTAAACCCAAAGTCCGCCGCGGAGACGTTGTCACCGTCCTATTGGGCGAAGACCGTGGCAAAAGTGGCAAGGTGATCAAGGTCTATCCTAAGCAAGGTCGCGTCTTGGTTGAGCGCATTAACCTGGTCAAGCGTCATACCAAGCCTAGCCAAAAAGTGCAGCAGGGCGGTATTCTCGAAAAAGAGGCCCCCATCTCGATTTCAAAAGTCATGGTGCTGGATCCCCGCACCAATAAGCCGTCACGCCTGGGCCGCAAGCGCCTTCCGGATGGCCAGAATGTGCGTTTCGTCAAGAAGACCGGCGAGATGATCGAAGCGACCAAGCCCTAAGGCTTGGCATTAGCAAAACGGACGGAGTGAAGACATGGCAGCAAGATTAAAAGACAAATACAAAAAAGAGGTTCTTCCTGCATTGCAGAAAGAGTTCTCTTATAAAAACGTGATGCAGGTCCCCAAGGTTGATAAGGTGGTCCTCAACATGGGCATGGGCGCGGCTAGCCAGAATATTAAGGTTCTCGATGCGGCGGTCGAAGAAATGGCCAAGATTTCGGGCCAGAAGCCCCAGATTAATAAGACTAAGATAGCTATCAGCAACTTTAAGATTCGCGAGAACATGCCGATTGGTTGCAAGGTCACCCTGCGTGGCGATCAAATGTACGAGTTCTTGGATCGTCTTATCAATGTGGCTATCCCCCGCATTCGCGATTTTCGTGGCGTGCCCACTCGTTCCTTTGACGGGCGCGGCAACTACACGCTGGGCCTCAAGGAACAGATTATCTTTCCTGAGATCGATTACGAAAAGGTTGAGCGGGTACATGGCATGGACATTTGCATTGTTACTACGGCGAGCTCCAACCAAGAGGCCAAGCGCCTCTTGCAGTTGATGGGCATGCCTTTCCGCAACTGACGGATTTAGGAGGAAGCCTTGGCTCGTCTGGCTAGTATCAACAAAGCGCTGAAGAAGCCCAAGTTTGGGGTTCGCCAGCATAATCGCTGCAATCTTTGCGGTCGCCCTCGCGCCTTCCTGCGCAAGTTCGGCCTCTGCCGTATTTGTTTCAGAAACATGTCCCACAAAGGGCTCATTCCCGGCGTGGTCAAGGCCAGCTGGTAAGAGGAGAAATACATGAGCATGACCGATACGCTGGGTGATTTTCTCACTCGCATACGAAACGCCAACAACGCTGGCCATGAGAAGGTGGACGTGCCTTCGTCAAAGGTTAAGCAGGCCGTAGCCCGAATCTTAAAGGACGAAGGCTATATCCGCAATTTTCGCGCTGTGGCTGATGACAAGCAGGGCAGCCTGCGGGTCTATTTCAAGCGTCCCGAAAGTAAGGAGCGCGTTATCAACGGCGTTCGCCGCATTTCGAAGCCCGGTTTACGAATCTATGTCGGCAAGACCGAGATCCCTCGTGTTTTAGGGGGTCTAGGCACGGCCGTGATCTCAACTTCACGCGGTCTCATGACCGATCAGGCGGCTCGAGAAGCCGGCCTCGGCGGTGAATACCTTTTCAATATCTGGTAGGCAGGAGAGCACATGTCACGCATCGGCAAGAATCCGATCGAAATCGTCCAGGGCGTCAAGGTGGCTGTGAGTGGCCAGACTGTCAACGTCGAAGGCCCCAAAGGCAAGTTGGTTCGTCAGATCCATGGCGCCATCTCGATTGAGATCAAGGACAGCAAGATTAGCGTCACCCGCAAGGATGATGCTCCCGTCAGCCGCGCTCTGCACGGCCTGACTCGTACGCTTTTGGCCAATATGGTCAAAGGCGTGGCGCAAGGTTATCAGAAACAGCTGCACATCGAAGGCGTGGGTTATCGCGCTGCAGTGGCCGGCAAGATACTCAACTTGACCTTGGGCTATTCGCATCCGGTTGTGTTTCCTATTCCTGACGGCATTCAGATTGCGGTCGAGCAGCAAACTGAAGTCACCGTGACTGGCGCAGACAAAGAGCTGGTGGGTCAGGTGGCTGCTAATATACGTTTCCTGCGCAAGCCTGAGCCCTACCGAGGCAAGGGTGTGCGCTACATCAATGAAGTCATTCGCCGCAAAGCGGGCAAAACTGCCGCCAGCGGTGGCGGCGCTAAGTAAGTCGCCTTTTAGGAGCGAGACCAAGCTATGTTCATCAAGCATGATCGCCAGTCTGCCGTTCGTCGCCGCCAGGTTCGCCTGCGCAAGCGCATCGAAGGCACAGCTCAGCGTCCACGTCTGTCGGTTTACCGCAGTCTCAAGCACTTTCATGTGCAGCTGGTGGATGACCTTCAGGGCTCGACCTTACTGGGCGTTTCGTCACTCGACGCCGAGCTCAAGGGTAAAGCCAAGAATATGTCATCGCAGGTCGGCGCCAAGCTGGTGGGTACTTTGGTGGCAAAGCGCGCCTTGGCTAAGAATATCCAAACCGTGGTCTTTGATCGTGGCGGCCGTATGTATCACGGCGCCATCAAAGCCCTGGCGGATTCGGCTCGCGAAGCCGGTTTGAAGTTTTAATAGGAGGCGATCTTGCAGCGTCTGGACTCGAATAAATTCGACCTTAAAGACCGCGTGGTTCACATTTACCGCACGGCTAAAGTGGTCAAAGGCGGCCGCCGCTTCGGCTTCTCGGCCATCATCGTGGTGGGCGACGGTCGTGGTCGGCTAGGCACGGGCCTGGGCAAGGCGCGCGAAGTGCCTGAAGCTATCGCCAAGGGTGTCGAAGCCGCTAAAAAGAATGTTTTTGAAGTGGTCATGTCAGGCACGACCAGCCCTCACGAGGTGATCGGGCGTTTCGGTTCGGCGCGCGTGCTACTTAAGCCTGCGGCGCCTGGCACAGGTGTGATCGCCGGTGGCGCAGTACGAGCCGTGGTTGAGGCTGCAGGCATTACCGATATTCTGACTAAGGCACACGGCACCAATAATCACCATAATGTCGTGGCCGCCACTTTGGCCGGCCTTAAGTCGCTCAGGCGTGCACAAGACGTGGCCCGACTGCGCGGCAAGGACATTGAACACTTCAAGCTTCGCAAGCCCAAAGAAAAGACGGGAGCCGCAAATGGCTGAGAAGACGATTAAGATCACGATGGTTCGCAGCAAGAACCATCGCAGCAAAGAGCATCTGCGCACGCTTGAGGCCCTGGGCCTCAAGAAAATTGGCGTTACAGTTACGCGCCCCGATAATCCGGCAGTGCGCGGCATGGTCAAGCAATTGGCCTATATGCTCGAAGTCAAGGAGGCCTGATCCATGAAATTGAACGAAATCAAAGCCGTTCCCGGCGCTCGTCGCAAGCGCACCCGTGTGGGTCGCGGTCGTTCGTCAGGACTCGGCAAGACCTCAGGCAAGGGACAAAAAGGCCAAGGCGCTCATAACAAGACAAAAAAAGGCGGGTTCGAAGGCGGACAAACGCCTCTGGCGCGCCGTTTGCCCAAGCGCGGCTTTAAGCAATACGGACGCCTCAGTTTTGCCATTGTGAACGTGGGTCAGCTCGAAAAATCGGGCTTGAGCGGCGAGCTTGATGCCAAGCTGTTGCGTGAGAAGCGCGTCATCGAAGACGTGCTCGATGGCTTGCGCGTGCTGGGGGAAGGCGACTTGAGTAAGTCACTGACCGTACATGCAAATCATTTTTCAAAGAGCGCTAAAGAAAAGATTGAGAAGGCTGGTGGTAAGGCCGTGGTGGTGAAGTGAGCAATCCGATCGCCGACAGTTTAGCGATACCAGAGCTTAAGCGTCGGGCTCTCATTACTTTGGGCATTCTGGCGGTCTTCCGCTTGGGCTGCCATATCCCAGTACCGGGCGTAAATATAGCTGCGCTCGAGAATCTCTTTGCGGGTGCTGGTGACGGCGCTGGCTCGGGTTTTCAACTCTTGAGCTTTCTCAATTTGTTCTCGGGCAAAGCTTTACAGCGCTTTTCGGTGTTTGCGTTAGGCATCATGCCTTATATTTCCACTTCGATCATTTTGCAGCTCTTGACCGAAGTTTACGCTCCGCTCAAGCAGCTCAAGAACGAAGGCGAAGCTGGGCGACGTAAGATTACTTCGTACACCCGTTATGGCACTGTCGTGTTGGCCATTTTTCAAGGCTTCATGATGACCAATGTCATCAGGGGCATTAATACGGGCGGCACGATTTTGCCGGATGCGTCAGCCGCTTGGACCATGATGGCTGTGATGGCACTGACTACCGGCACCATTTTCTTGATGTGGCTGGGCGAGCAAATCACCGAGTTTGGCATTGGCAATGGAATGTCGCTGCTAATCTTCATCGGCATTGTGGCTGATCTGCCGCGCGAGATCGGCATGATGTGGGCGGCCCATAGCAGTAATCCAGAGCAGGTCACCATTTTTCACATCGGCGGTTTCAGCCTGATTATGTTGGCCTTGATAGCGTTGACGGTCGTAAGTCAGATCGCTTTCCGCAAGATTCCGGTGCAATATGCCCAACGCCAGCAGGGCAATCGTTTGATGGCGGGTGGCAGCACGGTGCTGCCGTTGAAAATCGACTATTCGGGCGTGATCGCAGTGATCTTCGCATCGTCTCTGCTAGTTTTCCCTAGTCAGATTGTGAGCTATCTCAAAGGCCAGGCTTGGGTTACTTCAAGTGAAGGTACCAAGGTTCTTTTTGACAACCTTGAGAACTGGTTTTCACATGGTTCGCTTTTCTATGTGACGCTTTATGCGTTGCTCATTGTTTTCTTTTGCTTCTTCTATACAGCCATGGTTTTTAACACGGATGACGTGGCAGAGAACATGAAGAAATATGGCGGTTTCATTCCGGGTTTAAGGCCAGGCAAGAGTACGGCCGAGTATCTTGGTCGCATTATTGACCGCGTGACCGTGGGTGGTGCGGCCATCATCGTGATCATTGCGGTGGTGCCTGATTTACTGGCACGCGGTTTGGGCATTGGCTGGTTCTTTGGCGGCACTACGTTCTTGATCGTGGTGGGTGTGGCACTCGATACCATGCGTCAAATTGAAGCGCATCTTCTCATGCGCCACTATGATGGCTTTGTGAAAGATACCAAGCTCAAGGGCCGTTTCGGATGAGCGATCGGGTCATCATTTTGTTGGGCGCGCCCGGCGCCGGCAAGGGAACTTACTGCAAAGAGCTTAAAGTCCGTTACAACACGCCACAGATTTCAACGGGCGATATGTTCAGGACTGCGGTCAAAGAAGGCACCGAGATCGGTAAGTTGGCTAAGATTTACATGGACCGTGGCGAGCTAGTGCCTGACGCCGTTGTGATAGGCATCGTGTGGGATCGTATTCGCCATGTTGATTGCAAGGCGGGCTTTATCTTAGACGGTTTCCCGCGCACGGTAGATCAGGCTGATGCACTGGTGGGTCTGCTCTACGGCATCGGCAAGACCTTGACGATGGCCTTAGAGTTGGCGGTGCCCCGTGAAGTTCTCATTCAGCGATTGACCGGGCGCCGCATGTGTCGTCAGTGTGATAAAGGCAACTTTAACATCTACACGTTGAAGTCAAAAGTCGACGGGATCTGTGATTACTGCGCCGGCGAACTTTACCAGCGAGATGATGACCAAGAGGCTGTAATTCTGAATCGCCTTAAGGTCTATGAGTCCCAAACTGCGCCTTTGATTGAATACTACCGTCAGCGCGGCCAGCTCGACAGCTTGAAGCTAGAAGGCGACATTCTAGAAATGCTTCGCAAAGTATCGGCTATTATTGACGAGCGCGCGTCCGCGGCGAATAGCTAAAAGCGTGATGTCGCGCGAGGCCGTCAAGTTAAAGAGTGAGCAAGACTTGCAAGGTATGCGCCGCGCGGGCCGTGTGGTGGGTGAGTTGCTCGTGGCTCTGGCAGGGCAAGTCAAGCC
>CAZFUM010000075.1:0-11581 GCA_964521965.1 uncultured bacterium | reverse complement strand
ATTGAATGTCGATGGCGCAGGCTGGGCGCGTGGGGCTAAGTTCTTGCGGGTGATCGCTAAATCGCAGGGCCAAAACTTTGAGGCATTAGCCAAGGTCTACCTCTTGCCCTAGCCAAAATGCACCATGAAATCTCGGAGTCTACCTCCGAAATTTCATGGCTTTCGTTGCGCCCTTGCTGGCGCTAAACTCGGGGCTGCTCAAAGCAGCCCTTTTTCTTGGCCCGGAGCTTTTGAATGCGTGTCCTCCTAGCGTCCCACCTCCAAAACGTAACGAAAAGAATCTTAAAAGACTTTTCTATCAGGCCTATCTACGGCATTTGCCTTGGCCTGCTGCTCGCCCTCGCTTCCCTTTCTTGCTCACGCCCCCAAGCCCTTTTTACGTTTGAGCGCGAGCTCATGCATACAGGCTGGACCTTCACGATTGTGACTAGCGATGAATCTCGAGCAAAATTACTCGTTGATGAAGCCGCTCAACAAGTCAACGAGCTCGATGAAACGCTGGCCATGTGGAAGCCCGAAAGCGAGCTGGCCAAACTCAACGCCAAAGCAGGCCTTGCACCCCAACAAGTCAGCCAGCATCTAGGCAACGCGCTTTATCTCGCCATTCAAGCGCGTGATGCCACTGACGGAGCCGAAGAGCCGGCCGTGGGAAATTTAGTGCAGCTTTGGTATGACGCGTTGAAGAAAAAGACCACGCCGGCTCCTAAAGCCATCTCAGAGGCGCGCAAAGTGATGGGGCCTGAAGCTGTGAAACTCGAGGTCAAAGGCAAAGAGGCTTGGGCCACTTTGGCGGCAGGCGCGCGCGTTGACTTGGGCTCTGTGGCCAAAGGCTATGCCCAAGACGTCATCGCGGCTTACTTCAAAGCGCGCGGCGTGCGCAATTTTATGATGAATGCAGGCGGCCAGGTCTATGCCTCAGGCGTCAAGCCGGGGGGAGAAAAATGGCGCGTGGGCATCATGCATCCTCGCGAAAACAAAATCGCTGCCATGATCGAATTGAGCGACCAAATCATGAGCAGTTCGGGCGACTACGAGCAGTACACCCAGGTCAAGGGTCGTCGCTATCACCATATCATCAACCCTAAAACCGGCTATCCCACTGTGAATGGTGTGGCCAGCGCCACGGTCATCGTCGATGCCAAATCACGCGACCTGCCATCAGGCCGAGCTGATTCTTATTCGACACCCTGCATGGTGCTAGATCCGCTCGAGTCATTGAAGTTCGCTGAAACTCAAAAATTCGCGCTGCTCTTGATCATCGCCAAAAATAAGCAAATCGAATTCAAATCAAGCCCGGGTTTTAAGGAGAGGCTTAAATGGCTTTGAGAAACTTTTTTCTTGTGACGAGTCTGCTGTCTTTGACAGCCTGCGCTTCGTTTCAAAATATGCAAGGTCACAAAGGCAATGACTTTTATTTAACCGACCAGCATCAAGACAGTTGGGGCGCGGCGCCGGCCAAACAGCGGCCCAGCGTGCTTATCTTTTTCTCAAGCCAGGATTCGGCGTGGCCCAAGTATGTTGCTGCGCTCAATGCTGCGCTTGAAAGCTCGCCTCAGCCTGACTTGCTGGCCATTGATTTAGATATCAGTGATCCTGCCAAATCGGCCTCAGATTGTGAGCGGCTTGGCGCTAAATTCAGCGTGGCGCCGGGCACCCCCAATCTAGCGAAAGGCTGGGGGGCACAGCTGCCACTCAAAACGCCCTATGGCCTAAAACTAAGAGATGGCGAAGTCCTGCGTCAAGCAGATCTAAAACCCCATGCCAAAAGCTTGGCTAAATTTTTGAATTCATCCGATTGAGAAAATTCGCTCAAGCCTTAGGCATTGCGTGCTTGGCTTGCTGGCCTTTCATGGCTGCTCAAAATTATTTTAATATCGATGGTTATAGCCCTCAGGTGCTGCTATTAGAAATAGGTTGGGCCCCGGCTCGACTTTTCTTAAATTTAATCATGATGGACTATGCCTATGCTCTCTTGACCAAGGGCCAGCCGCTCAAAGCCTGGCCCTGGCATTGGGCACCCCGTGCTTTGGCAATTGAACTAACATTCGCTGCCCAAATGGCCAAACGCTTTATGCTAGCCATGCTTCCCATTGCGGCCCTGGCGGCTTTTCTCGGGGGCATCGACAAGTTGGCCTGGGCCAAACCTATTTTCTGGCTCGCGGGCCTAGCCGGCGCAGTCGGCCTCGCGATTTTTGTGCTGCGTCGCCTCTGCGCGCCGCTGGTATTGCTTTATCAAAATCTAGAAGCACGAGCATGTTTAGAAGAGAGCCGCCGCCTCAGCCAAGGCCAGTGGGTGAAAGTCTTGCTACCGCTTGGCTTCATGGCACTGACTTTTGCCAGCCTCGAAGAGCTAAGCAGCGAACTCAATGGGCTCAGCGGCGTTTTGCTAGCACCCTTCGCAGCCTTGGGCATGGCTGGGACAACCGCTTTGGCCTACCTACGCCTGACTCAGCCAGTCAAAAGCACCTAATAGCAGGGGCTTTTCTCGTGCAGCTTGCTATTTAGGGTCCCTGCGGCCATAATCTCTCACGGCATTAGCGTTCCCTATTTATTAGCAAGGAACATGGATTTTTCAGAATTTGGTCTCCACCCCGACGTTCTTAAAGCCCTGACCGAGATCGGCTTTCAAACGCCCACAACCATCCAAGAAAAGGCTATACCGCCCATTTTGGAAGGCCGTGACGTGCTTGGTAGTGCCCAAACTGGCACTGGCAAGACCGCAGCGTTTTTATTGCCCAGCATCACCCGCCTCTTGAACGAACCTAGGCGCGGGCTGCAAATTCTCGTGCTTGAGCCCACCCGCGAGCTGGCCTTGCAAGTCGAAGAACAAGCCAAGCTCTTTGTAGGCCAGAGCGGCATGCGTGCCGCTTGCGTCTATGGCGGTGTTGGCATGGGTCCTCAAGAAAAAGCCTTTGCCGACGGGGTCGAAATCATTGCAGCCACGCCCGGACGCCTGCTCGATCATACGCGCCAGGGCAAGGTCAAGTACGACACCCTCAGGGTGCTGGTGCTTGACGAAGTGGACCGCATGCTCGACATGGGCTTTTTGCCCGATGTCAGGCAAATCCTAAGCAAATTGCCAGAAGAGCGTCAAACGCTCTTTTTCTCAGCTACGGTGCCGGGGGCCATCTCAGACCTCTGTGCCCGTTTTCAAAAAGACCCCGTGCGCGTGGCTGTCGCGCCGGACCGAAAGACCGCCGATGGCGTGGCGCAAAAGGTGTATTCAGTGCCCGAACACCTTAAGCCCGGCGTGCTCAGCCGTCTCTTGCGAGACGAGCACGTCACCTCGGCCTTGGTCTTCACCCGCACCAAACAAGGAGCGGATAAAGTCTGCTCAGTGGTTGAACGAGAAGGCTTCAATGTTGAGCGCATCCATGGCGATCGTAGCCAAGCGATGCGCCAACGCGCGCTCAGCGATTTCAAGGAAGGCAAGGTCAAGTTTCTCGTGGCGACCGACATCGCATCACGAGGCTTGGATGTCGAAGGCATTAGCCACGTCATCAACTATGACCTGCCCGACTCGCCAGATGATTACGTGCACCGCGTGGGGCGTACCGCCCGCGCCGGCAGCACCGGACATGCCTATTCGATGGTGTCTGCTCGCGACGCAAGCCTCCTGACGGCCATTGAGAAGCACATTGGGCACGCCGTGGAGAAAGTCATGTTAGAGCAATTCGATTATTCTGAAGAAATGGGCCCCCAGCACGAAGTGCGCCAGGGTCACGATGGTATTCGCCATTTCGACGACAAAGAAAACGCCAAGATCCAGCGCGACTCTGCAGCCCTGATCGCCTATGACGGTGACGAGCGGGCCCAGGTGGTCATCCTGCGCGCAGGCCAAGAAATGCCGGAAGGCGGCCTGGCTGTACTGCGTGAAACCCAGAAAGCTATGAGTTTTGCATCTCGCGACGGCGTACAAGGCCGTGGTGAAGGTCGTGGTGGCAGCCGTGAACGCGGCGAAAGCCGTGGCCGTGGTGGTAACCGTGAACGTGGCGGCCGCGGTGGTGGCCGTGGTGGCCGTGATCGTGAAGCCCCAGGCAGCGATCGCAGCTTTGACGGCGGCCGCGAAGCGCGCCCTGAACGCAGGCCCGAAATAGTGCCGCTCTCAGCGGTGGACGTACTGCGCAAGGCCGGTGAGCAAAAAGCTGCTATTGAGGGCGATGTCATGGAACTGCGCCCGCGAGGTCAAGGCGAAGCTGTCGAGCGCATTGCGCCACGCGCGCCACAAGAACAAAGAATAGAGCAGCGGCCAGCCCAAGAAGGCATTCGCGAGCGCGGGGCCGATGACCGGGGACCCCGGCGTCGCCGTGGCGGGCGCGGGCGCGGTGGACGCGACCGGCAAGACTTAAACGAACGCAATGGCCATGGCAATGCTGAGCGGGGCGGACGTAATTTTCGCGACCGCAACAACAGCCAGGGCCGCGAACGCGGACAACAAGGTAGTGGCCGGGGCGACGAGGCCGCTAAGCCCAGCCTCTGGTCACGCCTCAAGGGTGCGCTGGGCCTGAGCCGGCCTAAGAGCAGCGAGAGTTTTGGCGACAAATGGTGAGGTGCTAAATGGCCCAAGCTTCACGAGGCGGTGACCGCCGTAAAATCAACATCTCAACGCCTTTAGACAAGCGCGGCCAGGGTCAAGAACGCCGCAAATGCCCTGAATGCGGCGCTTTGCTCAAGACCGCGACCAAGCGCGTAGCCACCGGCAGCGTCACGACCACTCAATGCCCAGCCTGCGGCTACAGCAAGTCATCGCGCCAGACCGACGCTGACCTGCTGATGGCCAAGATGACCTGGGCTTTGCAGGTCGAGCGCAAGGCAGGGCAATTCAACGTTGAATTGCCCTTAGAACTGGCTGAAGCACTCAGCATCAAGGCTGGCGACAATCTCGTGCTTTCGCCGCTGACCCTGCCCATTGGCAGCCAGCCCATGCGCTGGGCCTTGACCCTCAAGCGAGGCGGCAAGCGCCGCTAAACTGGATGCAAGAAGCTAAAATCCCAAAGGCCCTCTCAAGCGAAGCAAGCCGTCTTGAGAGGGCCTTTGTTTTTGCCCTCTGCCTCTTGGGCCTAGCGTGGGCTGCCTTAGACGCAGGCCTGTGGCAACGCGGCTGGCAAGCCATAGACGAGAACGAGTCGCTGCGCCTGGCCTGGTTGCTGCCAGAACGCGGGTTCGATGTCGTTAGCTTTGCCTCAGGCACCTGGCACCGTTTGGCGATGGCATTTTTCATGCGCCTACCCACACCCCTAGGACCCTGGCTGCCTTCACTCTTAGCCTTTGCACTTGAAATGGTTCTGCTCTATCAAATCGGCCGACGCCTGGGTCGTGAACGCTGGGGCCTGGGGGCCGCGCTCTTTGTGGCTGTGTCAGCCTTTAAAATTGCAGGTGCCCGCTCACTCTTAGCCTGGAGCTTCACGGGCCTCGAAATCTGTATCGTTGCCCTTTTACTACTCGACGCCGACAAGAAGAGCCGTGCTTTCTGGGCCGGCCTCTTAGGCGCGCTCTTTGCCTTAGACTACGAAGCTTGGGCTTTTGGCTTAACGGGCCTGCTGGCCTGGCGCTGGCTCGATGCGCGCCACGAAGAGGGCGGAGACCAAACTCGCTGGCGTTGGATTTTCTTAGGGCTGGGCTTGGGCGGGATCATCGTCATCGCCTTAAGCTGGCAAAATCTTTCATCGTGGTGGGACCTGCGCAAAGCTTTCACTCTATCGACTGGCTCAAACACGCGCGCTTGGGGTCAGGGCCTCTGGGATCTTTGGCGCGGCGGAAAAACTTTGCCGGCCTTGGGCTGCACTGATTATCCCGCGCTTTCATTTTGGTCGCGCCCCATCTTGATCGTTGGCACTATAGCCGCGCTTTATATGCGACGCGGTCTCTTACTCTGGGCTCTCATCGGATTAGCGCCCATGACCATACCCAACGAAGGTCTCGTCGGTGCGCAAAGGGCCATCGCAGCTTGGCCGGCTTTAGCGCTGATTTGCGGCTTTGGGTTAGCCACAGTCTACGAAGCGGCCCCACGCTGGCGCTGGCTCTTTCCCTTGGCCTTAGCTGGGGCCATGGCCATGGAACTCATCGGCTTCAACGATTCGCAGAAACTCGAAAGCCCTGAACACTATGCCCTAGCCCGCGCCAAGATAAAGGCTGCGGCCTGGCTTTCAAGTCAAGAGCCTTCAAATACCCTAGGCCTGCTCACCCATCTCGATCATGAACGTGCCGCCGAACTTGAATGGCTGCTACGCGCCAAGATGAATGACTCGGTCTATACCCAACTTTATGTCTTGCTACCCTGGAGCATGGCCACGGCTGTGCCCAAGGACGCGGGGCCTATCTACACCTTTGATGACGGACAAGCACTAGCGCAGATTTATCTTTGGCAGCCCCAAGGTGAATGGAAAAAAACAGCCGTGCAAATCAATGCCGAAAATCTCGCTCTCATCGATCAGAGACATCCCTGGAGCCAGCAGCTTTTAGCGCAAAAGACTTGGGGGCAGTTAGAGACCATTCATTCAAGCCATCTTTGGGCCCGCACGGCGTTGTGGCAGCGCTATATGACATCGGCTAGCATGCTGAACATGATCGAACCCAAAGCTTGGGATCTCCTCTTTTCTGAACCCATGGCCCATGCGGGGCCTTTCAACTATCCCGCGCACTATTTGGCCCGCCATGATCCAGCCAAGGCAGCGCTTTTGCTCCAGCGAGCTTGGGCCTTAGATCCTCGTCTTAATCCCAAAAACGTCAAAAAATAGCATTTTTGGGCTTTTGAGCCTGTCTTGACAGAAATCGATGGCTTACTTATAGTTTTCATCCAGTGAAATTCGGCAACTTAAACTCTACTAACGAGTAGAGTTTCAATGAGGTCTTTATGAGCCCCGCCCAAACTCAAGAACTTTCTGAACTCGTCAAAACTGAAATCGCCAAGTTCGCGGACAAAGCCAGCATTTATCAGGCAGGCCAAGTCCCTGACGAAGAGTTTAGGCCCTTTCGCCTGCTGCACGGGGTTTATGGTCAACGCCAGGCGCAGGTTCAAATGGTGCGCATCAAAATACCTGGCGGCCAGGTCAGCCCTGAGCAACTGCGAGCGCTAGGCGATAGCTCGCGCGATTTCGCGCCCCTCGGCATCGGCCACCTCACCACCCGCCAATGCGTGCAAATGCATTTTGTGCGGCTTCAAGACACGCCCACCCTCATGACTCGCCTAGCTGAAGTCGGCATCACCACCCGCGAAGCCTGCGGCAACTCGGTGCGCAACATCACGGCCTCGCCGGTCTCAGGCCTGGCGGCCGACGAAGTTTTTGACGTCTATCCCTATGCTGACGCGGCCTTTCGATATTTCTTGCGCCGCCCTGAATTTCAAAATTTGCCACGCAAATGGAAAATGTCGTTCAATTCAACGCGCGCCGATCACAGTCAGGCTTGCATCAATGATGTAGGGTTTTATGCAGCCATGAAAGACGGCCAGCGCGGCTTTAAGATCAAAGTCGGGGGCGGCCTAGGCGCCAGCCCGCAAGACGCTTGGACTCTGCATGAATTCTTGCCTGAAAACGAGGTGCTCGCCTGGGTCGAAGCCGTGCTGCTTCATTTTAATGAAAAGGGCGAGCGCAAGAACCGCATGGCTGCCCGAGTCAAGTTTTTGATTCGCAAAGAAGGCTGGGACGTTTTTCAAGCAGAAGTGAAACGCATTCACGAAGGCCTCGAGAAAAAAGTAATTCCCTTCCCTCTCGAGCCGCAGTCTGCTGAACCCCAAACCAACCCCTTGGCTCAGGCCCCCAGCTCAGGCCCGGGCGCCTTTGCAGACTGGCTACGCCTGAACTGCTGGCCACAAAAACAAAAAGGTTTCCACTATGCTTTGATTCGCCTCACTTTAGGCGATCTGAGTTGGCAGCAGTTTCATGGTATCGCAAATCTGACTGAAAAATACGGCAGCAAGCAGGCCCGCTTTAGCAATGACCAGAATCTTATGCTTCCCTATATACCCAGCGATCGTTTGGCTGAGCTCTATACCGACCTGCAAGCTCTCAAACTAGACCAGTTGGGGCCTGACCTCATTGGCGATGTGACCAGCTGCCCCGGCGCAGACACTTGCAATTTGGGCCTGACCAGCTCGCGCGGCCTGGGCGCGGCCCTCACCGAGCTTTTTACTTGGAAGCCCGGCGTGAACGACGATCTCAAAGGCACCCACATTAAGATCTCAGGCTGCCCCAACAGCTGCGGCCAGCACCACATTGGCACGCTCGGCTTCTTTGGCAATGTGCGCAAAGTCGATGGCAAGGATAGCCCGCATTTTCAAGTCATGATCGGCGGCGGTATCAACGAAGACGGCGCTAAGTTTGGCAAGACCTGCGGCCGCGTGCCCGCCCGCCGCATTGGCAAGGTGGCTCAGGCTTTCATTGACAAATATCGCGCCGAACGCCAAGCCGACGAGACCTTTGAAAGCTATCTACGCCGCTTAGAACCCGCTGATGCCAAGAAAGTGGTCGAGCCCTTTGCCGAAATCGCTTCGCTGGACCCCGAATTGTTCAAAGACAATGGCAGCGAAGAAAACTTTGTATTTGAAGGACTGGGTGCGTCAGAATGCGCGTAAGCGAAATCTAAAACCAAAAAAAATAAAACCCGGGGGCGACCCCGGGTTTTTTATTACTATTTGATTGAAAAATTTAGAACAACCAACTGACCCCAGCCACACCCAACGCCAAGGCAATAATGATCTCGATGACCTGAAACTTGCGCGTGCCTTGGCGGCTAAAGGGACGCCAAACCAGCATGCTGCTTGCTGCCACGGCTAATAGGGCGCCACAGGCGCGGCGCAAAGCATCGGCGCTTATTTCGCGGCCCCAAAGCGTGGCTAGGCTAAGGGCGGCCCCTAACAAGATAGCGCCCAAGGCCTTGGTTTCGGGCGCAAAATTGAAACGGCTGACTTGCACCTCAATCATAATTTTAGCTGGCTTGCGGGCGGCTAACTCGGCAAAGAGGCGCTCCATGCCTTCATAACCCCAGAGCGCCAAACTGCCTTCATCGCTGTCGATCACAATGCGTGTCACTCGCTCGTGTCTGTCTTGGGTGACTCGCAAATGTTCAAAGCGATCATAGGTGATAAATCGGGTGAATAAGCCCCTGCGCTCTTCAATAGCACCGGGCTGCAGGTGCAGTTCGCGGTCTAACAAGGGCCTAAAAAAAGATGCCCCATCCATTTCATAGAGCCCCACGGTGGTCATGAAGGCCAGGGCCCATTTAATCGCCGCTGCAACACCTGACGTGTCGATCGCAGCAGCCAAGGCCCAAGTCACAGCGGCCAGCGAGAGCTTGAGGGCAAAGATCAAGGCACGCCGACCGCGCAAGGCTCGCGACGCGACCTGAAATGTAAAAAAGCCACCTGCAAAGGTGGCTTTTTGAGTTTCGTCCCCGCTTTGAGGATCAGCCATTGCTGCCAATCGATGTCACAGGACAAGCTTCTAACTGCTCTTGGCAAAGCGCGATGTCTTCGTCGGTGCTGGGCTGTTTTTGAACATAGGCGTGACCATTGTCGTCTGAGGCAAAAAAATCAGGCGCGCCGGTGTAACAGACGCTACAGGCTATGCAGCCTTCGCCGCTAGAATCGTCGGGGCTGGTGCAGTACCAAGCACCCGCGATGCTGCTACTATGTTTGTTTTCTAGCTGGGCCATAAACTTCCTCCGTGCTTGTTATAAATGACGAGCAGGAGTGCCCGGCAACAGGCCTATCTTGTTTCGGCCTGCCTGCTTTTTCAAGAAAAAAGGCCCCTATCCTTGACGAGAAAGATCTCGTCGCGCCTTGCTAGGCTTAGGCTTTTTGGCAGGCAGGGTTAATTTTTCAACAAAAGTGACCGTAAGTATCGATAAGGCCGCTGTTGGGGCCCAGAGCTCGGCTAGCCAACGTATGTCCTGCTCTTGCTTGCCCAGCCACCACACTCGAAAGCCAATGAAGGCCACGTAGGTAGTAAGAGTTAATCCCATTAGCGTCCAGATCTTAGCCCTATTTTTCATGCCTGGCATTGTATCACGAGGGGGGCATTTTTAGGGCTTCGTCCACCGTCAGCGGCAGCTCATGACCTGGCTCATGGCCAAGGCGGCGGGCTTTTTCATAAAAGTAACGAGTGATACTAGGCGCCTGCAGGCGGGCCCTTTCGAGCAGGGGTACATCGGTGAGTATAGCGCGAGCAGGCCCGTCGGCCAGCATCGCCCCGCCTTCCATGACCAGAACACGACTGGCAAAACGCGGCACCACTTCCATTCGATGCGTCACCGTCAAGAAAGCATAACCATGCTCAAGGTTGAGATATTCTACTAGCTCAAGCAAGTGCTCATCTGCCGCAGGATCCAGGCCATTGTTTGGCTCATCAAGGACCATCAAGGGCGCGCGCATGGCTATCAGTCCTGCCAGGGCCACGCGCTTCATTTCACCACCCGATAAGTGATGAATAGGGCGCAAAGCCAAATGTTGGGCTTCGGTGAGGTGCAATGACAAGGTCACACGCTCTTCGACCTCGTGCTTGCTAAGCCCTAGGGCTTTGGGCCCATAAGCAACATCTTCGGCCACCGTATTGTTGAACAATTGATCTTGGCTATCTTGAAACAAGAATCCCACGCGCCGAAAAACCTGCTTGGCTAAGCTAGCATCGAGTTTATCGCCGCCCAAAAGTACCTCGCCCGCGCTGGCATCGAGCAAACCCGTGATGAGCTTAAGCAAGGTGGTTTTGCCTGAGCCGTTGGGGCCACACAATGCAACCCTCTCGCCCGGCTGAATAGCAAAGCTCACGCCGGCCACAGCCTCTTTGCCATCATGGTAGCTGAAATGCAGATCACGGCATTCCACGGCGGCAGCGCCAGGCTTCAGGCTCATGGGCGTCAGGTCGCAATGCTGGGGGCAAGTTTGTGATTTAAGAATATTGGCGATGCGCTGCTTATTCATTTAGGTCCCTTCACCGCCACGCGCGCGCATGGCTAAGGCCACGCGCTGGGCGCGATCATAGGCGCGCAAAAACATATGGGCCACGATTTGGCCGAGGGTCGCCAAGCTAGCCTTGCGGTTTCGCAGACCGCCCCGCGCGGCCGCAGCTTCGCGCATGCCGAGGGCTTCGTCCCAGAGCAAAAAGATATAGCGGTACATGAAAGCCAAAGTCTCGACCAAAATTTCAGGCACGCGAAACCAACGTAAAGCCTCAAATATCTTGGCAATGGGCGTGCTAAGTACCAAGGCGGCAGCGCAGGCCATTTCAGCCAGCACCCGCAGGCCAGCATCAAGGCCTTGCACCAAGCCCTCGTGATAAATGGTCACGGGACCCCATTGCGCGAGAGGCGTGTGTCCAAAGCCAATGCCGAATCCCAATATCACTAAAAGAGTGGCCCAGAGCGGGGCCAAGATAAACCAAAAAGCTTGGCGCCAGACCACGCGCGTGGCCAAGAGGCCCAGCCACGAGAAACCCAAGACAGCCAGTGAAAAATGTCTGCGAGCCAGAAGCACATTGATCAAGATCAAGATGGCACAAAGAGCCAGCTTGAGGCGCGCGTCCCAGCGACGCAAGCCCTGAGCCTTGCGACCAAAGTGACTTTCTTCGACGGCGAGAAAATCAGAAAG
>CAZFUM010000074.1:0-11626 GCA_964521965.1 uncultured bacterium | reverse complement strand
GGGGCTAATGGTCGCGGTTTCAGTGGCACTCGGCGTCACACTGGGCGTGACGGTGTAGGTAGCTGTTTCAGTAGCCGTCTCAGTGGCCGTCTCGGTGGGCGTGTGCGTGGGGGAGGCCGTGGCAGTCTCGGTGGGCGTGTGCGTGGCGGTCTCGGTCGCAGTTTGCGTTGGCGAATCAGTATAGCTGGGCGTAGCAGTATAAGTACCCATGGGCGTCGGCGATTCGGTCGCCGTCTCAGTGGCACTTGGTGATTCAGAAGGCGTCACGCTGGGCGTCACCGAGGGCGTGACGCTGGGTGTCACGCTGGGTGTCACGCTCGAGGTCGCGGTCTCGGTGGGCGTAGCCGTGGCGGTTTCAGTGGCGGTTTCGGTGGCCGTCAGCGTGGCTGTTTCAGTAGCGGTCTCTGTGGCCGTTACCGTGGCGGTCTCTGTCGGCGTGGGACTAATAGAAGGCGTCACACTCGATGTCGCAGTTTCAGTAGCGGTTTCGGTAGCTGTCTCAGTAGGCGTATGAGTGGCAGTCTCAGTGGCAGTCTCGGTAGCAGTCTCGGTGGCGGTCTCGGTTGCAGTCACGGTGGCGGTCTCAGTCGCAGTCACCGTGGCCGACTCAGTAGCAGTCTCAGTGGGCGTGGCCGTCAGGGTGGCTGTGTCGGTGCTGGTCACTGTGATGGTGGGCGTCACGGTGTAAGTGGATGTCGGCGTGCCTGCAACTGTTTGGGTGGCAGTCTGCGTAGCCACCGGCGGATTCATGGCGCCCAGCACCCAATTGTAGGAACCCGCGCCGTTGGCTGCGTTGAGATAAATAGCTTGGCCCGGCAAGATGTCAAAGTTAGTGCCAGCGTATTGTCCAAATGAGATCAAGTAAATGTAACCGTTGACCAACTGGGCCGCGCTCTGCCAGCGGCCCACAATGCTGAGCGGAAAACCCGTCGTGGCGTTCAAGGACGTGACCACGCCGGCCGCCTTGGTAATACCAAGGGCATAGGGCAGGCTCAACCAGTTGTCGTTAGGGCGAGTGGTATTTTCAGTGACCGTCAGCGTAATCGGGACCGGCGCGTCGACGCCTGCGATGACCCAATCAAAGTTAGCCGTGACGCCGACAGCTACACCGCCGCCCGGATTGGCAGCTGGATCAATCGCGAAATTCACGCCCTGGAATGACGAGAAAGCCGGCAAGTAAACATAGCCTTGCGAGATTTGCGTGCCAGGTTTCCAGAGAGCGACAAGATTGATTGGCGAACCGCTGGGGCCTGCGCCCAAAACCGTGACGACATCTGAGGCATTCTTGTATTGCGAACGATAGGGTATCGAAACCCATTGCAGGTTGGGCATGCTGGCGTTGTAGGTGAAGTGACGCGTGACTTTGAAACCAAGCTGGCTATTGCCGCTCTCGGCACCTGCCAAGTCGGCATGCACGGCGTACCAACGATAATCTTCATTGCTCGAGTCTACATAGGTGAAGCTGGTGCTAAGCGCAGTGCGGGTCACCCAAGCCAATTCAGCAAACTCTGAACCGCCCACGACACCAAACTTGCCAAAGGCACCCGTGGCGCTATAGATGCGATAATTGATTAAAGGATTAGCGTCGCTATCCCAAGCTAAAATCACGGTCTGAGGAAAAGCTTGGGTACTCGTAATACTGAGGTTTAAAGGTACTGTCGGCGCTACGGCTTGGGCAGCAGCCGAAAGAAAGCACAAATAAATTAACAATGCGGCGCTTCCGCGCCGAAGCAATAAAGAGAAAAAGTTGTGAACTAAGTTATTCACAGTTATTAACAATCCAAAGCTTTAAATAGAGCGCACCCGTCCTATGGTTTCTAATCGAGTCTACTGGCATGGGCTTCTGCCTAAGATAGAGAAAAACTCTTTTGATTTTAATAGAAAACTAAGAGTAAAGAGACATATTCATTTTGTGAGATTGCCTACGAAACAATTATATTTCATATTATGAAACTATTTTATGATTATTTACATAAATTATAAATATTATGCACTAAATTATGTGCTATTTTTGAATCGTACCCGCCAACGAAACACGGCGCGCCAATTTAGGCGCGCCGTGTTTATGGCTTAGAGCTGGCAGCACTTACTTCTTACTAGCCTCTGCCACTGGGGCCTTAAGCACGGGCTTATCAGCCGTAGCCGTCGTGACCGTAGTAGCTGCCCCACTCACACTCGCAGGTGACGCAGCCACGGTGGGTGCCGTGGCAGGTACCGCAGGCACGGTGGGTGACATGGGCACTGCAGGTGCAAACGCAGCAGCCATCTTGGCCGAAACCGAGGCCTGCTTCGCGGCTGCTTCATCGGCCTTAACCTTGGCCTGGTTCACAATCTGAGCGCGCACCTTTTGCTCGATGTCATCGCAGAGCTTGGGGTTCTCACGCAGGAAAGCTTTCACCGCATCACGACCTTGACCGATACGGTTGCCCTCATAAGCAAACCAAGAGCCTGTCTTCTCGACCACGCCCATGTCAGCAGCAAGGTCGACAATGCTGCCCTCACGACTGATGCCTTCGCCAAACATAATGTCGAAAAATGCCTCGCGAAAAGGCGGAGCCACCTTGTTCTTGACGGTCTTAACGCGCACTCGATTGCCCACGACTTCGGTGCCCACTTTAATGCTCTCAATGCGACGTATGTCAAGACGCACAGAAGCATAGAATTTAAGGGCTTTTCCGCCTGGCGTGGTCTCGGGCGATCCGAACATAACGCCAATTTTTTCACGCAGCTGATTAATAAAAATAATGCTGGTCTTGGTGCGCGCCACCACCGCTGTGAGCTTGCGCAAAGCCTGCGACATCAGGCGAGCCTGCAGACCCATGTGGGCATCGCCCATCTCACCGTCAATCTCAGCCTTTGGCACCAAGGCCGCCACCGAATCGATCACGATAATATCAAGGGCCGATGAACGCACCAAGGTCTCGCAGATCTGCAGGGCTTGCTCACCCGACTCTGGTTGTGAGATAAGTAATTCATCGATGTTGACGCCAACTTTTTTGGCGTAATCTGGATCCATGGCATGTTCGGCATCGATGATGGCCGCAATGCCGCCTTGCTTTTGGGCATTGGCAATGACCGATAGCGCGAGAGTGGTCTTGCCCGAACTCTCAGGGCCATAAATCTCGATAATGCGTCCACGCGGCAAGCCGCCGGCGCCCAAAGCTATATCGAGTGACAAAGCGCCCGTAGGAATGGCTTCGATGTCCACCGAAGGGGTGTCAGAAAGCTTCATGATGCTACCCTTGCCGTACTGCTTCTCGATCTCAGCGACCGCCATTTCTAAGGCGCGCTGCTTCTCGCTCTGGGACATGTCTTCCTCCTCGTGTGGCTCCGCGGTTGGACTCTACGTATTCACCGGCAGTGGTGCTCGCTATGCGGATACCTGTCAGATGTATGGTTTTATACGGCCATTACTGCACTTTGTCAACTCAAAGTTTAGGACTGAATATGCCTATATTTAAAGGATTTTATTGTATTTTAGAAAATAACCATATATCTGTATGGTCAATATTTGCTTTGTGGTCATGGTCATATCCCTCAAATTCAAATGGCCTCATATTAGACATGCAACCCACTCGAGCCCTGCATGCCTGAAGCCCCTGCCCTAGTTCTCGAAAATTTTAAACTCATTCAAGAGTTGAGTTGCACGCTACATGCGCGCTTAGCCTCGTTGGAATGGTCGCGCAACCATCTCGATATGATCGGCCGCGAAGCCCTGGGCCGAGAATTAGCAGAATTCAGACCCCTCACTCAAGATATCGAGCGCTGGACCAAAGAATACTGGGCCGGGCAAACCATGATCAAACTCAACCCCAGCGAAAACTCACCCGACCTAGGCATGGCCCTACAGCTACTTGAGACCTGCGCTGAAGACCTCGAGACCGAAGCATTGGCACTAGAAGCTATCCTTGAGAAAAAACCCGAAGAATTGCAACGACTTGAATTGGTGCGACTCGCAACCGCGATGCTCAGGGCCGCCACGCGCGACGAACTCATCTTGAAATCTGCTGTTACACTCTCACGCCAATTTGGCTTGGCCGACGAGCTTAAACGCCGCATGGCAGGCACGCCAGATCCTGAGCCGCGTCTAATGGCTGCGCGGCGCTGGGCGCTCATGTTTGAAAAGAGCGAAGCCCTCGACGCCTGGGAACTTACTACACTTTATCATCGCTGCCACAGCCTGCCTGCGGTCTTTCGCCAAGCCAGCGCCGAGCTGCGGGTCGTGGCCGATGAAATCGTGACCGGCCAGCCTGCCTCGCTCACGCCAGAGTCTCAGGCCGAATGGATGGAGAAAAATTTTGACCCAGCCCAGGCTGCCGCCTGGATGCTAGCAGGCTTCACACGCGACGAGGCCGCAGATTGGGCGACCATTGGCGCAGACACGCCATCGGTAGCGCTGGAATGGGCCAGCCGTGGTTACCGCCCAGCCGGCAACGCTGAAGCTTGGATACGCGCAGGCATCTTAGCTGAAGAAGCCGCCTGCTTTGAAGCAAGCGGCCTGCTCAGCGAAGAACGCGCCATTGAAATTCATAAAGCATTAGGCGGCCTCGATGGCTGGCGCGTTTGGCACCGCGCTGGCTTTTCTGATGACGAGTCCCTGGCATGGCGCAGGGCCGGCGCAAAATCCACCCTGCAAGCCATGGCCCACAAAAGCAAAGGCCTGACGCCTGAGCTGCTGGCCGAGCAAAACAAAAACAACAATGATGATCTAGCTGTAATGTCCGGCGTATCGAAGACTAAAGAGCTTCCCTTGCCTTCTGCGCCTGCAGTAGCACCCGAGAGCCCCGCACCCCCGACGCCCAGCGCTTTGGGCGAAGCCCCTGCAATTAAACTGGCCTGGGTCAAGGCGGGTGTGCAAGACGCCGCAGAACGCCAGGCTTGGATCGCCGCAGGCTTTGATCCCACGGGCGCCGCGCCCTGGGTCAAAGAATTGATGCGGCCCCAAGATGCGGCCGCATGGAAACAAGAAGGCTTTGATACCGTTCAAGCGATTGCCTGGCAAGAAGCCGGGGTGACAAGCCCAGCCAATGCCGCAGCCTGGAAAAATGGCGGAGCCAATGATCCGGGCATCGCTGGCTGGCTCGAGACGCGCATGGCCAAGACTCGTTGCCACTGCCAAGCTGCTCAGATGGATGTAGCCCTACCTCATCCCACGGGCGCAGGTGCAGCACTCATATGGGGTTTTGGCGTTAAGGCATGGTCCAAGAGCCCTGAAGAACCCGAAGCCAAAGATTGGGTACGCCGCGCCACACGCAAAGATGTGAAACATGACCCTCGCCGCCTCGGGGCCGTGTTGGGTGTTTGGCGGGCTCCGGAACTTCCTTATTATGTAGGAATAGAAGAAAGCGAAACCTTTGCTTGGCCCGCCCATTTCGGCGAAATCAAACAGACCCAGCCCTTGCCCACTTGGCCCGAATCTCTGCGCACCTTTGCCATGGAATTGGATGCGCTGGGCCCTGATCCCTCTTATCTATTGGCCAGCGCTGGCACCGAGAACTTGGGGCAGCAAAAACCCGTGGTCTTCTGGGGCGTGGCTTTTGAAGCCGCAGGCGTATCGCCCTGGCAAGAAAGCATGGATTTCAACCCCAGGGAAACCTGGCTCAAACGGTGGCAGCGCAAATGTGATGAATGGAGCCAGCCCGAGCTAGAAGCCAAGCTGGCCTTTGGCGTGAGCGGTGTCGGCGACGCCCAGCGCCACTTCTTATATTATCTAGGCAGCGAAAAAATTCTATCGGGCGAGAAGCCCGAACTATGGGAAGCAGCAAAAGTCGACGCAGATTGGAAAGATACCTTCGAAGAGTTTTGCCAGATTATGGATTTGCCATTAAAAAAACCGGGCTGGCAATTGGGGGTGGGGGAGCTACTAGAGAAATAGATTAGTTCTTCTTGGGTGTCCAGCCTCTGGGTCGACCCAGAATCAACCAACTCAAACATGCGCCTGCGACGCCCCAAATCAAATCTAACCAATTCAAATACCAGATACTTATGTTTGGATTCGCCCTAGCCAAGCCAAAACCCCATGCAAAAATCCAAATTGAATTAAATATCCAGTAGGCGAACACAAGGCGGGGATGATCGCGGTGCGTGCTCATCGCAAAAAACACCACCATGGCAAACAAATAAGCCAACCAAAGAATCATCGCTTTAGAGCCTGTAGTTCTCAACCCAAAGTAAAAAATCCTTCAGGTCTGGGCGCAACTTAACCACTTGATCAAAGCATCTAAGCGCCTCGGCCTTCTTTTCATATTTATAAAAAATAACGCCCAAGCCGTACCAAGCACCCGAATGCCCAGGGTCAGCGTTAATGACATCGCCATAAAGATTGGCGGCCTCAAAATAGCGCTTAGACTTGGCCAACTCACGAGCATGGCCAAAGAAGCGGCGCACATAGAAACCGCGCGCACCTTTAAGAGCCAGCTTGTGGCCCGGGTTCTTGGCTAGCGCATCGCGATAAGCACGCCAGGCTTCGTAAAGGCGTCCTTGATCTTCAAGCTCGCGCGCATGCGCCACCAGCATGGCCACGCCAAAATATTTCTCGCGTTCGGCTTTGGGCAGCTTCTTGAGTTCGGCATCGAGGCGATCGCCGAACTTATCTTTTTTGCCCTTGAGCTTGAGGCGGGGCTGATCATCGGCCAATCGTGAATATGCCTCACTGGATTCAGGCTGGCTCTGATGTGTGGGTTCGGGCGTGAACATCCAAGACGGTGGCGCCACGTTATAGGCCCCAATCTGACTGGCATCAAGACCTTGGCCCGGCACCAATTCTTCGGGCGGTGGCAAAGCTGCGGCAGGTATACCTTCGTCGCCCGATGGCAAAGCTTCGCTTGGCATCACGAGAGGCGTCGTGTCGTCAAACTGCAAAACGGGCGGGGGCGGCGAAGGCCTATTTAAGGGTTGAGGTGTATGGCTCGCTGTGATCGACGGATGAGGGGTAGGAAAGGGAGTGTCGGTGTCGCTCGGCAACGGCGTTGCGGTCGCAAGCTGAGTCGGAAGGGCCGTCGCAACACGTGTGGGGACTTCAGTTGGAATTTGAGTGGGAACTTCTGTTGGAGACTCAGTCGCTATTTCAATCGGCGGACTTTCTAAGCCCATTTCATCTAAATTGATGGGCGGAGGTGGCGGCGCGCTAGCATCGTCCAAAGGCATGGAAAGCACAGGTGGCGGCGGCGCGTCGGCCGCTTGGCTGAAGGCTGCCGATTGCCAAGCGCTCAGGCCCAGCAAACAGACGCTTGCCCAGCGTTTCAAATCAGACCCTTACCTTTGCAGCCGTGGGCAACCAGGCTTTGACCGTTTCAATGATTTGAGGTGGGGTCAAGCCAAAGTGGCGGGCAAGATCATCGGCCGGGGCTGAGAGACCAAAGCCCTTCACGCCAATGATCAAAGCTTGAGAACCGACATGATGGGCCCAAAGATCAGGGCTGCCAGCCTCGATGACTACGCGTGGAGCGCTGCCCAAAACTTTTTCACGCCAGACAGCATCTTGGCGGCCAAACTCGCAAAGCGATGGCATCGACACCATGCGCACTGATATTCCGGCTTCGGCCAGGCCCTTGGCAGCATCAAGCGCGGCCGACATTTCAGAGCCCGTGGCGATAAGCGTCAAATCAGCGTTGGGCGCCTCTTTTAACACATAGCCACCCTTCCAAATATCACGGGCATCAAAATCAGAAGCAAAGGGCAGAGGTGCTGTGTTCTGGCGCGTGAGCGCAAGCGCCACCGGGCCCTTAGCTTTAGCGATGGCCCAGGTCCAAGCCATACCCGTCTCAGCGCCGTCGGCTGGGCGCCACACCGTCAAACCCGGTATCAAGCGCAAGGCCGAAACATGTTCCACCGGCTGATGGGTGGGCCCGTCTTCACCCAAAAAAATCGAATCATGAGTAAAGACAAAAGTCGTCTTAAGACCCATCAGTGCCGCCAATCGTATGCTGGGCCGCATGTAATCAGCGAACTGCAGAAACGTCGCGCAATAGGGATGCCATGCGCCGTGCAAGGCCAGGCCGTTGCAAATGCCAGCCATGGCATGTTCACGCACGCCAAAAAAGATATTGCGGCCCTCAAAGACTCCGCGTGGTCCACGACGAACGGCCATCGCATCTTTAATCGGCGAATTGTTGCTCTCGGCCAAATCTGCCGAACCCCCGATCAGCCAGGGCAATTCTTTAGCCAAGACTTGAATGGCCTTGCCTGAACTCTTGCGCGTGGCAGCCTTTTCAGCGCCCAAGGCAGTCAGCACCTTTTTGTCAAGGTCCGCTGGCAGGGGCTGCGCCCATTGGCGCTGGTACTCAAGTGCCAGCGCAGTATTGGCCTGGGCCCAACCAGCATAGGACTTATCCCAAGCTTCTCGCTCACGCGTCTTATCAGTCACACGTTCGTGACACCACTGGCGCACAGCATCTGATACATAGAAGGGTTCTAGCGGCCAACCCAACTTCTTCTTGGTGGCCTCGACCTCTTTTTCGCCCAAGGCAGCGCCGTGAGTAGCTGACGAGCCCTCTAAAGTGGCCGAGCCGCGACCAATGACAGACTGGGCCACAATCAAGGTTGGCTTATCTTGTGAGCTGCGAGCCTGGGCATAAGCATCGCAGAGCGCGGCCTGATCATAGGCACTGACCTTGATCACACGCCAGTGCATGGCTTCAAATCGCGCAGCCACATCTTCGGTAAACGTAATCTCAGCCGAGCCATCAATCGTGACGTCATTCTTGTCATAGATGAGCGTCAAATTATTAAGACCTAAATGCCCCGCCAATGAGGCCGACTCATAAGCGATGCCTTCCATCATGCAACCGTCGCCCGCCAGGCACCACACATGGCCCTGCACCACTTTTTGCTCAGCGCTGTTGTACTTGCCAGCCATGAGCGCCTGGCCCAGAGCCATACCTACGCTGTTGCTCACGCCCTGACCCAAAGGCCCGGTGGTAGTCTCAATGCCGGGCAAATGACCGTACTCAGGATGCCCCGCTGTGCGCGAGCCCATCTGCCTGAACTTCTTGATGTCTTCCAATGTGACGTCGTACTCAAAGAGATGCAGCAGCGAGTAGAGCAGCATGCTGGCATGGCCCACACTCAAGACAAAACGATCTCGGTCCTTCCACTCAGGGTGCTGAGGATCAAAGCGCAAGAAGTGGGCCCATAAGGTCAAGGTCATCTCAGCTGCGCCCATGGGCGTCCCGGGGTGGCCTGAATTTGCCTTTTGAATGGCATCGACCGAAAGCATGCGCACCGTGTCGATGACGTTTTGTGGGACTTTTTGAAATGCGGGCATAAGGCCTAAACCTTGAGCGTCAGAATTTTGTCAGGCCCCGAGGGCCCTAAAACGGCCCATTGTCGATGATTTCACGCTATGAATCAAGGCTCGGGCGTAGCTGTGGATAAGGGCGTTTTCGGCTTTAAAATTCGCTTAAAAGTATAGACGTGGTCGGGCAAAGGCCATGGCAAGTGTTCGGCCACCCTCAGGGCACGGCCGGGATAAACCGGGTAAAAGATGCCATCGTCATAAGAATGCACCTGAAAGCGCAGCTGCGTGCCCAGACGTTTTTCACCCACTTCAAGCCCCGTTCGACCCAACCAACCCAAGACCTCACCTTTCGACACCAACTGGCCGGTGCTGACTCTCAGCTTCGACATATACATATAGTAGAAGAAATGCTTCTCGTCTTGACTGAGCACGCAAACATAAACGCCCAAGGGGTTCGGGTCGCCCTCTTTCCAGAATTTTCGGGCTGAGACTACCACGCCTTCGGTGGCCGAAACTACGGGAATGGCTTTGTGATTGCGATCATCTAAACCACTGCGCTTAAGATCGCGCGCATAAATGCGAAAACCCGGCAAACCCTTATACTTGGGTCCATCCATATATCGAAAATCTTTCACCACATAGCTTTGGGTCGAATAATCGCTCTCACGATAGCCCGGCAAAGGGAAGACCCATTGCCAAAGCCCTTCTTTAGGCGAAGGCAAATCATCAATAGCCACCAAGGGCCAGAGTTCATTAAATTTTTGACGCGCATCTTTATCACTCAAGCTGCCATCCATCAGGGCTTGCTCAGTCTTTTCCCAATCTAAACAAGCCTGCAACTGGGGCTCTTGGGCATAGCGTGTCGCTGCCTGACTGGCACTAGGCAAGGCGAGCGCAGCCAGCAGCAAAAGGCGCTTCATCGCCCAGCCTCGATAACAAACCATTGACCAGAACGGCCGACAAGTTTGGGGCTGAGACCAGCGCGCTTGGCAGCTTTCATCACGCGCGCAGATTCGGCCGACGTGTGTATACCCGACATCAACAAGATTCCCTGCTGGCCGAGTCTCGCCTTGAGACTCGGCATAAGCTGTTCAAGTACCGGTGTGACAATATTGGCGCAAATAATCTCATAATGACCTTTGCCTTTCAGAGCTCGAGGAAAAGCTCCGAAAAATACTTTGAGCCTGCCCGGGGCCAGGCGATTCAGTTGACGATTCTCGCTAATCTCTTCACAGGCTGCTTCTTCGATCTCAATAGCAACACAGGCTTTTGCGCCCAAGCGCAGAGCGCCCAATGCCAAAATACCCGAGCCAGCGCCGACATCTAAAAGCCGGACCTGCGGCCATGCTATTTTAAGGCTCGCGAGGCGCCGCAACATTAAGCGCGTACTGGGGTGCAGGCCCGTACCAAAGCCTTGGCCCGGGGTGAGCAAAATAGGCAACTTGGCTTTCGGGGCCTGAGACTTCTTCCATTTTGGCACAATAGCAAAGCGACCGATGACTTGAATGGGAAAACGCGATTTGTATTGGCGGGCCCAGTCGATTTTTTTGAGAGCCTTGAGGGTGAACTGCTTAGCACCCAAATCAATTAAAGCCTGCTTTAAGCGAGTTTTGGCCTGACCCGAGGCGACTTTCAATTCACCGCGCAGGCTGACCCATGCGCCTTGACGGCGATCAGGACGACCCATACTGGCCAAGCCGTCGGGGAAAAATTCAACGAGTAGCTGGCCCGCAAAATCTTCGTGAGCCAAGGGCAGGCGAAAACTAGCCATCAATCCCATCCCTTGCCCTGCCTTCCCGCTTTGATAGCGCCACGGTGGCGCTTGGCCTCGACCATCTTGGCCTTGGCGCGCTTGCTACGCTTGCGCTTCTGGCGCCTTAACTTCTCGCGCTCAGCCATGGCCGCAGCCTTGGCACCCATGATCTTGAGTTCCATCTTCTCGCAGAGCAGGCGACGGGCGATAAAGCGGTTCATGCCCTGGCTGCGCTCACGCTCGCAGCGCACGCTCAATCCCGAGGGCCTGTGCACAAGCACCACGCAGCTCGAAACCTTATTGACGTTTTGGCCGCCGTGCCCGCCTGACCGAATAAACGACTCGTCGAGATCGTCTTCGCGCAGGCCCCACTTAGCCATCAAGATCGCCAATTCGCCGGCTTTATCAGAAGTCACAGGAAACATGCGAATACTATAAAACAAAAAAGCCCCCCTTGCGGGAGGCTCTTTTGCGTAAAAAACTAACTAAGATCAGCCTTTAAAGATCTTGCTACTCACCTTGGGGGCCAATTTATAGCCCAACCAAACCATGCCAAAGCCCAGCAACACAGCCACGAGCAGTCCTTTGTGGCCGCCTCCCAGCAAGGCATAGTCACCGTGCGCGCCACCCATCAT
>CAZFUM010000073.1:0-11664 GCA_964521965.1 uncultured bacterium | reverse complement strand
CAGCTTCACCCCCACGGCTACTTCGTCTGCCACGCGCTCAGCCACGCCGACATTCACCTTTAGCTTCACCCAGTCGGCCACGCCCACATTTAGCTACACGCGCAGCGCGACCCCGACTTTGCTGCCCACAGGCTCGGCCACTCACACGCCCACCAGCACCGCCACGGCCACTTCGAGCGCCACGCGCAGCGCCACCCCCACATTCACCTTTAGCTTTACCCAGTCAGCCACACCCACTTATAGCTATACGCGCAGCTCAACCCCAACCTTGCTACCCACAGGCTCGGCCACTCACACGCCGACCTCAACGGCAACGTCCACCGCCAGTAACACGGCCACGGACACGGCCACCCTGAGCTCAACGCCCACGGCCTCTTCTACCCGCAGCGCCACGCCCAGCGTAACGGCCACCTCGACCGTCACGACGCCCTATAGCCCCACGGCCACGCCCACGTATTCGGCTTCGCCCACGCAGAGCTTCACGTTCACGGCCACAAGGTCTGCGTCGCCTACGGCGACTTCGACCGGCTCGCCTACGGCATCGCCGACCGCTACCGAGAGCTCAACCCCCAGCGCGACACCCACGGCCACCGACAGTTTCACCGACACAGCTACGCGCACAGCCACAGCAACCTACACTGCCACACGCACGGTCACACCCACGGTCACCCAGAGCTTCACCTTTACCGAGTCGCCCACAGCTAGCCAAACACCCATCCCCGCCCCTTACATGGTGACGGTGCGCGTCTATAACAGCGCGGGCGAACTAGTGAAAGACCTCTATGGCGGGGCTATGGAAATCGACCCCCAAGGCTTCACTCTCGATCAGAACATCTTCTTGCCCGGACCAGCCAACCAGATCCCACCCTTAGTGCTAGGCTTTCCGGGTCGTATGCTTGACGGCAACACCCATCTGTTCTGGGACGGCAGCAACAACGATGGCCAATACATTGGGCCCGGCACTTATTACATCAAGGTGGAATCGAAGGATCCCTTTGGCAAGATTTCGGCTTATACCCAGCCGGTGCAGGCTGCGCCCAAGCCCGCCAAACGCATGCTGAGCATCTTCAATGCTGCGGGCGAACTAATCTGGCAACTTGAATTGGGTGCAGATTATGCCAGCCCGACTTTATCGGACGACCCCTATGCCCCAGAATATGACCCCAGCACCGGCGTGGCCACCAAGGCGCTCAGTATCAAAATGCGCGACGCCTTAGGCGCAACCTACACTGAATTTTGGGATGGTCGCAACTTGCTAGGCCAGCAGGTCGAAAGCGGAACTTATACCCTGCTGCTCACCGAGAGCCGTCTAGGCGGCCAAATTAGTTTAGAGACCAAGAATTTTCAATTACTGCGCAGCGGCACCGCAAAAGGTGTTGATAGCGCAGGTTTTGACAGCAATCCCACTAGCAAAGGCATGCCCTTGAGCTTGCGTTACACACCCGTCATGGGTCGCGGCCTGGTAGCTGAGCTTTATACCTTGGCGGGCGAGCGCGTGGCTTCGTTTGCTGACTTGGGTGCTAGCGGCAAAGTAAGCTTTGGCACCGATGGCCTGGCGCCTGGGATTTATATGGTTGTGTTAAGAGAGGGATTAGAAAAGAGGGTTTTGAAAGCGGCGATACTGAATTAAGTCCCAAACTTTGCCCCCTGGCCCTTCGCTTCGCTCAGGGCCTGTCCCCCGCTTCGCGGGGGACGCCATGCCAACATCATTCTGCAAGTAAGTAACCCAATCAGATCTAGACCATCAAACGAGAGTCAAATTCGTTCTTGCAGAATGGATTTCACACGGGCGCCCCCCGCGAAGCGGGGGGCTGTCGGCGAAGCCGACGGGGGGCAAAGGCTTGGGGGCGTCTTAAACCCCCGCCTTCTCTTTCAATTCTTTCAATTCTTCTTCAAACCCAGAATTTAAAATCGGAAACCTGCACCATGTACGCGGGTCCACATTGTGGTCATCTAAATGAAAAGAAGGCGCCAGGCGTTCGCGTTTCCATTGGCTTTGCGACCAAAGCTTGAAAAAGCGAATCACAAAATCTGCCAATTCTTTTGAGTCATGCTCGCCAAACTCGGCCTTTAGGCCTTCCCAAATTTCAATGGGTTTCAAATGATCACGTATAGCCTGAGCCTCGATACGATCTAAAATTTCATAAGGCATGAGGTCGACTTCGTCGGTCTGCTGCTGGGCCAGGGGCCGCAGCTCAGCCGTGGGCGCCTGCACATTCACGCAGGCCAATTCGGGCAAGGGCCCCAAGCCTGCCACGCCTTGCGTTTCAATGGCTTTGAGCAATCCGCGTATGAAATGCTTGCCCAGCCCAGCCACCGGCGCCAAACCGCCCGATGAATCGCCATCCATGGTGGTATATCCCACAGAGGCTTCACTACGGTTATTGGTCGCGATGAGCAAGCGGCCTTCGGCATTCGCCAGGGCCCAGACGCCGGGCGAACGCACGCGAGCTTGCAAATTTTGCAGGGTCACGTCGTCTTGGTCCCAATCTAATTTTCGTCCCAAAGCCTTTTCTGTCTGGGCACGATAGGTTTCAAGCAAGGGCTGCAGATCCCATTCTAAAAATTCAGCGCCCGCCAGCTTGGCCACGACTTGAGCAGCATCGCGCGTTATTTTCGAACTGTTTTCAGTCGCCTGATAAAGACAACGCAACACGGGCAGAGCAAAATTTGACGCCTCGGCGCCTTCTTCGGCTTCTTGTAAAATATTCATGGCTTTAACCGCCAAAGCACAAAGCGCTGAATCGGCCCCGCCGCTCAGCGAAAGCATATAGCCGCGAGCTTTGGCTTTGCGGCCATAATCACGCAGGCCCAAAGCCAAGGCTTTCAAAACTTCTTCGTGTTCACTCAATTCAAGGAATTCACGAGTATCGCTCGCTGGGCTGGTCAGGGGCTTAGGCTGGTAGCCCGCCACTAAAGTACCTTCGCCTTCAGCAACAGCCTTGAGTTCGACATCAGCACTACACAAGCTGATGCCTTTAAATGAAAAGCGCGCCGCCTCACCTCGCAGGCCTGCGCTATCGGCAATCATGGCACCGCCGTCATAAATAGCCCGGCCAGCTTCATTGCCCAGCAAGTTCACATAAATGGCAGCCATACGATGCTTCTGGGTCGCGTCGAGAGTGAGTTGGCGGCGAATGGCCTGTTTGCCCTGACCAAAATGGCTCGCAGATGGAATGAGTAAGAGATTCACGCCCCGGCCGCGCAAACGACCACAAGGCCGTTCAGGCACCCAGGCGTCGTGGCAAATTTCAAAACCCAGGCTTATATCACCCATGCGCAAGGCCCAGTCGCCCAAGGGCAGGGTTTCGCCCATGATGCGGACCCGCTCGCGGTGTTCAGCTTGCCAGGCCTTGAACCAACGCGGCTCATAATGAAGGCCATCGTTAGCTAAATTTTGTTTAGGGATCAGCGCCATAACCCGACCATCGGCCAAAACCGCCATGCAATTATAGAGGGCTCCGTGCCAATAAATCGGCAGGCCCACCGCCACGATTAAGCCTGCACTTTGGGGCGCCAAGATCATCAAACTGGCAAAAGCGCGCTCAGCAGTGTCGGGCGCCAAAAAACGATCTTCGCAGCCATAGCCACTTAAACAGAGCTCGGGAAGGCAAAGCAGCTGGGCGCCAGCTTGGCGGGCCAAGTCGATGGCTTTCGCTGCCCGCTCACGGTTGCCCTGCCAATCGAGGGGCGTGGTGTTCAAACTAGCTGCGGCCAGACGATAAATGGGCATAAAAAACTAAGAGGGCAAAATCAGGCGCGAAGCCTCTTTAGGCGGCGCCTCGCTAGAAAAATCAAAAACAAGGCTACTGAGAGCCACTTGAAAAAAACGTGAAAACGAGTCGAGTGAGCGGTCGAGGGGCCAAAGGGTCTGCTCTTCGGTCCAACTGCTGAGCCATGCTTCGAACATAATCGCAGCGCGCTCGCGCACCAATTCATCGAGAGCCTGGGGCGTCTCAACCGCGTCGACCAAACAAATGAAGGGCTCGGCATTGGCCGACCCTAAGTCAAAGGGCGGGGCGTCTGCAGGACGACCCGGCAGAGCGTTGAGCCATTCCACGGCTGGGTCTTGGGCCATCAGCAATAAGGCCACGCGGGGCATGGGGTTCATGAACGGGCACCCACTAAAGAGAGAGAAGAAATCGTGTCACCCATGCCCACCAAGGTCACGGGCTTATCAATCAAAATGGTCGGCACGGCGATCACACGAAAATCTTTGAGACGGGCTATGCCTGTACTGGCCAGACTATCCACGCCATGTGCCGACTTTAAGTAATCAGAAAGTGTTTGCAACTCTTTCAATGAATGCTCAGCCACTTCGCGACCGTTTGCCCAGAGAAGCTTGTCTTCATCTTCTAAAGTCCCGGTGCCCGCTTTGGCTGCAGCGAGAGTGGCGGCTAAGGCCATACCCCCGCGTATATCGTCATCCGATTGAAACCAATCGTTGCGCGCTAGGGTGACATAGAGCCCAAACATGTGAAGCTGCAGGCGACCATTTTTAAAATGTTTCGATATAAGTTCTAAGCCTTTAAATAGATTCACGCTGTCAGTTTTTTGTGCACACTCGCGTGCCAGCCCTGCCTCGCCCAAGGCTTCGAGTATCTGTATTTCTTCTTGCTCATTGCAACCCACACTATCTGCCTTGGGCGCCAGTTCGCGAGCCAGGACCTGGCGAATTTTAACGTCTTGAGTCGAGGCAAATTCAAAGTGTGTGATGGCGCCCGGGTGAGCGACTTTCCAGCCCTGCACTTCAGCCCAAGTTTGACTGACGCGAGCTAGGCCCGAGCCGGCTGCTTTGCCGGGTAAAGGTTCTTGAAGCATCTGATAGCCCGAAAGCAAAATAACTTCGAGCGGATTCGCAGGATTGGCCAAAGCCTTTGACAAACCAGAATCGATTGCCAACTCAAAATTGAGCGGGTCATAAGTCGCGATAAAGCGATTGCTCTTAGGGCAAGTCAGGGTAAGACCGCCGATTTTTAGTTCAGCACCCTTATCGAATTCTAATATCCAATGAATAAGGGGCAAGTCGCTGGCCCGATGGATGGTGTGGGCCTTAGCCAGCTGACCTGATGTGTCGCAACTAAGCAAATTTTCGCGGTCTAGAAAGAGGCCTGCCTGCTGGGCTGGCAAGCTGGCGCAATGCACATAGACTTGTTTGACGCCAGTCACGGCCATGACATTGGCGATGATGCCGCCCTGGCCGCCCATCTGCAGACGGTCGTAACCCAAACCCTTTTGCATCCAGGCAAAAGTCTCTTGCGAAGTGACGAGCCATTCTTGCGCGATGCCCTTACTGAAGCATTCCACAAAACCGCGCAAAATGTCTTTGGCGCTATCGATGCGCTTGTTCTCAGCGTTGAGCACTTCCCACTCATCGGCCTCAAGCTCTTCCATCCAGGCCAAGATCATCTCGGGTTTGACCTTGAGCACAGCATCAATATTGGCATTAAAAACCGAGGCCACGCCCGTGACCTCGCGCATTTTGGCCAAGCGTGCGGGCGTACCCGCGTAATGCGATATCCATGTTTGCTTTAAATCCACACCCGCTCCTATAAGCCTTAATTCAAAGGATCAACATCTTACCCCAAAGGCTATTTCAAGGTCACCGAGAGGATGAGGCTAACTGACCAACGGTCTTGGGACCCTTCACGGGCCCACTTTTCTTCGCGCAAATATTCAGTATTTACTGCCGCAATGGGCAATTTCCCGAGGCTTTCTCGGCGAATGACCGCACCCTCAATGGCCCGAGCCAGGGTCACCTTATCGCCAAGACCCTTTTGAGCCAGCAACTCGGCGGCCTTTGCCGCCGCGCCCTTTAAGGCGCTCACGCGAATCTCGGCGGACGAGCTGCCTTCACTGCTAAAAGCTGCAAAGACTTGGCTACCTTTTTCATAGGCTTGCGACTGACCCCATTCTTGGTTTTGCCCGGGTTGAGGCGCCTGGGGCTGAATCAAAGACTTAGGACTTTCGGGCTGCTTGGCGCTGCGGGGTGAACAAGCCAACGAAAGCAAGGGCAAGAGGGCGATCAAGGCTAAACGCTTCATAAGGTCTCCTGAAAATTATCGCCAGGGTTTGGGGCTGCGACCCTCGCGGGCCTGGCGTGCCGCCTCTAATGCCTTATCTGAGTCTGCCTGCCGACCCTGAGTCTGCAGCAGCGAGGCTAACATGAGATAAAGGTCTGGCAAAACCCCCTCGGCACCCTCGATTTTTGACGTGATGGCGATCTGCTGCTCAAGCACCTGGGCTGCGTCATCGAGACGCCCAGCTTGAGCGTGCAACTGGGCCAAAGCGCCCAGCACCTCAGCCACGCGCGGCCCCTGGGGGTCGATGCGCTGGGCTTCTTGCAGAGCCAAGTCCATTTGCTTAAGGGCTTCGGGCTCGTCGCCCGAGCCCAGGCAGGCCATGGCATAAGCTAAGAGTTGATGATATTGGGCCACGGTCAGAGGCCTTTCAGCTTCTGCTGCGCAAACCAAAGCCCGGCATAAATCTTTGGGTCCACCAAGAGACCTTCTTGCTCTTTCTGAGCTATGAAAGCATCGATCTCATCAAGGGGCGCGATGTGCGTGATGATATCTTCACTGGCATCACCGCCGCCTTCGCTAACCTTGCGCAGATTCGAAGCCCAATAGAAAGTGATCTGTAGATCGGATGAACCCGATGAATTAGGTCCTGTCGCTAAACGCTGCAAGAGAGATGCCCGATAGCCGGTCTCTTCTTCAAGTTCACGACCCGCAGCCAGCTCGAGCGGCTCGTTCTCTTGCCCGGGCAAATCACCCACCAAACCCGCGGGCAGCTCAAGCACGCGTTTCTTTAATGGCTTTCGATATTGTTCCACCAGCACTAATTGCCGATCGGGCGTAACCGCCACCAAGACCACCACACCGCTGGCGTTAAGACGCTCGTAATATTCCCAACCATCATCATCCACCAGGCGCATGTACTTACCCTGGCCGAGAATTTTTTTATTAGGCATGGCCACTCAAAAAAGAGGCGGGCCAGGCCCGCCTCGAATACTTAACGCCTGCGGCGCTCAACCCCAGTGGGGCTCTTACCCGCAGACTGCTTGCGGCGGTCGCGCGAATAAAGCAGGTAACGACCTGAGCGAAACTGATAAATGACGTTCTCTTTGGGATCCCAGAAAAGACCACCTTGAATAAGGCGCAACTGCCCACGTTCGGCCTCTTCGGCGCTGAGGCCATTGCGCTGAGTCTTTCGACGGTCGTGACGGATAAAAACAAATTGACTGCCAACCTTACGCAAAATTTCTCGTGTTACCGGGTCAAAGTATACGCCCACTTTGAGGCGAATCAGGCGTTTGGCCCGCTCACGTTCGGCGTCAACCGCATCTGCTCGCTTAGCGCGCCGTGCTTCAACCAAATCACCTGAAGCGCCATCCATCTGACGCCTAATTCCAAAAAGATCGGCCATGCATGCTCCTATGAGGCAGTGGCTCTTATTTTACTGCTTCAAGGCGCAAGGGCAAAGCATCTTAAGCCCTCTTACGACCTTTGGGCTGGCCACCCTCGTGACGAGCTGCCGCATGCCGGCCGCCTGTGCGGGCCTTACGAGGCTGGCTAATGGGTTTGGGCTGTTGGCGCGGAGCCTGGCCGCGTATAACGGCATGGGTTTCGCGTAGGGCCTGATGAAAACCATCGTGCTCACCCAGCGATTTCAACAATGCTGATTTTAGGTCTGAGGGATGGTCAAAACCTGCTGCCAACGCCAATTCTCGTTCTAAAACATCTTCAATTTCACGTAAGAGGGCCGTTAACTTAAAACTCTTCTTTGCCATGGCGTCCTCCTTAGCTATACCTATCCTAAGCCTTGAATTTTTAGATAGCCAGTAAGCTTAGGCCCCGTTTTGACCTGCGCCAAGGTAGTTCTTGATAGCAAGGACGGCAGCTTCGACACCTGGCTCAGCGCGCAATTGTTGACCTAGCTCACCCGCCCGGGCCTGCAAGCCCTCATCAAAGGCTTGCAGCAGGGCTCGTTTAAGGCGATCAGGATTAAGGCGTCGAAAGGGCAGGCTCACACCAGCACCCAATGTCTGAATTCGCTGGGCATACCATGGCTGGTCGGCAAAAACTGGGCAAACGACCTGAGCGCAGCCTGCCAAACTAGCGGCCTGGGTGGTACCAGAACCGCCGTGATGCATCACTGCCGAGCATTGTGGAAAGAGCCAAGCGTGGTCGCAGCTCTCACTCAAAGCCAAGCCTTCGGGCAAATCACAGTCAGCTAAATCTTTCAACTCGCCTGACCAGCCCAAACCTAGAACTCCGCGCAAATCTAAGTCTTCGCAAACTTCACCCACCAAGTCCATCATGGTCATCGGGTCCAGTACGGGCATACTGCCCAGGCCAAAAAAAACCGGCGGTGCCCCTTCTTCGATCCAACGAGCAAAACCTTCGTCGCGGTGATCGCCGGGCAAAACTGCGGCTTGCTCAGCAGTCAAATTCCAGGGCCCGGTTTGCACCAAATTCACGGGCCAATCTTTGGGTCGTGGACAAAAAGCCTCACTCACAGCCATCAGGGTGAGGCCGCCTTTGCGAAAATGAGCGCTCTGCGGATCTTCTGAAGCGGGCTGCATACCCCAACGCTTACGGGCGCGTTGAACATCACCTTTAACCTGTTGCCACCAACCCCACTGCATCAAGCGGCCAAGAGGCGCATTGAACGGCCCTAAGCTGAAGCCTGAAGGCAATAAGATGGGCGGGGGGAACCCACGCGTAGGCGCATAGGGCACCAGATGCACATCGGCAAAAGCTGCACCCTTGGCCTCGGCCACCGATGCCGCGAGATGAGCCACGACTGCGCCCGCCACGATCAAGTCTTGACCACTGGCCGCTTCATACAAAGCATCGGCCAGGGCGTCATAACCCGGCCGAACGAGATCAGCCATGCGCTTTAAGAAACGTCGGGCATTATTCTGAATGAGATAGCGCTTGCCGAGCGCGTCTTCGGTTAGCTTGCGCGTGTCACCGGGCAGGCCGACATAATCGAGGCCCAAGGCCCGGGCATAAGCCTCAAAATTCTCGGGCGCCAAGAAACGCACCGTATGGCCCTGAGCCTTAAGAGCTATCGCCAGTGCTGCAAAGGGCTGCACATCGCCGCGAGAACCATAAGCCAAGACCAGAACTTTCATGCGCTTGCCACCCGCACGCAAGCCTCGCGAATCAAATCTAAGCCATGCGTCGTCAAGATGCTCTCGGGATGAAATTGAAAGGCGTGCCAATACTTGCCTCGCAAAGCATGAATTTCTTTGAGCTCAGGTTCAAAGCTGGCTTCAACGCCTGGCAAAGCCACGTCCCAGAAACCTGTAAATGTATTATAAAAGCCCACATGCTCGGCTTGGCCAAAGTAGTCGATCTGCTTCTGCACACCCTGCGTCAGCTCTTTTTTCTTGCCCACCCTCATGCCCAACACATTGCATAGTATTTGATGGCCCAGGCAAACGGCCACAAAACGGCGCTTTTGATCTAGCAACTCTTTGAGAACCGCACGATTAAGCGCCATCTTAGCGTCGCTAGGATTCAGTGGATCTCCCGGACCAGGGCCCGGCACCACAATGTCTGAGGCCGCGATCTTAGCTAGGTCAAATTTTGACCATGACGTCACGATCGCTTCGGCGCCCAAGTGATCGAGCATGTGGGCAAACATCCACACAAAGTCATCTTCGTTGTCGATCAATTGAAAACGTTTGCCCTTCAAGGGCCCCTGGCCATGCAATTGATCCTGCTTAAAGAACCAGAAAGTGCTTAATTTTTGGTTTCTGGCGTTCAGGCGCTCGAGCACCAAGGGATCTTTGGCCAGCAAATCAGTCATGCGCGGCTCGGGCGCGGCCGAACCCGTCAAGAGCGAGCCCAGCACGGCCGCGCTCTTAGACTTTGTCTCTTCGACCTCGTCTTCAGGATTGCTATCACGAACTAAGGTTGCGCCAACACGCAACTGAAACGTACCGTCGGGCGCAAATTCTAAAGTTCTGATCAATATGGGTGAGTCGAGGTACTCCACCCCATCTTCGTCGCGACCTATTAACGCTATCGAAGAGGCATAGTAACGACGGGGTTCCTGCTCGTATTTTTCAATCAAACGGCAGGCATTGGCCACGGGCGAACCGGTTACGGTGGCAGCAAACATCGACTCACGCAACAGGTCGACGACGTCTCTTTTTGATTCGCCCACCAAAAGATATTCCGTATGCACCAGACGCGACATCTCTTTCATCAGAGGGCCCAAGACCATGCCGCCGCCTTCGCACATACGTGACATCATCTTGATTTCTTCATCAACGACCATAAAGAGCTCGTTAATCTCTTTGGGATCATCGAGAAATTTCAAAAAGCTTTGTTTGATCTCAGCGGGATCTTTTGAAAGGCCAGCTTTACGAAAAGTGCCCGAAATCGGGTTCATCACCACGCGACCCTTATCTACTGACAGGTGCTTTTCGGGCGTGGCCCCAACAAAAGTTTGATGAGGGGTGTGAAAGACAAACTTCCAGTAAGTGCCATAATCGGTGCGCGCCAAGCGGGCAAAAAGCGCGAGCGCCGTCGCGGGGCTGAAATCTTTGAGCTTACCCGTGGCCTTGCGAGGAATAACAAAGTTAGCGCCCTCGCCTTGACCAATTTCTTTTTCAATAATATCAGCCACCGTGGCGCGATAAACCGCCTCAGATGGCGAAAGGCTTAGTTCGCCTTCCATTTGAATTTCAGCTTGAGGGCAAGCGGCTAGAAAATCTTCTAATGGGTAGCGCTTGGCTTGGGTGACTCTTAACGTCAGCAGGCGTTCACTGCCCTTACGGGCCGGATAGCCTTTTTCATGAATTTGCGAAAACGGCACTAAGGAAACGCTATCCACAAAGCCACGACCATCGACTGCGCCTTGGCCGCGGGGTATCTGCTTGAGTTCTTTAATTTCGGCCAATACGCCGCTTAAGACCAGCACTTCGGGCTGGTCTTCTTTTTGAATCACGCAAAAGGGTTGGGTCAGGTCTAGGTCGAGCATACTTGCCTCATTTTGGGGGGTAGAAACCTAAGCCAAATAAAAAACGGGCCTTGAACACAAGGCCCGTAAGGTCAAAGCGGCTCCACCGTCGGCTCAGGGGAGCCGCTATCGCCAAGTCTGGGTGTGTATAGAAGCGCTAGAATTCATAGACCTATCCTACACGGCTGAGCCCAGGCCTGAAAAGCTCTATTTGAAGAGGCCGCTCAACGCTATCGAAAGCACAAAAAATAAGAGCGCCCAAGCCCCGCTGATCAAGAGTGTGAGCTGCCGGGCCCAGTTGAGGGACTCGCCCTGGGCCGGGTCAGGGGTTTGATCTTCCCAAATCATAAAAGCATCGCGAGGATTTTGAAAAAGAAGAGCCGCAGCCTGGCCGCGTTCACCCAAGCCAAAGATGCCCCGCAAGAGCGCGTTGGCACTGGCAGCCTGACCCAGGCGAGCTAGCAGGTTCTTAGGTCGATCGCGACCGATGTAGCGGTAGGTTTCGCCGGTCTCAAGATCATGAGCGCTGCTAGCTCGACCCATCACTTGAATCATCTCGCCGGGTTTGATCACCCCATCGCCCCCTAAAAGAGCCGCCCCCTGGGGCCAGACCTCGACGCGGCCCTTCTCATCACAAACATAAAAAGAAATGCGATCAGCCCCAGCCACGCCCGGGGCCCAAAC
>CAZFUM010000072.1:0-11673 GCA_964521965.1 uncultured bacterium | reverse complement strand
TTGGCGGCACCTGGGTGCCGGCGGTCTGCACAGGCATTCCCCAACCTGGCGTACCTGTGCTGCCGCTCTTGCAGACGCGTCCTCTTGGCAGCTATTGCACTGCGGGCAGCAACAATTCGCCCAACAACGCCGATTGGATTCGCCCAACCCTTAGCGTCATTAATCACGCTGACGAATTCTGGGCCCGCAAGAATATTGACCTTCCCGCGGGCGCTATCGTCAGCCAAGCCACGCTGCAATTTTCAGTCGATAACGTAGTCATTGGCATCTGGGTGGACGGCCAGCAGGCTAACTACGCCGGCCCCCAAGGCTGGAGCGTTATCAGCAGCGTAGATCTCACAGCGCTATTTAACGGCGTGAAAGAACGCCGTGTCCTAGGCCTGCGCATTCTCAACCATGACAGCGGCGGCGCTTTTGGCGTCACCTATCGTCTGCGCATCGACTATTGCGCGCCCCACAACCCGACGGCCACAGTCACACGTACATTCAGCCCTTCAGCCACGGTGACTGCAACTCAGAGCGCGACTTCAACATCCACGCCAAGCGCTACTGAAACCGCTACTGAAAGCGCCACTGAGACCGCGACTTCGACAGCCACTGAGACAGGCAGCGACACAGCCACGCTCACGGCCACCGAAACCGCGACTGAAACGGCCACGGCCAGCTCCACGGCGACCAGCAGCGAAACAGCTACCGAGACCGCGACTGAAACAGCCACGTCCACCTTCACGGACAGCCCCACGCTGACAGCCACGGCCACCTCGAGCGCCACGCCCAGCGTCACGCCCACGGCCACCGAGACACCGCTGAAATCAATCACCTTAGATTTCCAACCCATCTCGCAGCTAGAACCCACGGCTCAGCCTGAATTCATCCTCAGGTTGCAGGCCCAGGGCCAGGGCAACTTCTCTATGGCAGATCTCGAGCTACGTTATTGGTTTGACGCAGACAATGGCGCCAATCCCACGGCCTTGCTCCTTGCCAGCAACAAGAACCCGGGGCCTTCTATCGTCAATAAGACGCTGGTCAGCACCTTGCCCAGCCCGCTCATTCCCTCTAGCCACTATGTGCGGATCACCTTTGATAATAGCGCAGGTAATTTATCATCCAACCAATCGCTTGAACTGCGACTGGCCTTAGTTAATAGCGGCTCTAGCGCTCAATTGATCAGCAATGATTGGTCTTGGGTGCTAGGTGCAGCGCCCGGCACCTGGACTAGCGCCCCGCGCGTCTCGGTCTATTACCAAGGCCAATTACTCTGGGGCCAAGAACCGAACGGCGGCATGGTGTTTTTGGGTCATGATCAAGGCTCAAACAAGGGCGGCTTCAAGCGTTTGAATGCAGGCCAGACTCTCGTGGTGGCGCCCAACCCTGCCCAAGGCGCGGCCGTGGCTATCTTTAAACTTGAGGCAGCAGCCCGCTGCAGACTCTTGCTCTTTAATGTCCTTGGCCAACAAATCCAAACTCAAGACTTAGGCTACTTGGCTGCTGGTGAATCACAAGCGCTACTCAACTTAAGCCAAGTTGCGCCTGGCCTCTACTTTGTCAGTTTAATGGGCGATGAAGGTTGGGGCGAAAAACAACTAGCTATGTTTAAGTTGGCGGTTTCAAATAAATAAACTAAAAAGTTAACTCGCAAATAAAAAACCCCGGAGAAAAACTCCGGGGTTTTTTAATGTCGAGTAGAACAAACTCATCAATGGGTAAAGGTCATGCCTTTTAAAGCCGCAATGCGATCTTCAATGGGTGGATGCGTCGAGAAAAGCGAAGCCACTCCGCCGCCGATCTTAAAAGCAGCCAAGCTTTCGGGCTGAGGTTCACGGGGCTTGATATTCACGGCATCACGCAGTGCTTCGAGAGCTTTAATCATTTTGATCTTGCCGCTGAGTTGAGCTCCGCCTTTGTCAGCGCGAAACTCGCGCCAACGTGAGAAGGGAGCAATCACCAACATAATCGCGGCCATACCAAATACCATTTGAAAAACTTGAATAAGCATGTGGCGAAAGAAATAGCCACTCATCGAATCGCCCCGTTCATTCTTACTGCGCATGGCCTGGCTAATGGCAAACGCCAATATATATGAAAGAAACATCACTACGGCATTCACGACACCTTGAACTAAAGCAAGGGTGACCATATCGCCGTTTGCTGCATGCGTGATCTCGTGTCCCAGCACACCTTCAACTTCTTCGTGGCTCATGCGATTCATCAGTCCCACCGACACGGCCACCAAAGCCATATTCTTGGTGGGGCCTGTCGCAAAGGCGTTTACTTCGGCGCTGGGATAAATCGCCACTTCGGGCATAGTCGTGATGCCAGCTTGTTTCGCTAATTTATGAACCGTTTCGAGCACCCAACGTTCTTCACCACTAGCCGAACTTGGATCAATGACTTTGGCACCAACACCCATCTTGGCTATCCAGCGAGACATCAAGAGAGACAAGAATGAACCCCCCATGCCCACCACTAAGCTAATGATGGCGAAGGTCTTTAATTCAAGGCCCGAGCGGTCGAGCAAGCGAATGCCCATTGAGGTATGAGAAAAGACGACAAAAATAGCCCCCAGCGTGGCTACCATCAAAATATTAGCCAACACAAAGAGCAAAACTCGCTTAGACATAGAGCCTCCAAAGAATGCCATATTATATACGCAGCGCAAAATACCTGGTTTCCAACTAAAAGCCTTCTTAAGCATAGTTTTAATAGGTGGACTAGTCTTCCATCTTTTGAATCTATATAGAAAGCCCTTTTTCTGACGTTTGTTCAAGCCCCTGACTTAGCGCATAATAAATGCCCCACCAATTGGCCCTTTTCTCGAGTTACCCATGCCCCTCACCGAAAAAGAACGCCAACGCATTATCGACGAAGAAACCCTCCGCCATGAAACGCGACAGGCTCTCGCCAAACGCACGCAGGCTTCACGACAAGTAATTTGGCCCTGGATCTTGGCCGGCGCAGCCTTGGTTTGGCTCGCTTGGGGCTGGGCCTTTTGTCCGCCTAGCAGCTGCATGCACGGTAGCGCCCAAGGTTGCATGCATGGCCAAAATAAGAGCTCCATCCATGAGCAACATAGCACCTCAACACACAAAGCTCTAGGCACCCCTGCACCCAGCAAGCGAGCTGATCGCCCCTAAGCCTAGTCTCTTCAAAACCCAGCATGTCTCGTTTGAGCGTCTTGCTCTTTCAGTCTAGCCCCTTGCCCATCCTTATTGTAGAGCAAGATGGCTTGCGCTTGGACCAAGCGAATCCCGCTGCAACACGCCTACTAGGCAAAAGCAGTGAAGAGTTGGCTGGCCAAGACCTCGATACTTTGCTGGGCGCCAAAGATGCTGAACGAGTGCGCGACCTCATGTCACGCGGCCATGGCCCTCATGTCCTAACGGCCGAAGCCCACATCGCTGACGAAGCCCGCCAAATTGAATTACGCTTTAGTTTGCTCGACACAGGCGGCGAAGAAGACTGGCTTTTCTTTTTACGCGATGTCACACGTGAGCGCCAAGCCATGGAAGCTTTGCGGCATAGCGAACGAGAATACCGCCGCCTAGTTGAAAATTCTCCTGATGCTATTGCGGTGATCCAAGACGGCGTGGTGGTCTATGCCAATGGCGCAACCGAACGCCTGCTGCGCCTTGCCACACCTGATTTGCTCTGGGGCTCTGAATTCGAATCCTTTGTTCACCCCGACGATCTTGATCTCTGGCGCCAGCGCGAGACTGCCGTTCGCCAAGAAAAACAAATAGCCTTAGGTGAAATACGCCTGCTCAGACCTGGGGGCGCAACCTTTGAAGCTGAAGTAGCCCAATTCGCCATTCAACGCGAAGAAGGTCTGGGCATGCAAGTGAGCCTGCGCGACATCAGTCAGCGCAAAGAATTCGAACGCCGCATTCGCGAAAGTGAAGAGCGCTACAAGGGCCTGGCCGATGTGGCCTTTGATGGCGTCGCCGTACATTTTGAAGGCGTGCTGCTTACCGCCAACCGCACCTTTGAATCTATCTTTGGCCATGAACCTGGCAGCACCCTGGGCATGCACATTCAAGAGCTGATACACCCCGACGACCGCGAACTCTTCTTTCGAGAACTCGATAGCGGCCGCGCCCTTGAGTTTCGTGGCCGCAAGGACGACGGCGGTCTGGTCTCTATCGAGATCTCCTCCCGGGCCTGCATCTATCACGGTGATCCAGCCTATGTCAGCGCCATCCGTGACATCTCGGACCGTAAACGGCAAGAAGCCGTCATTTTAGAGCAAGCCCATACCGACAGCCTCACAGGCTTGCCTAATCGCGCGCTGCTACAAGACCGCATGGGTGTGGCCCTTGAACAAGCGCGACGGCGTGGCGGCCGTGCTGCCGTACTCTTCATTGACCTTGACCGCTTTAAAATCGTCAATGATTCGCTGGGCCATGGCGTGGGCGATCTCATGCTCATCGAGGCCTCGCGTCGCATTGAGCAGCAAGTTCGCAAATCAGACACCGTCGCACGCCTGGGCGGCGATGAATTCACCATCTTATTGCCTGAGGTCGCTGATGTAGCCGATGCCGCAGCGGTGGCGCGCAAAGTCATCGAAGCGATTAATGCGCCCTTTTACATTCATGACAACGAGCTCAGGGTGGGCGCCAGCATTGGCGTGTCCATGTTTCCTGATCATGCCAGCGATGTTGAGCGCCTGCTGAAACTAGCAGACATGGCTATGTACAAAGCTAAAGACAATGGCCGCAATCACGTGCAGGTTTACCAGAGTGGGCTGACCGACAAGCAAGAGAATCGCCTCGACCTTGAAAATCGCCTGCGCGCAGCCTTAGAAAAGGGTGGTTTCGAGCTCTTTTATCAGCCCAAAGTGACTCTCGCCGATGGCGCCATGAAAGGCGCCGAAGCCCTGCTGCGCTGGCGCCAAGAAGACGGCAGCGTAGTCTCACCCGATGACTTTATTCCGCTGGCTGAAGAAACCGGCCTAATTTTGCCCTTGGGTGAATGGGTTCTACGCGAAGCTTGTAAACAAGCCGCAACTTGGCCCGAATGTGCCGGCTCGCCCGTCTCGGTTTCGGTCAATCTCTCAGCTTGGCAGCTACACCGGCGCTCGTTGCTAAAGAGTGTCGACCTGGCGCTCAGCGAAAGCGGGCTGCCGCCCGAGCGCCTAGAACTTGAAATCACCGAAAGCGCGGCCATGCGCGACCCTGAACACACCCTAGCCATGCTTGAAGAGCTGCGCACTCGCGGCGTCATGCTCTCGCTAGATGACTTTGGCAAGGGCTACTCATCGCTCACCTATCTACGCCAATTCCCGGTACACGTAATCAAGATTGACCAATCCTTTGTGAAAAACCTTCCTCATAGCCCTAAAGACGCCGCCATTATTCGCGCCGTGGTGCTGCTCTCACGCAGCCTGGGACTCAGGACTCTCGCCGAAGGCATCGAAACCAAAGAACAATGGGAAGCCCTACGCGAAATGGGCTGCGATGAAGGCCAAGGTTATCTCTTTGCCCGACCCATGCCACCCGCTGACTTCTTGGCCGCCCTACGCGGGGCAGGCGCCACTCGGTGAGCCTGCAGCTACGGCCCGCGCAAGCTAGCGATGCCACCACTTTGGCTGAAATCCATGTATCCGTTTGGCGCCAAACCTATCACGGCATACTGCCCCAAGACCAACTTGACCGCCTCAATATCGATGAACGCCGGCAAGCTTGGCAGCAGCAACTCGATCCCCTCGTTAAACATCCTTTTTTTACATGGCTCGCAGAACGCCAAGGCCAAATTTTAGGCTTTGCAACGGGCGGGCCCAATCGGGCCTTTCACCCAACATTCAAAAACTGGTTTGATCATGCCGACCTATCCCTGCAACGCTTTCAAGGTGAGTTGAACGCTATTTATGTGCGTATCGATGCCCAGGGCCAAGGCACGGGCCGCGCGCTTTTTAACGCTGTGGCTCAAGATTGTGAACAGCAGAATATGCAAGGTTTGCTTTGTTGGGTCTTGCCAGAAAATAGAAACTTAAAATTTTACGAACGCTTAGGCGGAAAAATCACAGGCAAGGGCCAAGCCGATATCAACGGACCGCGTGAAATGTGGGCTTATACTTGGGACAAAGTTTCCCTCTAAATTTTTCCATAATTCAGAGTTAGGCTCATTTGAGGGCCACCAAATCGTTCCTTGAGTGCCCCATCCAGGTCAGAGCCAACTGGCGCGCGAAACGAAAGACCGATACCCACGCGCAAGTCTCGTGAAAAATTTAACATCACGGCCAACTCGGGCTCAAACATAATATATGAGAAGCGCTGGCGTAAAGCGACGGGATCGCGGGGTGTCAGTGTCATGAGGCCAGGACCTATCAGACAACGACCGCTGAGATAGAGCAGGCGACGAGGCAAAAAGTTTACTTCAAGTATCAAGCCAGCGTAGCTAAAACTAATGTCGGTAGGCAGGCCACTAATAGGCAAAGTGAACTCGGTGGCCAGTGAGTAACCGCCTGCACCAAGGCCTGTGTGCTCACCCAAGACCAATGAGCCTGTGCCACCTAAAAGGACTAGGCTTTGCCCAGCGATATTGGCCACTTTAAGACCAGGGCCGCCCTGAGCGGGATAAGGGCTGGCAGAATCAAAAAGGATCTGAGTCTTAGCTGAATCGAGCTTGCTGCTTGAGCTAATGGCTTTGGGCGCAACCTTAGTATCATCAGCCTCGATGTCGGCAGCTTGCAAACAAAACGCAGGGCTGGCCAGGCTTAGAATAACGCCATAAAATAAAGTAGCTGAGATTCGCTTCATTGCGGTCCAATCAAATGGTGAAGGCGTAACGATAGCCCAAGCTTATCCTCGAGGCAAGGTGTGAATCGATATCCCTGGTTTGTGCGTGGCGACTTAGACGGCTTTTTTGGCCTCTTTGTCGATAATTTGCTGCAACTCATGCTCATCAGTGTGCTCTGCCAATATGTGGCAGGTCAAAGCCCTGAATTCATTGCCTCGCGCATCTTGCCAGGCGCGGCATTGAGCATTCTTTTGGGCAATGCCTTTTATGCCTGGCAGGCCAAGCGCCTAGCTGAACGCCTGGGCCGCCCCGAAACCACTGCTCTGCCCTATGGCATCAATACGGTCAGCCTCTTTGCTTTCATTTTCCTCGTCATGGGACCGGTTTACCGCGAGACGCAAAACCCTGAATTAGCCTGGAAAGCCGGCCTTTTCGCGTGTCTGGGCTCAGCCCTGATAGAAATCGCGGGCTCCTTTATGGGTGCCTGGATCAGACGCCACACTCCGCGCGCAGCGCTTCTTTGTGCCCTAGCCGGCATCGCTATCACATTCATCAGCATGGGTTTTGTATTTCAAATTTTTGCCTCGCCTATGCTGGCACTCATTCCCGCCTTTCTCATTGTGCTCACTTATGCCTCAGGAGTCCGACTGCCTCTAGGCCTGCCCGGCGGGCTAGTGGCTGTGGCTTTAGGTGTCGCCATCGCCTGGATCTTTTCCGCAGCAGGTCACCCACTTTTCAAGCCTGATGCCACGCCTTTTCAACCAGCCTTCCATTTTCCAAAAAGCAGCGCGGGTGACCTTTGGGACTTTCTCACCCAGCAAGACGGTTGGAAATATTTTTCCATCATCTTTCCCATGGGCCTCTTCAATGTTATCGGCTCGCTACAAAATCTCGAAAGTGCCGAGGCAGCGGGCGACCGCTTTGACACGCGCTCATCCCTACTGGCTAATGGCGTGGGTGGTTTAGGCGCAGCTCTGCTTGGCTCGCCTTTTCCCACCACCATTTACATCGGCCACCCAGGTTGGAAGGCCATGGGTGCGCGCTGGGGCTATTCACTCTTGAATGGCGCAGTGATTGCCTTGCTAGCCCTATTGGGCGGTGTCACGCTCGTCTTGAAAATCGTGCCCCTCGAAGCCACGCTCGGCATTCTGCTTTGGATCGGACTTATCATTGGGGCTCAGGCCTTTCGAGAGGTACCCAAAACTCATGTGATAGCCGTCGTGCTCGGCTTTATACCCTGCTTAGCGGCTTGGGCCCTACTGCTCATTGAAACAGCCCTTCGCGCTGCGGGTAGCGATCTCTATCAAAGCGCCGGAAAATTTGGGGCTGATTTCTATATTCATGGCGTACTCGCCCTCAATCAGGGCTTTATTATTACCAGCATGATCTTCGCGGCCATCATGGTCCATGTGGTCGAGGGCCGTTTTGGCAAAGCCTCGCTATGGGCCTTGGCAGCCTCGTTCTTCTCATTCTTTGGATTGATCCACGCGTATGAACTCACGCCCTTAGGGGCGCAAAGCAAATTTGGGGTGGCCGCTGCGCCGGGCTTTGCCGCAGCCTACTTGGGTGTGGCGCTCTTGCTTGGCTTATTGAGTTGGGAAGATAAAAAAGAAAGTCGGCAGCTCGCGCTTAAAGCCGGTACTCGCCGTAAATCACCCGCTGCAAATCTGCGAGCTCGTCGCTAAGGTCATCGCGGCTCCAAGCTAACTCGCCGCCCATGGCAGCTGCCACACGATCAGCACCAGAATGCTCGGGCGAGAACTCTAAGCCTAAAAACGTCCGCCGCAAGTAAAAGTCAGTCAAATGCTCGGCCTTCTCATGTCGCGCTGCAAAAACTGCTTGCGCTAAGATGGCGGGCGAACCTTTCACCACAGGCTTGAACCAATCTGAATTCTCAATACCTAGCTGCAACACGGCCCGCGCTGCCAAGCCATAGTGGGCCAGTAAATGGCTACACACCTCGCTACTCACTTTATATTCAGCAGCCAAATCTTGGGCTGCCGACCCTTGCCACCAATCCCATTCTTCTTTGGTTTTTGGCGCATAGAGCAAGGGGCGAATGGCACTCAACGATGGCTGCCAAGGCTTGGCCAAAACTTGCAGGGCCTGATCTATAATTTTTTCGGCCATCGCGCGATAGGTGGTGAGCTTACCGCCCGTTAAAGACCATAGCCCGGGCTGTTTGACCAAATTCCATTCGCGCGAAATAGTTGAATTGCTAGCTGCTCCCGCCGCTGGCGCAGTTAAGGGTCTTAAGCCCGCATAAGTGCCTAAAATGCTGCCATGGTCTAGCTTTGCGCCCGGCAAGCTACGCTTAAGCTCTTGCGTGAGATAACGAATATCGTCATCTTCGGCCCTCAAATGATTTAGATCGCCGTGATAGTCGGTATCGGTGGTGCCCACGAGACTGGCGGGCCGGCCCTCATGCGACCAAGGGATCACAAAAAAGATCCGCCCATCTTTTTGTGAAGGCAATAAGAGAGCGTGCTCTTGGGTCAATGGCTTGGTTATCAGATGAATACCCTTGGTGGGCTTGACTAAGGGCCTGAGGGGCGCCTGACCCAGCTGACCCAACACCTCATCGACCCAAGGCCCTGAAGCATTGATAAGCAACGAAGCCCGCGCCTCAACCTCGGTCTCAGCCAACTCATCACGCAAGCGCACGCGAACATCACCCTTTGAAAGTCGGTGCGCGCTGCGCACGCTCACATAATTTAGGCAACGTGCTCCCCAGCGCTCGGCATCGAATGCGTTCTCAAGCGTCAAGCGCGCGTCGTGCACACGACAATCCCAATACAGCGACGAGCCGCGCAATCCCTCAGGATTAAGAGCTGGCTCCAGCGCCATGGTGTCGGCACGGTTGAGGTCGCGATGGCGTCCCAAAGAAGAGCCTATAGCCAAAAAGTCATAGAGCCATAGCCCGGCGCGCACATAAACAGGCCGCCGGGCGTCGCCAGCATAGAAGGGAATCATAAAGTGCTGTGGGACGCAAAGGTGAGGGGCCATGACATTCGTCAGGGCACTACGCTCGCGCAAACTCTCACGCACAAGCGAAAACTCAAAACGTTCTAAATATCGCAGGCCGCCATGGGCCAGCTTGGTGGAGCGCGACGATGTTCCTGAGGCGAAATCAGCCTTTTCCACAAGCAAAACCTTAAGTCCGCGCATGGCGGCTTCACGCGCAATGCCACAGCCATTCACACCGCCGCCAATGATCAGCAAGTCATAAGTTTCGGCACAAATTTCGTTGAGCTTGGGTCGTTGCCTTGGCATATCCCTCGCCTATAATGGTCAGGCCCTATTTTAGCCTATTTCAAGAGAGTGCCGTGAAAGCCCTGTTACAAAGCAAGCAAGAGATAGCGCCAGGCATGTATTTGCTAAGCCTTGAATGCGAAACTGGCATCAACGCTCAGCCTGGCCAATTCGTGATTCTACCCGTGCCCTTGCCCAGCGAAAAACCCCTCAAAGGTTTCTATTCGCTTGCAAGCGCACAAGTCGGCCGCAACTTCGAATTGCTGGTAGAAAGACGCGAAGGCGGGGGGGCGGTCTCAGAATGGGTCTGTGAGCGCCAAGTTGGCGAAAGTATTGAAATCGAAGGGCCCTTAGGCAAAGCTTACCTCGACAACGACCGCAGCCGACCACGGGTCTTCCTAGCCAGCAAGGCAGGCATGGCGCCTTTGCGTGCCTGCGTATTGGCGCTAGCTAACGAGGCATCAGGCCCTGAAATATGGCTCTTTTCAGCAGCTGAATCAGAAAAAGCCCTGCTTTTTGATGCCTCTTGGCGGGAACTCGCCCTCAAGCAGCCGCGTTTTCATTATAATCCCTGCCCGGGCAAGAAACTACCCGAGCTGGCAGACCCAGCCCTCCGGGCCGGTCTTGAAAGTGAGCTGCACAGCGCAGGCTTCAAACAAGAACTGCATGAACTGCGTCAGATACTTCAAGAAAAGGGCTTCACGCATTTGCATCTAGAAAGCTTTGGATGACAACGAAAAGGAAAACTTTATATATGTCGAAATCAAAGTATCTATTATTGCTCCTGCTACTACTGGCTAGCCCGGCGGTGTCAGCGCCCAGTAACTTTAAGTCCCGCGACACTTTTCAACAGCGCACGATGGATCGTGCGCGGGTACAACGCAACATGGAATATAACCAAGTGAAAGACATGCTCATCCAGACTCAGGCCATGGTGGATGCATTGCAAGTACAGTTAAACCAAGCTACGGCCAGTGAACGCGAAGATCGCCTCAAGGCTGCACGTGAAGAATTCAATTTGCCGCGCTCGACCTGCTCAAGCCTGAATGAAGCGCTGCAGTACTCACAAAAGTATCTAGCTTTAGAAGAAGAACTGCTCGAACTTGAAATCTCAACTAAAAATGAAAAACCTTCTCTCGACACCAAGCGCAAGCTCAAATCTCTCGATGAAGGGGCAAAGGCCTTACGCATTAAAGGCCAAAAGAGTATGAAGAAGTTTCATAAACAACTTAAGGGCGACGAACTGCAAAGCGTACGCAATTGGATCACCATCAGCGAAGGCATGCTGATTCGTCAGCAAGAGCAGGCTCAGCTTGCAGCCACGCAAAGCATTAGCAACACCGCTCAAGGCGCAGCCGGGGCTAGCAAGGCAACGAGCCTGCCCGCGACCGATGCTGCCAAACCCGCTCAGCCCGCTGCTTCGAGCACCAGCCAACCGTGAAATCGCACACCGAATATCTCAACTTCAACACTGAGCAGCGGCGCCAAATCATCAACCTGACATCCAAAATTGGCGAGTGAATCCCGAAGCAAACATTAAAGCGCTCGCAAGAGCCCAGGGCTTTGAGCTCTGCGGCATCGCTAATATTTCAAAAACACCCGAACGACTGAATTTCTTAAACGATTGGCTAACCCAAGACTTTCACGGCGACATGAACTGGCTAAGCCGCCAAAAAGAAAAACGGC
>CAZFUM010000071.1:0-11735 GCA_964521965.1 uncultured bacterium | reverse complement strand
CAAATTGCCCCAGAGCGCCAAGCCCCGCACCCTTAGGTAAGCGCGCCAAGGAATGAGATAGCCATTCTCCCAGGGGAGGCCCGAGGTCTTAAGGGCGGCTAAGCTGACACGGGCTTGGGCCTCGTTATCAGAGTCTGTCCCTAATATATATGGAAGCAAATCATCAAGACCTAAGTCTTCGGACTTGGCTTGTGCCAAGCGTTGCCGCAAGGCATCTTGCGTTTTTTGAAAAGCACTTTGATTGGTTTTGGCTTCGTCTTGAGCAGCCACATTCTGGGCCAAAAGCCCAGCCAGCTGAAGGTTGAAACCCACCCAGGCACTCAGGCCTGCATCGGCGCCCAGCAAGAAGGCTTGGCCAGCCTGAGCCGGCTGGCTCAGGCGTTGGGCCAGGGGCCGCTCTTCTTCGCGCGAAAATGCATAGAGGCCATTGCCATCGCCATCGCGATGCGAGGGCCACCAGGCTGCCTCATTGCGCAAGTGCTGAGCTAGGCCTGACAAAAAAGCCTGAGCCCGAGCAACATGGGGATCTCGCTGAAAGAGCTCCCAGCCTATCCAACCATGCAAGGGCAGACCCGAGGCCTCCCACGCCAGCAGTTCTTCGCCCGCATGGGGCGGCACCGGCAGGGCGCCCAATGCGCTGTAGCTGCTCAGCTCGAGCAGGGCTGCCTCAGCCGCTGCCGGATCTAGCTCAAACCAGCCTAAGCTGGCTAGGGCCAGGCCCTCGCTAAAGAACGCGTCATACTGGGTTTTACTTTGGCTGAGCAAGTCGCTTTTGAGCTCGCCGCGACGGGCATAGCGGTTGGCCTCGAGAGTGGCAATAGCACGGCCCAAGAGGGCGCGGCGAGATGCGGGCACAGCTTTGAAGCGCCTGGCCTCAAGCAGACCCCGCGACTTGGCCAAATTTAGAGCCTGGCCCCGTTGGGCAGCCCAACGCGCATGAATCTGAGCTAAACCATTCTTGGCCTCGCTATCACTCGGCGCCACTTTCAAAGCCCACGCCAAGCGCTCACCCTGACCTGCCTTGAGCGGTCCAAGCTTGGCGTTCGCCAATCTAAGTTCAAAGTTGCCTAAGGCCACACGCGGGGCAGCACCCAACTGCTCCCAGGTCTTGCCGCCATCCAGGCTGAGCCGCGCAACTTGGGCCGCATCACCTAACGTGATGGCCACACTTTCTCGCACCCTGCGCAGGGCAAGTTTGCTACGGTCAAATGTGAGCAGCAAGATCTTGGCCTTACTATCAAAGCGCAGGGTCACGTCGGCGTTTTCATCTAAGCCGCGCAAGCGCAAGAGTCCCTGCGCTTTAGACAAGGTCTTGAGAGCCTTGATACTGTAAGCACCGACGGCCGTGTCGGTCTCAACAAAGACCAAGGCCCCTTCGCCGGTGGCTTCGCTGCTGCGCAAACTATCTTGAGCCGCATGCGGGCTGTCTTGAGCGCTCAGGCTAAGTCCCTGGGCTGCCACCCACTGGCCATCTGACTCAACCCAAACCTCTAAGGCCAACAACTTCTTGCTCGATTTAGGCTCAGCGCTGTAAGCCCCCCAAGCCGCAGCTGAATGCAGCTCAAAAGCGCCTAAGCCGACTTGGCTGCTGCGCCAGAAACCCGCATGACTAGCAAGGTCACTCAAGGCCTGACGGCTATAGTCCATCAACACGACAGGCTCAGGCGCGGCCTTGGCTGCGGAAAGCAAACTGCAAAATGCAGCCAACCATAGTGTCAGTAAGATTCTGGCGAAGATCACGGTTTAACCTTGAGTTGGTGAAAAGCCCGCGCCCTCAGGCGACAGGCATCGCAGAGCTGGCAGGGCTGCGAACCCTTGGGCGAATAGCAGGACCAGGTTTGCTTGAGATCGAGGCCCCATTTGAGTGCCAAAGCCAGAACTTGTACTTTGCTTTTGCGAGCCAGGGGCGCCTTGATGAGCACGGGCTTGCCTTGGCGACCGCACCAAGTGCCCAAAGACCCGGCCTGCTGCATCGCTTTAAAAAAGTCGGCGCGACAGTCGGGATAGCCGCCAAAATCATCGCCGCACCAGCCCCCCCAAATTTCTCGCCCGCCCCGGGCCTCAGCCAAAGCCAAAGCCAGGGACAAGAAAATGCCATTGCGAAAGGTCACATAGGTAGCGGGCTTGCCAGGCTGCAGACCGCTTTGTCGCGGCTTGGCGCCTGAAAGTAGCGCGCCACTGGCCAGGCCCTTTAGGGGCAGGCGCAGCTGGACTCGCTCGATGCTTGCTTTGCGAGCTTGATAGCGCGCTCGGCTCAGTTCCATGCGATGACGCTGCCCATAATCAATTGAGAGAGCGAGCACCTTGCGGCCTTGGCGCAAAGCCGTGTGCAAGACCACGCAAGAATCTAAACCGCCTGAGAGCAGCACAATGGCCAACGGCTTAGTCATTTGCCCCTCGCATCACCGTGCAAGACGCGATGCCATTGCGGCTGCACACGCAGATCCCAGCCTTTGAGGCTCTTGGCTCTGCGCTGCAAAGCAAGTTCGAGCAGACGACAACGCTCTAGGTAGTCGCCGCTGGCATAGGCTTCGGGTATGAAAAAGACAGGTGGCTTGGGCTTACGCCAGGCCTTTAGCAGCTTGAAAGCTTGGTTTAGATCGGCGGTCGAAGGCTGTCTGCCCGTGATAACAAACTTGAGCTGCAAAGCCTGAGGTGCATAGGCCTGCCCAAGCTGCGCTAAGACGCCTGCATTCGTTTGCATGCGCTCGGGTTTTGAATGCTTGGTGCGAAGATCCCATTTAGGCGCAACGCTCCAAAGGTCAAAAGCTTGGCGCAGGGCAAGAGGCCAGAGCAAGCCATTCGTTTCGATCTTAGTCTTTAGGCCCCTTGCCCGCAGGCGACTGCAAAGCTTGGCCAAGTCTTTTAATTCCCCTTCGGGCCGCCAGCTAGGCTCACCCCCTGTGATCGATACCCAGGCAGCACCCGAGGCTAGGGCTTCGCGTTCAAGCTGAACGATTGCGACTTCACGAGCTTCATGCTCAAAAAAAGAAGACTGCTTTGAGTCGCACCACCAACAGCGCAAATTGCAGCCGCTGAGGCGAATCAGATAGCTTAGCGCACCCAGATTGCGACCTTCGCCCTCATAACAGACGTAGCGCTCTGTCACCCAAAGCTGGCCGGCCCGAACTTTTTTGGGCTCACTCGGAAATGGCAAGCTTTGAATTTTGCTCACGAAGCTAAGATCAAAAATGGGTTCTTGGTCTTTTCGTCAGCCAAGCTACTGGCCGGGCCATGCCCCGGATAGACTTTGGTTTCGGGTGGCAGCCCCAACAATTTTTCGCGTATCGAACGCAAAAGCTGCTCATGCTCAGAGGGGCTGTCTGACTTGCCTATCGATCGGGCAAAGAGCGTGTCGCCCGTAAAAAGCGAAGCGCTCTCGGCATGGTAAAAACAAGAGCTGCCCGCGGTATGGCCCGGGGTCCAAAGCACTTTGAGCTTCAAACCTGCAAGCTCAAGCACTTCGCCATCCTTCAGAAGACGATCCACTTTGGGCTTATGCGTAGTGCCCATGCCATAATATGCAAACGTATCTTCCAATTCTTCTAAACGGTCGAGATCATCTGGATGCATGGCAAACGTCGCGCCCAGGGCTTGAAAAGCATGCACTGCGCCCACATGGTCAAAATGGCCATGGGTGGCCAAAACAGCCACACAATGCAAACCCTGCTTCTGAAGCTCAGTTTTGAGGCGCTCTGCCGATGAACCCGGGTCGATCAAAATGGCCTCAGCCTGGCCAGGCATGGCCAGGGCATAGGCGTTCTCTTCAATCGGGCCATTTAACAGGGTCAAGATTTGCATGCACATCCCATAATATGGAAAGCACGTATTCTAACAAAAGACCCGCTTGGGGCAAGGCGCGCCGTTGCCAAATGGCCTGCTTCCTATTAATATAGAAGTCGAGATGAGCAAAGAGGGAAAACACGCTAAAAAAGAGTCTGCCATAGGCGGCTGTGAACGCTGTGGCAAAATGGTTGTGCTCACTAAATTTACGCTATGTTATGACTGCCGCAAGCAAGAGAAAGAAGAAGTCGATAAAGCTCTCGATTTTCTCAAGACTCACCGCGGCGCTACCCTCCAAATGGTGGCTGATGCCACCGGCGTAGACCCCAAATTAGTTTTACGTTTGATACGTGGCGGCCGAGTTGAGGCCAGAGCCCAAGAGAATATTAAGAAAAAACGCGAACAATAAGCCTTTTTCTAACTTTCACTCATTAGCTTGTTTTTAGGTCCATTTAAGATTAATCGATTTTTATTATGTTTCACGATTTGAAATAGACATATTAGGTATCAATTTTGGTTATCATTTTGTATAACCTTTTGCTAGACTCAAATCAAGGTGAGGGTCATGACAAGCAGCAAACAAAAATTGAATCAACGCGGCCAGGGCATGGCGGGAGTTTTCATCGGCCTCTTTGCCCTGCTCTTAATCGGCCTCTCGATGGGCCGCCATCTGCTGCGTATGAACCGTGAAGAACCTCGTTATCAGAGCCGCCAGCTAGCTCTCGAAGTCGCGCGTTCTGGCTTTTCTGATGCGCATGCTTTTTTTCGCCGCCAAAGCGGCGGCGTTTATCTCAAGGTCTCACCCGTGGCATCGCTAGCGCCAGAAGCCGACCCCAGCAAATGGCCTATGTGGCCAGACTCTGCCTTTCAGCCTGATGGCGGCGACACCCTTTATTACGAAAATCTCAGCGACAGCGCGGGCGTGGCCCGGGCCATCGTACGCGAGTTCCCCCTCAGCCTGACGGGCCCGGCTGAGAGCAGCCTGGCCCGCCGCTGGGGCCGATCCGTGGTCAAACGCCAAATCGTTCGCAATTGGTCGCCCGGCGACAACAGCGAGTCTAAGAATACCGTCAACGATGCCTGCCATGACTTAACTCACATGCGCACTGACTCGCTACCTGGCTCAGGCAATATTTGGTCCATCACGAGCGTAGGCTATGTTTATTCAGCTCCCGGCCCGGTCTCAGACCCCGCCGCTTGTCAGCTCGGACGCATAGATGAGCGCCCCCTCGACCAATATCAAGGCAAGCCATTTTTGCTGGCAGCCGCTCGCGTCTATGGCGAGATCGTCAGGCTCGATTACTCGCTGCCCAGCTGCGCACTCTATATTCCTCGGGCCAGCGATGTAACGCTCAGTGGCAAATGCGTCATCAACGGCACCAGCAAGGTAGCCATCGTGCGCAATGATGCGGGCACGGTGAGCGCCTCGAATGTGACCACGCAGTTGCAGTCATCCAACGCCAAGTACCAGACCATCCCCCAAGCCCCCACGGTCACGAGCGTCTTTCCGGGCTTCACTCTCAAAGACATCAGCAACCTGGCCGACTATGTGGGCGACATGAGCGTGCTGCCTGACCCCAACTTGGCTGAATATCGCGATCGGGTCAGTCGGCCCACCATCATCGTGCTCAACGGCAACATCGTCTTACCCGCTGATAGCTCACGCGTGCTCACCGGGGTGGGGCTTTGCGTGGTCAATGGCAACTTAAACATTCAAGAAGGCAATCTCTCAAGCTGGGCGGGCCTGCTCATGGTACTCGGCGATGCCAATATTCTAGGCCCGGGTGATGTCTCGGGCACTCTGGTGGTGACCGGCAAGCTCAGCATGGGCGGCAGCAAATATGCAGCCACGGTCGAGTACAACGAGGCCGCTCTCAATACCTTGCAGACTTTGCTTCTCGACTATCGCGTCAATCGCGCATCGGTGGTGACCAGCCGTGACTAAACGATTCGCACCTCAAAGCGGCGCCTCATTGGTAGAGCTGCTCATCAGCCTTGCGGTTTTGATGGTGGTGGCACAATTTTTCACCGTGCTGCTGCGCAGCAGCGCCACACGCAGCGTCAACTTTCAAGACAAGGCCTATGCCTCGCAAAAGGCAGTCGAGATGCTCGAAGAATTACGCGGCAAGGTCTTGGCCGAGGGTAGCCAGGTCAATGCCCTCGATGATTATGCCGATGAATGGGACAAATCGAGCGGCAAGCCCCTTTACCAATTCACCCTCAGCACCCTGCGCGCGGTCACCCATGACTTGAGCGATCCCAATAGCCCTCGCCTGCCCGACTATGTCACCGCCGCGACGCCAGCCAGCGCTAATCCCCAAGGCCCCAAAGGCTTTAAGTATGTTCGCCATGTCGAGGTGCAAAAAGACCCGCGCGACAGCGCCATTCGCAGAGTCTATGTGCGCGTCTATTATGCAGGCCCCAATAAAGGCAGCGCCTTTTCATCGCCAGCCTTGGCCTATCCAGACCGGGCCGTGCCGCTGGCCGAAGTCTTTGCGGTGCTCAACTCACAGGGCGTGCAGGCTTATCCAGCCCAGGTGATGGACGTTTTCTTGGTTTGCATTGAGAACGTGCCAGGCTGGTGGACTCGCACCTCGCTGCTGCGGCCCCTCATGGACGCGTCGCTCATTAACCTTCAGGCTCGCAATCGCGGCCTGGTCATTCGCCCGCATTGGATACGCGCGCTCAGCTATGGTCGCGACATGGAATATGCCCCTGAGCTGAACCGCAACGCCTTGGCCACCACCAACAATATTTTCAAAGGGGTCTATGTTTACCCCGGCTTGATCAATTTTACAGACGGCGACGACTTCTACTATGACCCTGATTGGATGGATGGCCGCGTCCGTGAAGACGGCGCCATCTTAAGTTCACGCAGCAATTATCCCTTGGCCGACCAGTACAACCATGCCATGCGCTATCCCGACGAAGAACGCATGTATGCCATTCGCAAACTGATCGCCAGCAACTTGGGTCAGACTACGCCCGAGCCTTCCTTGCGCATGCTGCTAGAAAAAATGAACCAGGGCGACCCGGCCTATCGCAATGCCATTGTGGTCAATTTGCATGGCGAAATGGTGCCGATACCGCCCTTGCGCGCAGTATCCAATCCCGCCAAGAATCCAGCCGCCTATCCAGGCAAGGCTTATCGCGCCGTGCTGCATCCCGAAAAGATGCATTACAGCACGCTCACAGGTACGGCTTATCCCGTAGAAAATCCAGTCATGCGCCTCTATGCCTATCAGGCCACCACAGTCAGCTCGAGCGAGGCTGACCTCATCGACGTCATCACAGTTTTTGTGCCAGGCGCCAAACTCAACCAGCTGCAACAAGTTGACCGTATGCAGGGCTCTTCAACGGTCGAGTACAAATGGCTCACGCGTAGCGCCGCCACGCTGAATAGCGCGAGCGGGCTCAGCTTTGACGGTGCCACAGCCGCCAGCTCACAATTTGTCGCTGATGAATACAGTACCCCTCAAGGCCGCCTGGGACTACGCATGCGCTTTTATTCTGTGAGCAGCACCGCTCGCAGCTACAACACCACGGGCGTGGGCGCATTTTATCAAGGACTCGACCAACGCCGGCGCCCCTACAACATGGAATATTGCCCCTTTCCCGTCATCACAGCGGGCAGTAACAGCGTGGGCGATCTCGCCACCAAATACGGTACTTCGGCCAACAACCAAGTGATCAAGAATACGAGCCGTTGGCGCATCGAGTTTAAGCAAACCCTACGCCAAATCGGCAACCCGGTGGCTCTCGAAGCCCGTTTAGGTGTCGCAGGCATCGATTGCACCAGCGGCTACCTCAACCTGACCGATTACAGCTCAGAGGGCAGCTTCAGCCCGCCCAACATGCCGGCCAATCTTTCGACCAGCTATGTCTGGCTTGATCAAGCACCGCCTATCACCGAGCAAATGGATCCCTTGGGTGACCCGCGCATGATTCCCTATGCTGATTTTTTAGGACACACCGCGATCTCGCCCACGCCCCGCTATGCCAACCGCTACAACTGGTTCTTTAAAGACACCGCTCAGTCAGCGCCCAAAGACTATTACCCTGAGCTCAATCCTTTCATACCCAAAGCCCGCTTCGGCCCCAATAGCGGGGTGGCGGGCGGCCAGACCGAATTCAATGTCGACGTGCCGCGCCTTTATGGCCTTTGGCGTGAGGGCATTTTGGCCGACCGTTCGGTTTACAACGGCATGACCGGTTGGTCGGCTTATTATTTTGGCTTAGGCGGCGAGATCGGTGGCGACGCTAACAACAAGCTAAGTTGGAGCGGTCAAGATGGCGTAAAAATTTATGGCGGACCTTGGAACGCTGCCGCCACCAGCATCGTCACCGAAGATATCATCAACCCCAACATGCTGGTCAAAGAACTGAACAACAAGTGGCGCAGCATTCCCTTTTTGGGCGAACTGTGGGATGACGCGGTTTACACCACGCAATGGGCCACCACGGGCAACTTATTTAACACCAAAGCTGGCGGCGGCAAGTACCACCGCGATACATGGGCTAACTGCGACGACCCCAATGTCTATACCTTTGACAATGTGCGCCATCGCGGCAACCCCGCGGGGGGCTGGAACAACATGACCTGCGGCTCATTCTTAAACGGCACCTCAGGCAGCAATTCTTATAACCACACGTCAGTCAACTTTAACGGCGGCCTGCTCAATGACGGCAATCAAATGGGTCTCGATTACCACTTCCCCATGCCCTTGGCCTTTACATCAAGTCGTCCGCTCAGCTTAGATAATGTCAACAATCAGCCCGAATGGGGCGATGCCGACTATTCGAGTCGGCGCTTGGCGCTCAGCCATTACACTGCGAACCCTAGCCTAAGCGCCAATCAGAAGGGCATCTATGACCGCCCCAGCCAAGCTGCCTGGCGGGCCAGCTCGATGGTGCGCGGCGTCTTGGCCAGCCGCCAGCAGGCAGGCTATTTCATCATCAGCGGCATCGCGCCCTCGGGCGATTCGGGCGCTAATTTCGTGACTCGTTTTGCCATACTCTCGTGCTTGCGAGCATTTCATGAAGCGGGCGTGCCCAAAACCTACAGTGGCCCCCAGGGCAGCTTTAGCAACAGCATGAACGATGTGGCCAGTGTCTCGTACCGCATCGAACCCGTGCCCTTGGTCGAGATCACCAAGCCCTCGCTGTCAGATGAGCTCAGGGGCTTGAGCGTGATACGGGTGGAATGGAAAGACCGCAACGTGCGTTGGGACGGAAAACGCTATAGCGAAAATTATCCCTGCGTCGATGACTTTGACGGGGCCTGCGTAGCGCAAATCGCCACCAGCCCCGGCAACCCTGATAACGAGTGGCATGGCAGCGAGCCCCTGGCATTCACCCTGATCTATAGCACTGACGAGGGTAAAACCTGGCGCTCGGCGCAACGCGACGTGCTGGTCACACCCGGAGTTTACGAATCTATCGATAAGATACTGGCCACAGCCCACCGCGGTCAGTATGACTGGGATGTCAGCAGCCTCGGTGTGGGCAAAAAACTTCTAAGAGTTCAGGCTTTCCGCGAGAACCTTCCCCTTCACTATGCCTATCATGAATACCCGCTGCAAACCAACCCCTGAGCCGAGCCGCGAACGCGGCTTTAGCATGATCGAGCTGGTCTTTGTGCTCGCCTTTATGGGCGTCGTGCTGGTGGGTTTATTTCAGGTGATCAACGTTTCACAACGGGGCCTGCTCAACTCAGAGAACCGTGCTGATCTCACGGTCATGGGCCAGCGCGTTTCACAAAATCTGCGCGTTTCACTGGGCTCAAGCCAATTGCTTTTTGTTGATCCCGCCAATAGTCCGGGGCTTTTTGCAAGTTACCGCGCCCTACTTAACGCGAGCGTGGCCTTGAGCCCTAGCCGGGCGCCCCTCATAGCCCCATGGGCCCTGCCACCTATCTTGCCGCCGCCCAGCGCCCTCATTAAACCTGACCCTGCCTGGGGCGCCTACTTTGGCAATTGCATCGCCTTCTCAGCTGGCATCAAGCCGCTCACCATCACGGTCAACACAGCCGCCGGCGTCAAAGAAATTATCAGCTTGGACCGCTTTCAATTTGTCTTGATCTACCCAGGCCGCTTTGCAGATCAAATAGTGGCTGGCTTCTCAGGCCCTGCGCCCGCGCCTCAAGGCGCCACCCACTTAGTCGAATGGCGCAGCGCCCCCATTATCAGCTATCCCCACTTAAGCAATCAAAATGGTGCACGCTTGCTCGAAAGCGCCAAGGCCCTCACCCTCATGGGCTACACCCTAGCCTGGGACCCTGGCGTGGCCGATGCCAGCAAGGCTTTTTACCAAATCGATGGCAGCGGCAGCCCCGTGCTAAAAATAGTGGCAGCCCCCTCTCAACTTAACGAACATTCTTGGGCCCGCATGATCGATTTTGACACGGTGCAGACTTACCAAATCGCCCTCGATAAACCTGTGGGCCGCGCCCGATCCTTTGCCGGGTCCGGTGGCGTCTCGGGCTATCGCAGCATTTACACCCTGGCCTACAACAGCGTCAGTCCCACATCGAATGCGGCCTACAAAACCAATCGCCTCTTAGGCAGCCAAAGCTCAGCCTTGCAAGTGCCAGCCTTTGCGCAACTCGATCGCGGCGGCGTGCTGGGCTTTCCGGGCGGCGTCGAACTGCTGGTGGGCGGCCAAGGCGGCTCGCGCGAAATATTTGGGCGTGTGGTGATGATGGCCAGCAGCGCAGCCACGAAAGGTGTGAAAGAGTACATAGCCGGAGAAACCCTTGTCTATGCCTCGGTTCGAAACCCCTATTAAAGGCCTGAGCCCTCGGGCTGCCCGACACCTAGGCCAGCTCTGGCTGCGCCGCGGCGCCGCCCTGCAACGTGCAGCACGCGCCTGCGCTTATTGGCTGCTGGCCCTGGGTTGCTTTCGCATACTCGCCAACGAAAGCTGGGCCGACCTGCTGGGCATGGGCTGGGGCTCGAGCGGGCCCTGGGCATTAAAATCACAGGGCGCGGCAGAACTGGCCTTGGGCTTTTACCTGCGCTCTCAGTTTCCACGTCGCCGCGTGGCCGAAGCCTCGGTTGGCACGCTCGCCATTTACCTCTTGGCCCAAGTGAGCGTAGGCCTTGGCGCCTGGGCCCAGCAGGGCTACAGCAACTTAGGTTCTTGGGCCATACTCCTTAGCCAACTTGCTTTGCTGACTTGGTTGCTGCTGACATGGCGCCGCGCCCCCCAAAGCATGATGCTGCCTTCGCCCGAGCTAGAAGATTGGGTGCAAGGCCGCCTCAAACCCGAACCTGCGCTGCGCCGCTTTTGGCAGCTCGACAAGCCAACGCAACAAACTGCACCCAGCGACCAAATTTTGGCTGAAGACCTGCCCAGCGTGAGCACGCCCTTAGGGCGCGCCGTGCTAGGCCGCGAAAATCTTGAAGATGTGGCTTTTCTCGAAGAAGCGCTTTTGCGCGCCCGTCAGGCCAGCGCCGCCCGCCAAAGCCAGAGCGGTCAGGTCGCAGTCTCGCAATTCGAGCAGGTCATGCGGCAGTCACAAGATGATTCGCTTATTTCGCGCCTGGGCCGGCGTAGCAAACAAAAACGTCTAGAAAAAATTAGCCAAAAAGGAAAAAAGCCAGAAAAAGACCGCAAAGAATGGATGCGCTGGTTGATGCGGCGAAGGGCCTAAAATTTAATATCGAATGACCGCGCGAGCAAAGCGCAGGCCATCAGCCAAGACAGCTAATTTTGAATCTCCCACCCGTTCACGATAAGACCCCTTCACCCATTTCACCTGGCCGCGGCGTGCCGCCACTAAGGTGAAAGCTGGCGAGAAATCGAGCCCGTCGGGCAGGCCCTTAGCCCAATCTTGATCGCTATGATGAAAGAGACGCTGACCGCTGTTGAGATCAGGCACAGGCGTGCCTTGGTTATGATAAAAGCGATTCACCAGGCACATGCGGCCTTGACGTCGGTCGGCCCAAAGC
>CAZFUM010000070.1:0-11801 GCA_964521965.1 uncultured bacterium | reverse complement strand
TGTGGCATAATTTCTGAAATTCTATAACTGCTCAGGAGCACTATGAAACGCAATGCTGTCGCCCTTGTACTTGCTTCTTTAGTCTTGGCTAGTCAGGCTTACGCCAACGAAACCCGTGCTGCTAGCTTTGGCAAAGCAAAGATGTTTCTGGCAGACTCCAGTGATTGGAAGTCACTACCCCAGACCCCCAAGGGCAGCGAAATTGCCTTTGAATCAGTGGACGGTGCCAGTTGGATGTCAGCCAGCGTCGACCTATTAGGCGGCACTTTGGCTGTTAACCATGGCCGTGATTCTGACGATGCCTCAGTGTCCCTGCTGGGCAATTATTGGGGAAGCAGCATGCATTGGGGCTCGCCAGTGCCTACGACTGGCAATAACCCCAATCCCAGTGGTGCCTATGGCACGCAACGCGTATATGACATTAGCGACCTGCTGTACGCCACTGATCTTAGCGACAGTTTGCGCCTGGGCTTGGGTTTGAGCTGGGGTGTCACAACTAATCAAGATTACACTTACGAAGAGCCTTCTGACGCCAATGCTAAGACGGTATCAAAATATTCCGCCAATATTTTTGGCGTGAGCTTGGGTGCTGATTTTAAAGATCTCGGCCCTATCAAGTTATTGCAAACCGGTGTTCGCTACCAGAACTATGGTCAACTTAACAGCGAAGAAGAGTTCAGCACCGGCGCCAGTATTCTCAACAAAGTGACTTTAGATACCACGCGCATGAGCATTCGCGTCGCCGGCTCCTTGGGCGAGGCGGGCAGCATAAGTCAGTTTGAATTAAGTGCCGATCAAGATACAGGGTCACAAAAGAATCAGTATCAAGTTGCTGTGCCTTTTCTCGAAGGCAAAGAATGGTACCAGCAGTTTACGGCTGGCTATGCCATCGGCACGAGCAGCGAAAAAGGCATGTTCTTGTTGGGTGCGGCCTTGCAGGGTTGGGTGAGCGGGTATTCTGAAGAGAACAATACTCCTAACACCAAATTTGACTGGCAACAAGGTTACCTGAGTTTGGTGGCCATGGCTGCGGCCGAAGGCAATGTAAATTCGTGGCTAGAGTTGCGCGGCGGCGTTGACGCCAATGTCATGGGCGGCGGCGGCTTAACACAAAACAATACCAATAGCGTGACGCCTGCTTCTAATTACAAATATACTTTTACCTATGCTAATCAATATGGCGCCAATTTGAACATCGGTACTACGCTCAAGTTTGGTAATTTCAGCATGGACAGCGCAATCAATGCTGACTGGCTCGCCTATGGCCCCTACCTCTTGTCGGGTTCGAATAATAACGATGTGTGGTGGGCCAGCTCAATCACCTACGCCTTGGGCGAATAAGTTAGTCTCTTAAATATCTAGACTAGCTAAAGGGCTCCTGGCGTAAGCCAGGGGCCCTTTTTTATTTTGCCAGAGCCGATCTTACATTTTTGTCATATACTGGCGTCTTTCCCGCTTAGGTGTTTTGTGTCCAGCGATCGCTTGCAACGCAAAGTTTCTGAAGTTTCAGCCCTTTACGAGGTTTCCCGAGTCTTGGGCTCTTCGCTTGATTTGCATCAGACGGCCGAACGCGCCTTTGAGATATTGCATAAGATGCTGGGCCTGGGGCGCGGCACGTTGGTGCTGCAAGACCCTGAATCAGGTGATTACCGCATTTGGGCTGGCTATGGCCTAAGCAAGCGTGAAATTGAGCGGGGCCAGTACCGGGTGGGTGAAGGCGTCACGGGCAAGGTGCTGCAGAGCGGTCTGCCCATGGCGGTGCCTGATATTGGCAAAGAACCCCTATTTCTTAATAAGACCAAAGCCCGCGACTTAGAGAAACGCGCGGTCAGTTTTATTTGTGTGCCTATTCAGGTCAAGGGCGAGACCTTGGGCGTGCTAAGCGCCGACCGCGTCTTTAAAGATGATGAGCATAGTTTAGAAGATGATGTGCGTTTTTTGACGGTGCTGGCATCGTTGATGGGTCAGGCAGCTAAATTGGGCCGTTCAGTCGATGAGACCCGCCGCGAGCTAGAACGTGAGAAGCAGCAATTGCAATCTGAGCTCAAGGGTAAGTATAGCCTCGACAATATGGTGGGTGGATCACGTAAGATGCAAGAAGTCTATGAAACGGTCGAGCGGGTGGCCCCCAGTCGAGCCACGGCGTTGATTCGCGGCGAAAGCGGCACGGGCAAAGAGCTGGTGGCCCGGGCCCTGCACTACAATTCGCCCCGCAGTAAGAAGCCCTTTATTCGGGTTTCGTGCGCGGCTTTGCCTGAAACCCTACTTGAATCTGAGCTTTTTGGCCATGAACGGGGTGCTTTCACCGGCGCCACCGAGCGCCGAGCGGGACGTTTTGAGCTGGCCCATGGGGGGACTCTCTTTCTCGATGAGATTGGTGAGATCAGCCTCGCGACCCAGGTCAAGCTATTGCGTGTTTTACAAGAACGCAAGTTTGAGCGCCTGGGGGGGGCACAAACCCTAAGCGTCGATGTGCGGGTGGTGGCGGCCACCCATCGCGACTTAGAGGCAGCGATTGTCACGGGTGAATTTCGCGAAGACCTTTATTACCGCTTGAACGTCATTCCTATTTATTTGCCAGCCTTGCGTGAGCGCGAGGGTGATGTGCCTTTGTTGATTGAACATTTTTTGGCTAAGGCCAATGACGAGAATAGCAAAGAGGTCAAGTTGACCCGGGCTGCGCTTGAGAAGCTAGCGGTCTATCCCTGGCCCGGCAATGTGCGCGAGCTTGAGCACTGCCTTGAGCGCGTGGTGGTCTTAGCTCGTCGCGGCCTGGTCGATGTCGATGACTTGCCCTTGAGTGTGCGTGAAAGCGTGGCCCCGGCAGGCTTGCCCATGCGGGAAGGCCTTCAGGCTGCCCCGGGACGCGGGGGACTGCCTGCTGCAGTACGCGATATTGAAAAAGAGCAAATACTCAAGACCCTGCGCGATTGCAATGGTGTACAAATACGCGTTGCTCGGGCCTTGGGGCTCACTCAGCGTCAGCTAGGCTATAAAATTAAGAAGTATGGCATTAAATTGAAAGTTGCCCAGGCATGAGCCTGACTTTTACGCTTGAAGCTAAAGACGAAGAAAGTCGAGCCCGGGCTGGCAGATTGAAACTGGCCCATGGCGAGGTGCTGACGCCGGTCTTTATGCCGGTGGGCACCCAAGCCACGGTTAAAACTCTCTCGCCTCGTGATCTTGATGAGATCGGTGCACAAATTATTCTCGCTAACACCTATCACTTGACGCTCAGGCCCGGTGTCGAACTCGTGCAAAAAGCGGGTGGCTTGCATGGGTTTATGGCATGGCCCAAGCCTATGCTGACCGATAGCGGGGGCTTTCAAGTTTTTTCGTTGGCAGCTTTGCGAAAGGTCGATGACGATGGGGTGGACTTTCAGTCACCTGTCGATGGCGCCTGGCTGCGATTTACACCCGAGAGCGCCATGCAGCGTCAGATAGCCCTGGGTGCTGATATTATCATGGCCTTTGACGAATGCCCGCCTTGGCCCTGTGAAGACACAGAACTTAAGCGGGCCGTTGAACGCACGGCTCGTTGGGCTGAACGGTGCGCTATTGAGTTCAAAGCTAAGTCTGATTCAAGCCGACAATCGCTCTTTGGCATTATTCAGGGCGGGGTCGATCTTGAGCAGCGCAAGGTCGCTGCAGGTCAGATTCTGGGTGTGGGATTCGACGGTTATGCATTGGGCGGTTTGTCAGTGGGCGAGCCTAAAGACAAAATGCTCGAAGCCATCGCTGCCGTCGAGCCCCTCTTGCCGGCCGATAAGCCGCGTTATCTTATGGGTGTAGGCACGCCCGAAGACTTATGGCTCTGCGTTGAGCAGGGTATCGATATGTTTGATTGTGTCATGCCTACGCGCATAGCGCGCAACGGCACTCTTTTTACGTCGCGCGGTCGGCTAGTCTTACGCAATGCTGATGCCCGTGAAAATTTGGCTACGCCAGACCCTGCTTGTGCTTGCTATACATGTAAGAATTTCAGCGTCGCCTATTTGCGCCACCTGCATATGAGCGGCGAGACATTGGGGCTAAGGCTGAATTCTTTACACAATTTGGCCTATATGCTAGGCTTGGCCGCTCGAATTCGTGAGTCTATCCTGCAAAAACGTTTCAAGCAGGCCAAAAGTGAGTTTTTTCAACTCTATGGGAGTCCGCAATGATTAGTCAGCTTCATGCCATGGGTGTGCCCCCTCAAGATGGTGCCCAAGCCCCCAACCCCTTGGTGATGTTACTACCATGGATCGCCATCTTTGCCCTTTTCTATTTCATGTTCATTAGGCCCCAGCGCAAGCAGCAAAAAGAGCGTGAGAATATGATCAAGGCTCTGCAACCGGGCGACAAGGTGGTCACGATTAGCGGTGTATTTGCGACGGTGGCCAAGGTTAATGACGACAATACGGTGATGCTAAAAATTGCCGAAAACACCACGGTGAAGGCGGCCCGCTCTGCTGTCGATCGAGTAGAAAAATAGATTCGCAGAACACGTATAGCGTTTCGCGCCTAACCCGAGAGATTAAAGGCCTGCTTGAGCAGGGCTTTGCCGATGTCTGGGTCGAGGGTGAGATAAGCAATTATCGTGGCCCGGCATCGTCGGGCCACCGCTATTTTTCGCTCAAAGATGAGTCAGCCCAGCTACGCTGCGTGATGTGGCGGGGTGAGGCCGGGCGTTTGGCTTTTGACATGGCTGAGGGTCAAAAGGTCCTGGCTTGGGGCCGTATCTCTGTCTATGAGGGCCGCGGCGAGTACCAACTGGTGGCTTCACGCCTCGAGCCTTTGGGCCAGGGCGCCCTGCAATTGGCTTTTGAACAGCTCAAACGCAAGCTTGAAGCTGAGGGGCTCTTTGACGAGGCGCGCAAACGTCCCTTGCCAGCTTATCCTCATCATGTGGTTGTGATTACGTCGCCCACCGGTGCAGTGATTCAAGATATTTTGAACATTACGGCCCGGCGTTGCCCTTGGGTACGTTTGAGTGTGATCGGGGTCCGGGTTCAAGGCGAGGGTGCAGCCCGAGAGATAGCCGCTGCTATAAAATGGGCCTCGCGTGAGATGAAAGGCAAGGCCGACCTGCTACTGTTGGCTCGCGGTGGGGGCTCGATAGAAGATCTTTGGGCCTTTAATGAAGAGCTTGTGGCTCGAGCCATTGCAGCTTCTTCACTGCCTGTAATTTCAGCCGTGGGGCACGAAGTCGACTACACCATTGCTGATTTTGTGGCTGATCTTAGGGCTCCCACGCCTTCGGCCGCAGCTGAGTTGCTTTCGCCTTCAGGCGCTGAGATTGAGAGCCAAGTTCATGTTTTGACGAGTCGCGCGCGGCGAGGCTTACTGAGCCACTTGCGCAGCCAAAGTGAAGGCTTAGCTGCCCTGGGAGCGCGCTTAAAGCGCTGTCATCCTTCGGCGCGTTTGGCCGAAGCGCGCCAACGCTTAGATGACGCCCGTACGACTTTGTCCGTTAGCATGGTCCGTTTCTTAAAGCAGGGGCGCGAGCAGTTAGCAGCGCATGCCGCTCGGCTACAGGCGCTCAGCCCTTTGGCTATTTTGGCGCGCGGCTTTGCTGCGGTTTTTGATTCACAAGGTCGTTTGTTAAAAGATGTGGCCCGCGTGAAAGCGGGTGACGCATTGCGTATTCGCTTGGGCAAAGGTCAGCTCGATACCCTGGTTCAAAAGATTTTCAAGGAGGCGTGATGGCCGAAGCCCCAAAATTCGAAGAAAGCCTGCGTCAGCTCGAAGAGCTGGTCGAGCAACTTGAAGCCGGTGACCTTGACTTAGATGTGGCTCTCAAAAAGTTCGAGCAAGGTGTTAAGGTGGCTGCCAGTCTCAATAAGACGCTCGAAGAAGCTTCGCAGCGCGTTGAGAAGCTTTCTGTTAGCGATGTCGATGCGGGTGAAGCTGAGGTTGACGTTGACGGGGCTTCGAAGGGTTCCAAGGCTAGTGGTGCCAAGAAAGCTAAAAAAGGCAAGGCGGGCCAAGAAAGTCTGTTTGAATAATGGCTTTTAACTTTGACTCATACGTCGCTTCACGCTTGCGCCTGATCGAGACGGCCTTAGCCAAGGTCACCCCGCGGCAAAGTCCGCGTCGCCTTGCTCGTGCTATGAACTACAGTCTTCTGGCTGGGGGCAAGCGCCTGCGCCCTCTTTTGGTGCTGGCTTCAGCTGAGGCCTGCGGCTTGCCGGCTCATGCAGCGTTGCCCACGGCCTGTGCCTTTGAATGCCTGCACACGTATTCACTGATTCATGACGACTTGCCCGCCATGGATGACGATGACATTCGCCGAGGTCGGCCGACTAGCCATAAGGCTTTTGATGAGGCGACAGCGATATTAGCGGGCGATGCTTTGCTGACGCTGGCTTTTGAATTGGTTGCGGCCAATGGCAAGCTGGCACGAGTAGGTCCGACCCGCGCCGCTGATGCTGTGGCAGTGCTGGCTAAAGCTGCGGGCGCTCAGGGCATGGTGGGCGGTCAAATGCATGATATTTTGGCCGAAGGCAAGCGTATCAACGCTAAACAGCTTAAGGTCATCCATGCTGGTAAAACCGGAGCCCTGATCCGTGGGGCGCTCGAAGCGGGTGCTGCCCTCGCCGGCGCTAAGCCAGCTCAGCGCCAGGCTTTGCTAGCCTTTGGCAGGCATATTGGCCTAGCTTTTCAGATTTGTGACGATATCTTGAATGTCGTGGGCGACGCCAGAAAGTTGGGCAAGAAGACGGGTTCCGATCAGGCCCGAAAAAAGGCCACCTATCCAAGCCTTTTTGGCCTCGAAAAAGCCCGGACTTTGGCTAAGTCAGAATGGAAAGCGGCCCAAAAGAGGCTTAAAATCATGGGTGCCAAAGCGGAACCTTTGGCAGCCCTGGCGCGTTTTGTGATCGAACGCGACCGCTAAGGCTTTTTGAGGTAATTCATGAAAAAACTCGTCATGCTTTCGCTGCTGGCTTTGGGTCTAACCGGCCCGGTCTTGGCAGAGAATATTGAAATCCCGCTGGCTGTGACAGGCACGGCTCATCCGAGCCTGCTCAAGACCCCGACTTCGGGTCAACGAGCCAAGTCAGACCAATACCTTAAGGCCGGTCTCATCTTCATGCAAAAAGGTTCGCACGAAAGGGCTGTGCAAGAGTTACAAGATTCAGTGCGCTTAGCCCCGCGTGCCGAAAATTATCAGGCATTGGGTACAGCTTATTTTAATGCGGGTAATTCGGCTAAGGCTGCTTGGGCCTATCGTGAATCTCTCCAGTTGAAGCCAGATGATAAGATTCAGGCCCTCATTGAAAATCTTGAAGGGCGCGACCATCCCGAAGAGCGTTTTGCAAACAAAAGCGATGAGTTGTCATATGCAGCTAAGCTTAAGCAAGCCAAAGATTTTGAAAAGGCCGGCAAGATCGACAAAGCCCTGCGCGCCTGGGCTGAAGCTGCTGCCCTCATGCCAGGGTCCGAGGCGCGTGAGCCTCAGTTGCGCATTCACACCCAACGGGCCGAGAAAAACCTCAAAGCCAAGCATAGCGAGTTAGTGCTGCGAGATCTGAATGGCTTTCGCACGGCCTTTGGCGATGGCAAAGACCTGAGCGAGCAAGAATATGCGTACCTGGGCCGTGCTGCTAAGGTTGAAGAGCAATACTATGTATTAGATGGCGCCAAAGCCCGTGAAAGAGAAGTGGCAGGCCAGAGCGATGAATACCGTTGGACTCGTAAAATGTTAGAAAAAGCCGTGACCAAATGGAATGGCAGCCTAGGGCGATGATCGTCAATGAATTTCCCAATCCTTGGGATCTCATTCGTCATCCCACCTTCTGGGCCGTAGGGAGCTCTTGGCTTGCAACCTGCCTGATCAAGGTATTGGTGCACAAGGGCCAGTCAGGCGAAACTGACTGGCGACGATTTTTCTCGAGTGGGGGCATGCCTAGCTCTCATTTGGCTTTTGCTAGCGCATTGACCATGGCTATCGCGCTTTCTGAGGGCTTCAATAGCGCGGTCTGCGGTCTTTCGGTCGGCTTTACCATTATTACGGCTGTTGATGCTGTGGGCGTGCGCCAAGCCGCGGGTCGGCAAGCCCAGGCCATCAACAAGATCTTGGCTCAAGCCAGTAAAGGCCGCAAAAAAGCCCCTGTTCTCAAAGAGTCTTTGGGCCACACGCCTTGGGAAATGTTTTGGGGCATCATGTGCGGTGCCATCATTTGTTATTTGATCTACCCGGTCCGCTGATCTAAGATCTTGGTTTCACCTCGCTAAGGCATCCATGCTCGAAAATATTCATAGCCCTGCTGACCTTAAGAAACTCACCGCCAAGGATCGCGCGCGCCTAGCCCAAGAGCTGCGCGATAAGATTTTGGCAACGGTTAGCGCCAATGGCGGCCATCTCGCCACCAATTTAGGTGCGGTTGAACTCACCTTGGCCGTGCATACGGTTTTTGATGCACCCCGTGACATGGTGGTGCTCGACACAGGGCACCAAGGCTACACCCATAAGCTCCTGACCGGTCGCTATGATCGCTTTCACACCTTGCGAAAGCGGGGCGGTATATCGGGCTTTTTACGGCGTAGTGAGAGTCCTTATGATTCTTTTGGCGCGGGTCATGCCGCCACTTCGATTTCGGCTGCGGCTGGCATGGCCGTTGCCCGTGACATTCTCAAGACCCGCGACAGGGTGGTCTGTGTTATTGGTGATTCTTCTATTCCAAATGGCATGGCCTTTGAAGCTCTCAATCACATGGGTCATCGTAAGTCAGATTTGTTGGTGATCTTAAACGACAACGAAATGTCTATCAGCAAGCCTGTGGGAGCCCTCTCGACCTACTTAAGCAAGATTATTGCAGGCAAGGCCTATAACCGTGCCCGCCACGAGATCGAACACCTGCTTAAGAAGATTCCGGGTATAGGCGCGCAGGCAGCCCGCATTGCCCATCACGCCGAAGAGTTTGCCAAGAGTGTGGTTTCGCCAGGCGCATTTTTTGAAGAGTTAGGCTTCACTTATGTGGGCCCCGTGGAGGGGCATAACTGTGAGGCTTTGATCGAGATCTTACGCAATTGCAGAGAAATGAAGGGTCCCGTCTTGCTACACGCCATCACGCGCAAAGGCAAGGGCTGGGCTCCTGCTGAGAAAGATCCCATTTGTTACCATGGCGCGAAGAATTTTGATGTGGTGACAGGTGAGATTAAGAAGAGCGGTGTGGCTAAGCCAACGTGGTCAGCGGTTTTTGCCTCGCGCCTTCTCGAAACGGCCCGCCAAGATCCTCGCGTGGCCGTGATTACGCCAGCCATGATCGAGGGCAGCAGTCTGAACGAGTTTCAGGCCGAGATTCCTGAGCGCATATTTGACGTGGGCATCGCTGAAGAACACGCGGTTACTTTGGCGGCAGGTATGGCCACACGTGGCATACGTCCTGTTGTGGCGATTTACTCGACATTCTTTCAACGTGGGTTTGACCAGGCGGTGCACGATGTGGCGCTGCAAAAGCTTCCCGTCGTCTTTGCTTTGGACCGCGCGGGGCTCGTGGGCGATGACGGCCCCACGCATCATGGGGTGCTAGACATTAGTTTGCTGCGACCCGTGCCCAATTTTGTTTTGATGGCGCCTTCCGATGATCATGAGATGGCTCGCATGTTGGCCACGGGCCTTTCGATTGATCGGCCGAGTGCCATTCGAATTCCTCGTGGCAATGTGGTCGAGGGTGCCCGGCCGTTGTCGGCTGATCCCCTTGAGATCGGCAAGGGCCGCATCGTGCGCGAGGGTGATAGCGCCTGTATCGTAGCCTATGGTCTTTGTGTGCAAGATGCACTCAAGGCTGCTGATCAATTAGAAGAGATGGGCTTTAAGATTAGGGTGGTGGACGCCCGCTTTGCCAAACCCCTTGATGCGGCTCTTTTGCTAGAATGCGCAAACCGCTTTAGCATCATGCTGACGGTTGAAGATGGCCAGTTGGCAGGTGGCTTTGGCGCCGGGGTTCTTGAACTATTGGCAGATCTGAATGCAGTCCCGGCATCATTCTCACGTTTGGGTGTGCCCGATGAATTCATTGAGCATGGCACGCCCGAAGAATTGCGGGCGGCTTGCGGTTACGACACCACGGGCATTGTCGCCAAAGTTAAATCTGTGCTTGCCCGTTCGAAATTTCACGTCGCCTAGTTGGCGCCAAAATCTAAAAAAATTCGCGCAGACCAAGCTGCTTTGGCCCAGGGCCTGGCAGCTGATCTCAAGTCGGCTCAGGCTCTGATCTTGGCCGGGGAATTGCTGCAAGACAATATTGTGCTTGCTAGCCCAGGCCAGGCTATTTCACCGCTGCCGGCTTTGCGTCTGAAATTACGGCACGGTCCCTATGCCAGTCGCGGTGGTAGCAAGCTTGCAGCGGCTTTGAAACAGTTTGGCATTCAAGTGAAAGGCCTGCGCTGTCTAGATTTAGGGGCTTCGACTGGCGGTTTTACCGATGCATTGCTTAAGGCCGGGGCTAGCAAGGTCTATGCTGTCGATAGTGGTTTTAATCAGCTGGACTGGGGCCTCCGCCAAGACCCACGCGTTATCAGTATGGAAGGCGTTTCAGCTCTTGATTTGAGTGCTTCTGATTTTGATGGGCCGATTGATTTTGCATGTGCTGATCTTTCGTTTATCTCGGTTACTAAAAGCTTTCCCACCTTGCTTCGCTGCCTAAAACCAAATGCTCCCTGGATCGTTTTGGTGAAGCCGCAATTTGAACTCGAGCCCGGGCGGGTGCCCAAAGGTGGCATTGTGCGTTCGACTCAAGATCAGCAAGAAGCTTTGCAGAAGGTTCAAATCTTGGCCGGCGAAGCCAGCCTCGGTCCTGAGGGGAGCATGCCTAGTCCGATCAAAGGTCGGAAGGGAAATATCGAGTTTTTGCTTATGGGACGCATTTCTTAAGTTATCCAGATGCAAAAATTATTGACATGTACAGTTTCGAAGGATAATATTCGACCTAAGTAGGGCAGGCTCGCTCTGCGGAACAAGTTTTCAACAAAAAAGGGGCAGGCTTGCCCCTTTCTCAGAAGGAGGATAGGCCGAAATTGAAATCCCTCGGTCGCCATATCCTGTCAGAGTTCGAAGCATGTGATAAGAAGATCTTGAATGACCACGATGCCATTCGTAAAGCCATGGTGAAAGCTGCTAAAGCAGCAGGAGCCACGGTCATTCAGGAAGCCTTCCATAAGTTTAATCCTTATGGCGTTAGCGGTGTGGTGGTTATTGCCGAATCACATCTCGCCATCCATACCTGGCCTGAGTATGGCTTTGCGGCAGTAGATCTTTTTACCTGCGGCGACGAAGTCGATCCCTGGGTCTGCCATAAGGTGATGGCCAAAGCGCTCAAATGTAAGCGTCACCAGAGTCAAGAAGTTCCTCGCGGTGTCTTGCCTGCGAAGAATCTGACTCATAAGCCTAAGCCGCTGCCTGCATTGGCAGCTGCCTAAGCGAATTAACTACGCACTTAGTTTCTAGCGAATGCGGAAGCCATTCAGGCTTCCGCATTCGTCTTTTTGAGACCCATGGCCCAAGACTATAAGCCTAACGGCAATTTGAATCAGGCACGCGCGCCCCTGTATGAGGCTGTGGTGGCCTATGCGCGCAAGCGTAAGGTGTCTTTTCATACGCCTGGCCACAAACATGGTTCTGCCATACCCACCGCTTTTCGCCGTTTTGCAGGCGATGCAGTTTTTGATATGGACCTCACCTTGCTGGCTGAGGTCGATTCACTGCACGATCCCGTTTCAGTCATTCGTGATGCGCAAGATTTAGCTGCTCAGGCATACGGTGCTGATCGTGCCTGGTTCTTGGTGAATGGCAGTACCGTGGGTAATCAGACGATGAT
>CAZFUM010000069.1:0-11802 GCA_964521965.1 uncultured bacterium | reverse complement strand
ACCGCCACACGCAACGCCCTCAAGGTGCCGGGCCTGGCGCCGATTCTCATGCAAGGTGTCGAGGCTGAACTCGAGTTGCCACTTTCGTTTGCAGGCGCCAGCATCAAGCCGCTCAACAGCGACGGCATCGCGGGCAAAGCGCTCAAGACACAAAGAAATGGCGAGATCATCACGTTCAAGATCTCACCCAAAAACCAAACTTCGTATTATTTGATCGATCTTAAATAACGATTATCATGAAATCATATTTCTTCCAGTTAAGAAGAATCTTTTCTGGCTCGGATTATTCCCTGAGCGTTGTTCCCGAGAAACACTGCGAGAGCCCCAGCCCCCAGCCAAGCGCCCAGCCTGCGCATTTCAAAGCTCGACCCTAAATCCCCCGCAAAACGCACGATCAACGAAACATGCAGAAGGACCGCGTGAATATAGAATAAGCGCGAAAAACGCATGGCTTTGCCGACTAGAGCCGGAAAAATAATAGGTGCGTGGGCAAATATCATTGAAAAGACAAAACCCAAAAAGACCGCGTGCAGCACGGCGTCATAATTGAATGAAGCCATGACCAATATTCCGGCCAAAAAAAGCCAAATGTAGCCGCCCAAAAGACAAAGAGCCATAAAACGAGGCTGACCCGGGCTATGAATCTGCGAAAAGAGGATGTCGTAGCGAAAAAGCCAAAGCGCCAGCCCACAAAGTCCCACTGCCAGGTTGAGCATGCTTGGCAAAATCAAATACTGGCCATCATCACCTAAGGCTGACATGCGGGCATAGAGAACGGCGCCCAAAACCAGACTCGCGGCTGGCAGCAAGAAAAGCGCCGCGCCCAGGCGCCCCATGCGAAAGCGCGCGGCTAGTTCAACTCGCTCGCCTGAAACCAAGAGCACCGGAAAACAAATCCACAATACGGCGCTAGCATTCATACTTTGGCCAAGGGCCCAGTTGCCTGCCCCGGCCAGCCAGGCCGCAACGCCCAACGCCATCACGTTGGCAGCCAAACCCGGCCCACGACGCGAAAGCGTGAGCGACACAGCCAAGAGCCAAGCAGCTGAGACGACGTAGATCCACGCGGCCACGGGCAGTCCCCCAGGGGTGAGAGCCGCGCCGGTGCCAGCTAAGGCCAGAGCTGGCGCGCCAAAAGCCCAAAACTTTTCGAGCGCCACCGCGCGCTCCAAGCCGATCAAAAGCCCAAGCACACCGCAAATCATCAAAGGTCCATGCGCCAAAGCATGCGTATAAACGTGCTCAGGCAAGGGCCCACCCGCGCGGGCCAAACCCGAGAGAACGCCGGCGACTAAGCTGAACAAACCGCCCAGCAAAAGCAGACGGGCCGTCACGCCCGGTCTTTCAACATTTGAATCATAGCTTCTAATTTCATTTGGCCTGCTTCGGTATAAAGACGATGACTTTCTGGCGAGGCTAGCTGCTCTTCGATATTCAAACATTGTAGACGCAATGCGTCTAAACCAGGGTCAACTTGGGGAGCACGCAAGAATTCTTCCCACTCTCCCTGGCGTCCTTGGCGTCCAAGGCGGCGCGCGATCAAGTCAGCCAATTCTATCGCTGTATTTCGACGCGGTTTTTTGCTGGCTTGGGCCAGTTTCCAGAACCATAGCCCCACTGCGGCAATGCCCCCCAAGGGGAAAATGATGAGAGGTCCTGGCATACTTTGCAACTCTCCAAAAATAGAATTAGCTCATATTTGAGCATTAAATGGCCTGTGCTAGGCCCTAAAAAGCTAACTTTGACCCCCATCAATGAAGGCTTTTTAGGTCAAAACATGACCGCTGTCATGTGAGCCTGGTCATAAAGCCATGGGGCCCTCAACCCGTAAAGTAGGCCCATCTTTCTAGGAGGAACACCCATGAAGAGCATCAAACAAAAGGCTGGCGCGGTGCTGGCCTTGGCTTTCTTGGCAAGCGCCTTGAGCGTGACTGCCAAAGCCGGTGAATACCCACCCATGAGCGAAGCGGCTATCGCCAAGCTGCCTGTGGTGGAGCAAAAGATGGTCCCGCCCCCGGGCCTGCCTGAGCACGATCAAATCGCCAAGGGCGGCTTCAAGCGCATCAAGGTCTCGATGGAAATCGTGGAAAAGCAGATCACCATCGATGACAAAGGCACCAAGGTCTGGGTCATGGCCTACGGCGGATCAGTGCCCGGCCCCATGATCGTGGCTCACGAAGGCGATTTTGTTGAGTACACCCTGATCAACAAAGCCACGAATACGCTCGAACACAATATCGACTTTCACAACAGCACGGGTTACCTGGGCGGCGGCGCATTGACCAAAGTTCAGCCCGGCGAGCAGGTCACCTTGCGTTTTCGCTGCACCAAAGTGGGCGTCTTTGTCTACCATTGCGCGCCCGGCGGCATCATGATTCCCTGGCATGTCACGCATGGCATGAACGGCGCCATCATGATACTTCCCCGCAAAGGCCTCAAAGATAACAAAGGCAAGAGCATCAAGTATGACCGCGCCTATTACATCGGCGAGCAGGACTATTACATCAAGAAGGGCCCGGGCGGCAAATACAAGAGCTATGGCTCGGTGGCTGAAAGCATGGGCGACGATCTCGAAGTCATGGAGACTTTGATTCCCTCGCACGTAGTTTTCAATGGCAAGGCTGGCTCGCTCTTGGGCGCCAACGCCATGAAAGCCAAAGTGGGCGAAACGGTGCTTTTTGTTCACGAGACAGCGATTCGCGACACTCGCCCGCACTTGATCGGCGGACACGGCGATTTTGTCTGGGAACGCGGCTCGTTCAATGATCCTCCGGCGACTGATCTCGAAACCTGGATCATCGCGGGCGGCAGCGCAGGCGCCTTCACCTATAAGTTCTTGCAACCCGGCGTCTACGCCTACCTCAACCACAACCTGATTGAAGCGGTCATGAAAGGCGCCATCTCGCACGTCATGGTCGAGGGCGAGAAGCGCGATGACCTGATGAAGGCTGATCGTCCGGCCGACACCCAGGGCCACTAAGTTTTTCTTCTAGAATTTTTGGGCCGGGAGCTTAAGATCATGCGTATGCGATCTTTTCTCCCGGCCCTTATTTTTTTAACTTTGACTTCGTTGGCTCAAGCCAGCCTTCCCGCCTATGAGACGGTGAGCATCCCTGCGGGCGAGATGACCCTTGAGATCCCTCTCGATTTTTATTTTGAGAACGCCCATCTGAGCGTCACGGTCAAAGTAGGGCCAGGCCTGCGCATGGGCCGCTATGAGGTTAGCAACCGCCTCTGGAGACAATGCCATCAAGCCGGCGGCTGCGCCAAGGCGGCTGAAATTCGCGATGACGAAGGCGAAAATCATCCAGTGGCTCGCGTAGACTGGCACCAAGCCCAAGAATTCGCGACTTGGATCTCAAAGGCCACGGGCCGACGCTTGAGGCTGCCCACCGAGGGCGAGTGGTATTATATTTTCAGCCTTGGAAAAGGTTTCAAAATCATCAGCCGCGAATATGACTACAGCGACCTTGAGGCTGTGCGCAAGATACCCAAGAAAACCTGGCCCCTCGGCAAATTTGGCGAAAATGAATGGGGCATCTCAGACATGCTAGGCAATGTTTGGGAATGGACTCTGAGCTGCTATACCCTGGCCGAAAACAAACTCAAGGCCCCGGTCAATATCGAGCGCCTGCAAAAGCCCGAGACTTGCAGCACGCGCATTGTGGGCGGCCAAAACCGCGCCCATGTGCCAGACTTTATCAATGACACCTACAACGGTGGCTGCCTCACGGTTGAGCCCACGGCCAACTTGGGCTTTCGCTTAGTCGAAGAAATTCAGCCATGAGACTTCGCGCCCTGCTCATGGCGTTACTCTTAAGCCTCAGCCTTAGCTTGGCTGCCCGCGATGGCGCCTCGCTGATATCTGGGCAATTTAAGCTGAACGACGCCAAGAGCGGCAAGAGCGTCACCCAAGCCAGCTATGCCGGCAAGTTTCGCCTGGTTTTCTTTGGCTTTACGCGCTGCCCCATCGTTTGCCCCCAGGGGCTCAATACCCTTGATGGCATTTTGCGCGAGTTGGGGGCCGAAGCCGCGGGCTACCAGGCCCTCTTCATCACCATCGACCCTGAGCGCGACAAACTCAAAGTCATTCGCGATTATCTCAAGGGACACGATCCCCGCGTGGTGGGCCTGGGCGGCAGCCGCAAGGCCGTGGCTAAAGCCATGATGGCGTTCAGACTTGAGGCTGAAAAAATGGGCCAAGGCCAAAACTACCTTCTCGAGCATCCCGGCATTATTTTTGTCATGGGCAAAGAAGGCGAATATTTAGGTGTCTTACCCAGCCAAGGCGATATTAAAGATATTGCGAAATCGTTGCGAGACTTGCTGGCCAAGACCTGACTTAGCTCCAGCGAACTTTCTTCACGCCCTTTAATTTTGAAACGACATCCACGGTCATCAATTGGCAGGCTGCTAGCTTGTTGCGCTTAATCCTAATCTCAAAACGCATGCGCCTTGTCTTAGCCGCCAAATCACGTTCAACACCGGCCACCCAAGGGCGCGCCCCTAGATTTAAATCTTCAATGCTTTGCAACACCGCATCAGGCCGGACTCCCTGCTCGTTGGCTAAGACCTCAAGCTCGCCATAGCGGTCGGCATGCACAAAGGCTTCAACGCTGGGCAATGCCACCAGACTGATCACGGCCATTGAAAAGCCCAAAAGAGCCAACGCGACATGCCCGGCCCCGCAGGCCATGCCCAAGATGGCGCTGAGCCAAAGCACCGCGGCCGTGGTCACGCCCAAAATAGCTTTGTCTTGCCGCAGGATGACACCCGCGCCTAAGAAACCCATTCCTGCCAGCACACCCGCGGCCAAGCGAGCCGGGTCAGGCCGCCAGCTCTCACTATTTTGAGACGCCTCGTGAAAAAGTTGCTCAGACAAGACCATGGCCACGGCCGAGGCCAGGCAAACCAGCAGCGTGGTACGCATGCCCGCAGCTCGACCGTGGCGTTCACGCTCCCAGCCTAGCCCCAAGCCGATGGCCAGAGCCACGCCGAGGCGCACGAGTATTTCGTGCCATCCCAATTCAATATTCAGCAACTTACCCTCTTGAATTAAAGCTTAGTCTTTAGCCCGAATAATCTGAAACACGCTCTTGAGATCATACGAAAGATAACGCGCGGGCTCTTTTCGTTTTTCACCAGCATAACTTAAGCAATAACCGATCTTGTCGCCCTCGTCTTTCCAGGTTACGAATAACGCGCTGTGCTCGATCTTGTTATAAGAATGATTGATAAAGTAAAGCCAGTCACCGGGCTGGATATCACGAGTCTGGGCATAGGGCCCGCCTTTTTTACTCTTAAAGACAGTTTCGCGTTTCTTGGCCGAAAAGCCCGCGCGATTCCAGACCGTATTGACATAATCCCAGCAAGCACCGGGCAGAATTTCTTTGTCTTCGACCGTCATCACCCGGGCTTGGGCCAATACTTTACGCCCACCCGAGCTGGCCTCATCTTCAGCGCCCTCGATCAAGCCTAAGCTACTACCGTCTCGAAAAGTGCGGTCCCCACCGCTCGTAGCGCGATGGCGCGAGGTCGGGGCCGAGGCGCAAGCGCCAAAAAATGCGAGCGAGAGAGCCAGCGGCAAGAGCTTCTTCGATATCATAAGACCATGTCCTTTCGCTCACCCGTGTCACGCAAGCGATTCATGGCCATTTTTACGGCCGTCGAAAACGTCGGGTCGGCGTCGGCGCAAGCCACGCCCACGTTCACCACCAAAGCTTTGCCCTTGGCTTTCTGGCCCAGGGCGCCCAAAACCCGCTCGACCGCGCGACAGGCATCCGCCTCGTTTGTTTCAGGCAGTATAGCCAGAAACTGGTCGCCGGTCCAACGGGCCGGCCTGTCCATCAAGCGCAAGCTGAAGCGCAGGGCTTCGGCCAAAAGGCGCAGGGCTTCATCACCCTGCGTGTGTCCCTGGTCGTGATTGATGGCCGCTAAATTCTCAATCTCAAAAATGGCCACGGCGTAGGGGCGCTTTTTGCGGCGTCCGCGCTCTGCTTCTCGCAGCCCCTCTTCTTCGGCACCCCGTCGATTAAGCAACCCTGTGAGCGGATCGAGCAACGTGAGCTTTTCGCGCAAGGTTGCCTGCTCAGTGGCCGCCGTGATATCTTCAAAAGTCGAAAGCTGGTACCAGTCGTCATCTACGGCCAGAGGATGAGCGCTCCAGCGCAAGACGCGGCGCTCGGGCCGCTGAGTTTCAAAAGTTTCTTGGGCCGAGTAGGGTCCTTCGCTTTCGCTTTTAAGGCGATCAAAACCCTCAGCCGGATCATCAAAAAGTGAAATCAATCCCGCTTCAAATTCGCCTAGGCCGCGCCCCATCATTTCAGGCCCCATGCCGGTGTAAGTACCCAAAAGCGAATTGGCCAACAAGATCTTTCCATTACTATCATGAAGCATGACACCCATGGGCAACTGCATGAGGGCTTCTCGCAAAATGGCCAGTTGGTCCTCGCGACGCATGGCCAGATTCCATTGATCAGAAATATCACGTTTGAGACTATGCACTTGGCGATTGAGCTCTATCTCGCCCGCCACCCGGCGCGCCAAGTGGCGCAGCAAGTCTACGTCTTCGGCCTTGAGCTGGCGCGGCTTAAGGTCGATCAGGCAAAACGAACCCAAGACATGGCCGTCAGAAGTTTGTATCGGCGCGCCCACATAACTGCCCACCAGGCCGTCTTTGACCAGGGGGTTGTCTTTAAAGCTAGGGTGTTTTTTGGCATCGGGCACGATCAAAACGCTGGGGGTCTCGGCCTCGACCACATGGCGGCAAAAGGACCAGTCGCGCGGTGTGCCCCGCTCTTCTAGCAGTTTTCCCGTCAGACCATGCTGGGCTTGAAACCATTGACGGTCCTCAAGCACCAGCGAGACCAGCGCCACGGGAAAATCAAAAGCCCGCGCCGCTTCGCTCACCCATTTTTTTAGCGCATCGCTCTCAGGCAATTGTCGATCAAGATGCAAAGATGCAATCTTGGCTAGGCGAGCGCTTTCGCGCGACTTGGCTTCGGCGACTAGAGCCGCAGGGGGCTTAAAGGCTTCTTGCATATAGTGCTCACGGCGCTGGCGAGCTTGGCGCAGGGCGTCTTCAAAAATATCAGCCAATTGCAGGGCGCTGGCTTTGGCCGAAACCACGGCATTGAGACCCAACTCATAGCGCTTGCCCGAGGCGTCATTCATCAGATTGCCAAAGGCCGAGACCACCACCACCGGGCAGTCATCTGCTTTATGGCGCAGGCGTAGCCAAATGAGAAACTCGAAGCCATCCATGCCAGGCAACGACAATTCCGTGACGATCAGCAGGGGCCGACCCTCAGCTTCGATCACGGCCTTGGCTTCTTCAGCACTGCGAACTCGCAGGCTGGCGTGGCCATGATCAAAAAGCAGGTGATCGAGCCTCAGGGCTAGTGCTTGATCAGGTTGAATGATAAGGATCTTAGAAAACACGTTGAAACTCGCGTCGCGGGGAATGTGGGAGCCCAGATCTTAGACCTGTCTCGAAAAGTAAAACAGGAACTAATTTGTAAAAAATTATCTAACAAAATTACTTACTAGGGAAACCCAATTTTTTGTACAATTCTGAGACTTCTTCCTCCTTTTCAAGACCTTTCATGCCCAGTATCGACGTCTTCTTTGAAACCGCCGTCTCACAAGGCGCCTCAGACATTCACATAAGTTCTGACTCAAAGGTTTATACCCGCATCCTAGGCGTGCTGAGACCCATCAATGACCAAATCATCACGCCCGAAAAAGTCGAACACATGGTCACCGAATTACTCGGCCCCCATGTCATGGGCAAACTGCGAATCGATCTAGAAATTGACACGGCCTATACGCTGCCCGATGGCGAACGCTTTCGCCTCAATGTTTTTATGGAAAAGAAGGGCTGGAGCCTCGTGGCCCGGCATTTCAGCAAATCGGTGCGCACCGTAGCTGAGTTGGGCCTGCCCGCCGTGCTCAACCGCTTTGCTGACTCGCACCAAGGTCTCATTCTCATCACCGGCCCAGGCCGCTCAGGCAAAAGCACCACGGCCGCAGCTATCGTGGACTATATCAATGAGCGCCGCGAAGATCACGTCATCACCATCGAAGATCCTATTGAATACCTACACCCTAAGAAAAAATGTTTGGTGAACCAACGCGGTGTGGGTCCTCACACCGACAGCTTTGCCTCGGCCTTGCGAGGTGCCCTACGTGAAGACCCTGACATCATTGTCGTGGGCGAGCTGCGTGACACTGAAACCGTATCGCTGGCTTTAAGCGCAGCCGAGACCGGCCACTTGGTGATCGGCACGCTCAATACCAATTCAGCCTCGGCCACCATCTCGCGCGTCATCAATCTTTTTCCTGCGGCTGAGCGCGGCCAAGCCACCACCAGTCTTTCTGAAACGCTAGTAGGCATCATCTCGCAGCGACTGATTCCTGGCTTAGACGCCAAATCACTGGTGCCAGCCTTTGAAGTGCTGGTCAATACTCTGGCCGTGGCCAATGTGATCATGTCGAATGAATACCACAAACTGGGTTCCATTTTAGCCACCGGCCAAAAAGAAGGCATGGTCACCTTGGCCAGCTATATGAAAGGCCTGCTCGACAAACAACTCATCAGCCGACCGGCCTATGAAAACATACTGGCGGAGGAGCTTTAATGGCCAGCATCGACGCCATGTTCAAAAAAATGGTCGCAGAAGGCGCATCAGACCTTCACCTCACCATCGGCAACCCGCCCATGATACGCAGCAAGGGCTCGCTCAAGCCCTTGGCACCCCTGATCTTGACCAAAGAAATGCTCGAAGGCCTGCTCTATGAAACCATGAACGAGGAGCAATGGGGCATTGCCAGCACACGCCATGATTTTGACTATGCCTATGAGGTGCCTGAGCTCTCTCGCTTTCGCGGCAACATCTTTTATAACCAGCAAGGCATCGGGGGCGTTTTTCGCACCATCCCCACCACCATTCTCACGGTCGAACAGTTAGGCTTGCCGCCGTCGATCAGCAACATTGCCAAGACAACGCGCGGGCTGATACTCGTGACGGGGCCTACGGGCTCAGGCAAAAGCACGACATTGGCCTCGATCATCAATCTCATCAATAACACGCGTGAGGCCAATGTTCTCACCATCGAAGACCCCATCGAGTTTGTACACCCCAGCAAGAAGTGCAAGATCACGCAGCGCGAAATTCACCGCGATAGCCACAGTTTCAAAACCGCTTTGCGCAGCTCGATGCGGCAAGATCCTGACGTGATCTTGGTGGGCGAAATGCGCGATTACGAAACAATTTCACTGGCCTTGGGCGCGGCTGAAATGGGTATCTTGGTCTTTGGCACCCTGCACACCAATTCGGCAGCCAAGACCATTGACCGCATCATCAACGTTTATCCGGCAGAGGAACGCGATAGCGCTAGGGGCCTGCTGGCCGGCGCCATTCGCGGCATCGTAGCCCAGCAGCTCTGCCCCACCAAAGACGGTGCGGGCCGTTGCGCTGCTATCGAGGTGCTCACCTATGCGCCCAGCTTGCCTAATCTGATTCGCACCGGCCGCGCCGCCTCGATCGTATCTTTGATCGAAACCTCGGGTAGCTCGGGCATGCAGACCATGGATCAATGCCTCATGAAGTATTACAACGAAGGCAAGATCACGGCCCGCACCGCCTATTTGAAGGCTTTAGAACCTAAAAAATTCATGGGCCTAGCCGAGGCTGAGGGCGGATTAGGGCACTAATTTTTCACACAAGAGACTCAGCATGACACGGTTCATGCTGGCTTTGAGTCACGTTTCCAAAGAAAAAGCCAAGCCGCAAGGCTTGGCTTTTTCTTTGGGCTTGGGCGGATTCGAACCGTCGACTTCCATCGTGTGAGGATGGCACTCTAACCAGCTGAGTTACAAGCCCGTGAGGGAACGAGATTATTCCTTTTTTTGATCTGGGTTTCAAGAAGCAGAAATATCACAGAAATAGAGGCTTTTTTGGCGAATCAAAGGGTGGATGAGAATCACAATTATCCAACTAGGCCCTGAGTCATCCCATGGCAGAATAGGTCCCTACTATATATATAGGATCCGAATGACCCCCCTGGCACGAATCATCTCATGCATAACGCTTAGCCTGCTTATGACAGCCCCTGCCTGGGCTGGCACGCCCTATTACCTGCACAACAGCATCGCGGTCGGGCCCTTTTATAAATTAATGAACACCACCGCGCCTTCGGGCATTGGCACGTTTGGGGGCAGCTCGAATTGCCCTGACTTTGAAGTGGCAGACTTTGCCACCCCCCAATTCGCGGGCGGCCAGAGCATACCCGCCGGCAACTGGACCTTTAATCTTTACACCTACGTCAATCCCGGCAACGCCCACTATCAAATCAATTTTCATTTGCTCGACAACTTTGGCAACTACAACAGCAATCTCTTTACCACCAACAGCCCCAGCAACCCCAACACCGGCCCCGGCAGCGCCTTGCTCAGCTGGAGCGAAGCGCGCGGGGTCATCAACGTACCCAACAACTACCGCATCGGCTGCTGGATCTATATCATCGGCGATAGCTGCCCCACCTATTATCAGCAGCTCGATTACGATGACGTGGCTTTTCCATCCAATTTTGACATTCCTATCGTACCCCCAACGGCTACCCCGACCGTATCACCCACTTTCAGCGTCACTCCAAGCATCAGCCCAACACTAGCTCCAACTTGCGGAGCAAACTTATTCAAAGATGTTCGAATTGGAGCCGACAGCTCCACGCCCACTTATCTCACTCTCTTGGGCAGCCAATTTATTTTCGCTGCCAGCGATGGTGCTGGCTTTGGTTATGAACTATTTAGCAGCAACGGCAGCGTTGGCGGCACAGGCTTTCTCAGGGACATTTCGATCGGCGGCGGATCATCCTTCCCCACCGACATGGCTGCCGTGGGCTCATTTGTATACTTTGCCGCTACAACCACTTTTGAGGGCACTGAGCTTTGGCGCACGGATGGCACAAGTGTAGGCACTGTTTTGGTCAAAGACATCTATACGGGAGTCAATTCAAGTTCACCCACTGGTTTTACTGAAATGGGCGGCATTTGTTATTTTCGAGCCAACAATGGCACCAACGGAATCGAGCTTTGGCGCAGTGACGGAACCACGGGCGGTACTTATTTAGTGAAGGACATACGCCTGGGGTTGAATTCGAGCAATCCCGCTGACTTCGCCGTGTTAGGTTCAGAAATCTTCTTCAGCGCGGACGACGGATCGTCAGGATCCGAAATTTGGAAATCGAATGGCACGACCCTGGGAACCGTCATGTTAAAAAATATTAACGTTCCGGGTGGACTTGGATCCTTTCCGTCGAATATGACCCAAGTGGGATCGCTCATCTTTTTCAGGGCCAATGATGGTTCGGGCAATTTCCTATGGGCCACCGATGGCAGCACAGCCGGCACCAACCAAGTGCTCAATGTCAACGCCGACCCTGGCGGGTTTTCCGTTAAGCGCTTCGCATCGATCGGCAATAGCATCTTTTTTGCAGGCACGGATGGCACAAACGGCATCGAGCTATGGACCAGCGATGGTACAGGCGCCGGCACTCAAATTCTCAAAGACATTCGCCCTGGCGTGAGCAGCTCATCTCCTTCTCTGCTCAAGGCCTCGAATAATCTAATCTTTTTTACGGCCAATGACGGCAGTACGGGAGCCGAACCATGGCGTAGCGATGGCACTTTAGCCGGAACTAATCTTATTTCTGATCTAGAAAGTGGGGCCACAGGCTCAGGCATCACTGCATTCTATCCGGTCAGTGATGGCATAGCCTTTGGCGCCACAGTGACAGGAT
>CAZFUM010000068.1:0-12031 GCA_964521965.1 uncultured bacterium | reverse complement strand
CAACGTAGTGCTCGCTGAAGCTGGCCTCCTCCCGGCTGAAGAACTCGTTGAGGTAGAGCGCCGCCAGGAAAGTGAGCGGGGTCAGCGGGTGCAGGGTCAGCCAGGGCATGCGCTCACCCGCAATCGTAAACATGATGTAGCTGAGCATGGCCCAGTAGATCAAGAACACGCGGAAAAAGTTGCCGCGCTCAGGGGCAAAGGTAGAGAAAGCTGCCATGCCTGAACCCAAGACTGCCAAGCCGGCCATCAAGGGCAGCGCACGCGGCTCTTTGGGGTACTTGGTGAGAATGACGATGGCCACCACAAAAGGCGCAAAGGCTACCAACTTCATCCAGAAAAGCTGGGGCTTGCCCGAACCAAAAAAGATTCTAAAACCACCCACGGCCGCAAATAGCACCACGGCCAACTCATAGAGCGCCAACATATAGATATAGAACTGCCAAGGCTGGTCTGCACGGCCGGTTTTTTGCTCACCCAGCCAATAGGCAATCGAATCAAAGGCACCAATGAACCAACCGTCCATGTTGGTGAAAAAGGTTGAATAGAGCAGGGTGAAGGGCACAAAAAAGACGGCCAGGCTAATGCTCCAGATGCGTTTGGCGTCAGGTCGCAGCTCAACAAAGCCCAGCAGGCCTGCCAGCAACGTGAGGGGGGCCAAGAAACCCGCCAGCATTTGCATGACAGGGCTGCCTTGTTTGAGCAGCTTGAGGCGCTCAAGTAAATCATGCAGCTGATTCTCTTCTTCGACGGGATTGCTCCATTTTTCCCAAGCCCAGCGCCAAAACAAAAATGTCCCGAAGATGCCCATGATGATCCAGGTGCCTTCGTGCGAGGTGAAAGCCACCACCCAGCCGGCTGCAAGCCAGTAAAGATACTTGTCGATGCGCGTCTCGAACCACTTGAAGAGGGCCCAAACCATGACCAGAGAGCCGGTGGCCATCGTAATATCGTCGCGAATAAAGCGCGAGTTATAGACAAAGCTGGGTGAGACCGCCATCAAGGCCGCGGTGATAACCGCGCCCTGCCTGCCCAGTAAGGTGCGCCACTGCCAAAGAAAGACCAGTAAGCCGATGCCAAAAGCAGCCGGCAAGATGCGCGTGGTGAAGTCGCTGACGCCAAAGATAAAGAACATCAAGGCGTTCATGTGATAGCGCAAGGGGCCGTGGTAGGCCGGATCGTACTTGTAAGTATCGCCCTTGAAGAGTTTAAAGGCGTACCAGGCGTGAATGCTCTCGTCATGGTGCAGGGGCTTCATGCCTAGTTCCCAGAGGCGCAAGAATGCGCCAAAGCCCACGATGATCAAGAACCACATGAGGGTTTTATCTAGCTTGAGGTCCAGAACGGGTCGAGCCAGGCCCGGTTCAAGATCAGACATATCTGCCTTAGACGACTTTGATTTTGAAGCCGGTGCCACAGCCTTCGACGACGACTTTTCAGGCACCTCGTCAGAAGGCTTAAGCTTAGCCCCGCAGCTGTCGCAGAAGCGATTGCCTTTGGGGTTTTCAGATGAGCAGTTTGAACAAATCAATGCCATGGGTTCCTCGGTTGAGTAATCAGCGCGACTTGTAGACCGTGGTGCCTTTACCATTATCAAAGGCCACGTCCATAAAGCTGCGGAACTTATTGAGCTGGTCTGGCGAATACTTTGAACGCTCGAGCGAACCGGCAAAGACATAGTTCACGTTGTACTTCTTGATGAGGCCCTGAGCCTCGCTAGCATCTAAGGTTTCATAAAGGCGATTCACGTCTTTTTCTTGCTCTTGGGGCCAGGTCTGGCGCCACTGGCTCTCGTGATTGCCCCAGCCCACCACGGCCGCAAGGCCGGTGAAGGATGAGACGCGTGCAAAGCGGGTGTAGGCCCCGCCCACGGCTTCAGCGATCACAGCCTTGCCCTTCACCTTGTCGCGCAGGGTGAGAATCATGTCATGATCGCCAGGATAATCGCGCTTGAGCCAGGCTGAGCCATCTAAGGTGGGCGTCAGGTTTGAGTCACGCCCAAAATTGCCCCACACGGTCTTAATCGCCAAAACCGGGTAAGCGAGAGCGCAGGCAAAGATCAGTCCCAAGGTCACGAAATAAGCCGTACGGGGAATCTCGCCCAAGACACGCATCATGGCTTGAAAGGTCCAGTAAATAGCAAAGGGCGCGGCCGCAGCCAACAAGACCCAGGCTTGAAAGTAGAACTTAAAGATACTGTTCATGCGCGTCAGCGATAAATTGCCTTCAAAAACGTCACGCACAAAGAGCCATTCCACTGAAAGCACAGCTAAAGCCGCCACGGCAATGAGAGCTAGCGAAAAGTTAGCCTCGGGCTGATCTTGGCGCGAAGCTAGCAGAATTCCCGCCAACAACGCGATTGCGAGCATGAGAGCGCTGCTGGGGTAAAAGACCAGCAGGGCCGCCAACACCACAAGCCCAATGATCAGCGCGATCTTGCTAGCGCCTTGACCCAAGCCCCTGGCGGGGGCTGCCATAAAGCGCAGCACGCCGACCAAGGCGCTGGGCGTGCCCGAGGCATCGATGCTAAAAGGCGCGCTCGCCAAGGCGCCCACTGATTCTTGCTCACTATTCTTGTGACCGCATTGGGCGCAAAAGAGCTTGTCTTGACGCAAACGAGCGCCGCATTCTGCGCACTTTCGCGAACGGGTGGATGAACTGCTGCTGACGGCCTTGCCCAGATTGAGCTCACCCGCCAGAGCTTGGCCCCAGAGGCGTGCACGCAAAATTAGAAACGGAACAATAACGATTAGAAAGCCGCCCCAAAATACCAAGGTATCGTGCAAACCCGTCTTGGCTTTGGCAATGCCAATGCCTTTGAAGGGCAAACTAAAATTGAGCTTGAAGGGCAAGGCGAAGATCAAAAGCGCTGCCACCAAAGCCAGGCTGGGCAGCAACCAGCTCTTGAGCCAGCTCGCTTTGTTCAAGCGGCCACCCTGATGTTGCTGAATGAGCAGCAGCAGTGAAATGACCAAACCAAAAGCCGGTACATCCCAAGTATTAGTCATAAAGAGCGCGCCCAGAGCCAAGCCCAGCACGGCCAAGCTGCCCAGGCGACTCTTTCGCTCTTCGCTTGCTTCAAAGACATTCAGTGGGTCAGTCTTACGGCTCATCACAAGATTAAGGCCTAAGCCCAATGCCAAAATCAAAAAGGGAATGGCGTTAAAATGAGGGTGCAAATCACCATGAATAAATGAAAAATTAGGAAACTCTGAAATGAGCGCTTCACGTGCATTCGCTTCGCTCAGACCATTCGTACGCAAGACCGCGGCATCGGCGCTGTGCCACCAGTGATTAACATATTGAGCGCCCTTCTCAGCCGGCTTGAAAACGTCTTTGATGAGGCGTGTGGGTGCCCACCAGTCAAAACCGCCTAGCCCTTTATTGGTGATGACTTGCAAGCCGCCGTGCAGGTTGCCAAAAATCGACAGCAGCCCAAGGCCCACAAAACCGGGCCAGAGGGTGCGCGTCGTGTTATAGCCAATTGAAAATATAGCCTGGCCTGCCAGGGCAAAAACCATGGCCACCGACAAATTATAACAAATAGCCGGGTCGAGGCCGCTTAGACGCGCAAAATGCGCGTGAGCGAAATAGCCGAAATAGTAATAGTTAATATAATTCTTAACGCCAGCCAGCCAGGGATCAAAGGGCGGCATGCTTGGCGATCGAGTGACAGCATTAAAGAAAGCAAAATCCATGAACTTTTCTTGATCCACGATATTGGGGTGATGCATACGCACATAGCCCCAAAGCAGCAACAGGAACAAGAAAAGGCTTTCATAGACCAGCGCCAGACCGATATGCTCGCCCAACCAAGCCTTGAGCTCGGCCCAGCGGCCGCGGGCCAGCCAAAAGCTGATACCGGCTACAGCCAAGATGGCTAAAACTGAACTGAGCGGTGAGTTATGGACAAAGCCAATGAGAAAAGCTAGATAAGCAGCCAGGAGCATGCCCAGCAAACGGCTGAAGCCTAGGCCCTTATCAGGCAAGAAAGAAAAAATGCGATGTGCGAGGGGTAAAGCGGCCAGGCTGATCAAAAGCGAGATTAACCAATAGATCAAAATGCTGCCCAATGAGGCCATGCTAACTCCCTATAACTATAAAGCAAAGTATTAGGACTGGCCTTAAGACAAAGCCTGCCCCTTCCCCACCCGTATGACAGGGAAAATCTTTTAAATTATATCGTTTTCAGGTAGGGTGTCAATTTGGCTAAAAGCCGTGCAAAATGGTCAGAAATTATAAAATGCCGTATTTACAATGCTATTTCAAGACCTATTTTTGGCCGCGCAATTCAAGCAGTTTCTGGGCTTTTTCAATGTCGCGACGCATCTTGATCGGGTCTGACGGGTCTAAGCTCAAACCTCGACGCCATTGCTCAATGGCTTCCTTGACCTTGCCGCTGACATAAAGATCAATGCCCTTACGGTGCATCTTCTTTAAGAGATCCTTAATCTCTGAGTCGTGACCTTGCATAAAGGTCTGCGCCTCATCGTCACCCGGATCAATTTCTAGCACACGACGCCACTGTTCAACGGCCTTGTCCATACGGCCCGACTTAAAGGCCGAACGAGCTTCACTACGGGAGCCGCTCTTTTTCTCTTCGCGCAGGGATTTAGCCTCGGCCATGGCTTTACGAATCTCAGGGCTATCTTCTAAGCGCAAGGCATCGTTAAAGCGGGCAAAAGCCGTCTGGAATTCACCCCGCTTGGCCAGCTCACTACCTTCATTGGTCAACTCTTTAATGCGACGGCGCACCTGTTCACTCTGACCTTTTTTAGAAAGCTCGCCCTTAAGCACTAAAATTCGTTCTTTAGCTTTCTTAAAGAAGTCATTGATAGGTTTGCCACGGAATTTCTCGGGATAAGCGTCAATCGATTTTTCATATTCTAACAAGGCTTGAATAACCTCGCCCTTTTTCTCGTAATTCTGGGCCTTGGTGAAGAAATTCTTGGCCGTCACCGTGGTAGCCGCTGCGCCAATGAACTTCGGCTTAAAGAAGTCTGCTGGCAACGCCATCGAAGCGCTCACGCGGTGAGCCGTGGACAAGCTGCCATAGGGCACAAAGGCATAGTCCATTTGAAAGAGACCAAAATTGAAACCTAAACCTGCGCTGGGGCCACTCTGCACATCGCCCTCACGGGCACCCAGGGCCATACGATAGCCGCCACGTATCACCACGGTCGAGCCAATCTGATATTCTAAACCAAGTTTCGCCAAAGGGTCGGCGCTGAAAGGCACCTGTCCGTCTAAAGCCAGCAAGACCTTGCGGTCAGCAAAGCGGAAAGAAAGGCCCGCATTGAGAGCGCTGGGCGGCGAATAGCCGCCGGCTGAACCTAGGTGCATGACGCCAATACCCAGACTGATGTCGCGGGTAAAATCCCAAGCGATGCCCAGTGAGCCACCAAAATAAGTCTGGCCCGAACCAATACCATTTTCCATGGCAAACTCGCCATTCACACCTAGTTTGAGCCGATCTTCAGCCAAGAGGCTGAGACCATAACCCATCAAAGTTGAAAACGAGAAGGCTGAACCCTGCCCTTTGAGTGCGCCCAAATCATCGCGCAAGTCAAAAGCCCCTAAGCTGAAATAATCAAAGCTAACACCAAAGCCGCCACTGGCACCCACGCCTTGGCCATAGCTTATGCGTTCTTGGCGCAAGCCTAAGCTTGACGCGAATTCATTGTGGGCAAGAGCCGCTTGAAAACCCGTGACCCGGGCCAAGCCTGCGGGGTTGTAGTAAAGAGCCGCGATGTCGTCGCCGCCTGCCGTATAAGCTTCGCCCATGCCGATAGCGCGCACGCCCGAGGGCACGCCCAACTGTGAAAAAGCGATGGCGGCCGGAGTGTAGAGCGAAAGTTCAGCCGAGCTCGAAGCCAAGAGGCTGCCCGCCAAAGCTGTAAAAATCATGCTAAAGCAGGCCTTTTTCAAGCTCCGCCTCATCGCGCCACCGCCAATTTACCAATGGGGAAATTAAAGTCGCCCACTTTGGCCGTGTAGGTGTAAAGACCGGGCGCGAGGCCCGAGATGTCGACGCAAGAAGTTTCCATGCTGCCGCCCACGGCGGTGTCGGTCACCTTAGCCACCAACTGCAAGGCATTGTTATAAACCAAAATCTCGAGCTTGCCGCCCAGGGCTGAGTGATAAGCAAAGCAAACCTGCGCCTTGGCCGGCTGGGGATAGGCCACGATCTTGCCTGAATCAGCCACCGGTGTTGGCGTGGGGGTTGAGAAGCCACCCGCGGGCGTGGGCGTGGCAATCGCAAGAGGCAGAATGGTCTGCGCTGTGGCAGAAACCGTTGTGGGATATTGCGACGATACCAGCGAAAAACGAGCCGTAACCGTGCTTAGCACCGCATCAGAAGTATAGCGGGCATAGAAATTGAACTGTCGAAAGAGCTTGGTGGGATCTTGAGGATCTAAAGTGATTCCGACCGAGCGATCGAGACTATTATCTGGCTGCAAGATCCAAGCGCCGTTCGATGACATATTAACTTCAACAAAGGCGTTCCCCGGATAGTCAGCGTCGATGTGCATGACAGCATCACTGACTGCAGCGTAGTTACCCGGGGCCACATCCACGCGTGCACGAAAAAGTATTTCATCGCCTACGATAGGGCTGACTGGCGACAATCGAGTCAGAGTTAAGGTATAGATAGGCGGAGCCGCCGTGGCCGTGGCAGTAGCTTGAGGAGTCTGGGAAGGCGAAGCCGTGAAGCTGGGCGTGACCGTGGGTGTCTGGGTGCTCGTGGGCGTGATGGTGGGCGAGGCAGAAAACGTGGCGCTAGGCGTGGCGCTAGGCGTGCCCGTGGCCGTGGCCGTGGGTGAGAAGACCACGCCCACACCAATATTGACGGTATTCGAATCAAGCTGATTCAATTCATCGCAATCGATCGATGCCTGATTTGACATGGACGTACCGCTGCCCGTGAAAGACACCGAGAAAGTGAAGGCCGTACTAGCACCCGCGCCCAAGCTGGCTACATTCCATGACAAGTTACTGCCCGAGAGCACGCCAACCGGGCTAGAAGCCAAGTAAGTGCCATTAAAGGGAAGATTGTCGCTGACCACCACATTGCTGGCGCTAGCCAAGCCGCTGTTATTGATATTCAGCACAAAGGTAACGCGGTCGCCATCCACAGCCACCGAGGCCACTGAGGCTGATTTGACGATAGAAAGATTGGGCGCGGGCGTGACCGTAGCCGTTTGGCTCGGCGTGCCCGTTGGGCTGGACGTGCGCGTAGCACTCGATGTAGCCGTCTCAGTGGCTGTGAGCGTGGGGGTGGCGCTGGGGGTGGCGCTGCGCGTGGCGCTGGCCGAATGACTATGGGTGGGCGTGATAGTAAAGGTGGGCGAAACCGAGAAGGTGGGGGTGGGAGTGGCCACACCCGCCACCACATTGACCACCGCAGGCGCTGAAATCACCGAGGACCAAATAAGGTCGGCAGCGCTGGCCGTGTTGCTAACGTTATTGGGGGCCGTGCCGCCTTCAACCAAGACTTGCAGCTGCAGGGTGATTGCTTGGCCAACGCCCACATCAAAGGGACCACGTTGCAGTAGATTCGAGCCCATGTCGCGCCAGGCATCGTTCAAAGAATAGCCCGCGTTTTCAAGCAAGCCTGGCCCACTAAACACAGCGGCCCCGACTGGCAGGGTATCCCAGATTTGCACACCATTGGCCGTGCCCAGGCCCACATTGTTGACCACGATGACATAATCGATATTTTGGCCCTCAAAGCGCGTGGACTGCTGAGGCACCTTGCTGATCAAGAGGCTGGCGGCCTGGGGCGTGGCCGTGGCGGTAGTCGTACCCGTGGCAGTACTGGTAGGGCTGGCCGTGATTGTGGCCGTGTTGGTGAAAGTCAGGGTAGCCGTACGCGTTGACGTCGGGCTGGCGCTAAAGGTCTGAGTGGCGGTCTCGGTGGGTGAGGCGCTAAAGGTAAGCGTGCCCGTGGGGCTGGCCGTGCGCGTGCCCGTGGGCGTGCTCGTCGCTGTGCGCGATACCGTCACGGTCATCGTCGCGGTCAGAGTCGCAGTCTGGCTAGGCGTAACCGTGCGTGTGCCTGTGGGCGTGGCTGTGGCTGTTTGAGTGGGAGTGCCCGTCAAGGTCGGGCTGTGGGTAGCGGTGCGCGTGGCCGTCTGGGTAAAGCTGGGCGTGCCCGAGCGCGTCGCGGTTTCAGTGGCGGTCACGGTCGGGGTCTGCGTGGCAGACTGCGTAGCCGTCTCAGTGGCCGTCACAGTGGCAGTCTGGGTAGGCGTGCCCGTCAAGGTGGCTGAAGGTGTGGCCGAACGCGTAAAGGTCTGCGACACCGTAAACGTAGGCGAACGAGTGAAGGTGGGCGAGGTGGTGGCAGACGGCGTTGGCGTTGCCAGAATCCAGCGGGCTGTATAGCTGATCGAGTTATAATTCACGCTCGAAGCCGTGTCGCGAACCCGAATATAGACCGTATTGATAGCACCCAGAGGCGACGAAGGCTGGAAGCTGATGCTGCCCGACGCAAAAACAACGCCCGTGGCAGCTACGGCATTGACCCTGACGTCATAGTAGCCATAGTCAATGCCCATGCCATAGGCACCGTCACTGACCTTGGCCGTAAAGACTTGCAAGGGATTGGTCACCAAGGCATCGTTGCAGGGCTCCAACGCATAAATATATGGAAGAATGTAATCCTTGCTGCTATCGACCGTGAACGCAATGTTGTGGGTGGTGCTACTCAGGCTGATGGGCACGGTCTGGTTGTAAGTTTGCATGAACCTAAAACGCGCCTTAAGGTCAATGCTCGCAGGGCCGGGCAAAGGCGCAATACGATAGAAAGAGTTTTGATAATCTGAGTTGGCGCCCGCCAGCCAGGTAGCCGTGCTGTTCAGGTAGGCCAAAATGTTTGAGCCACCGCCACCACCGCCACCACTGCTTTGTAGCAAGCTATTGAAAGGCTGGCCACCCAAGCTAATCAAACCCGTAATTTCAAAGGCCGAAGCCGTCGCGGTAAGCAGCACACCCGTTGCACCGGCTGTGGCTGAGATGGCCGCAAAGAAACGCGGGAAGCCGGGCGCTCCCTGGTTATTCTCGAGCACCACGACATCCCAGGTAGCGCCATAAGCAGCGTCCACTGGCACGCTAAAGGTAAATGTGCCTGCGCCTGCCGGGGTCAGGCCGCCAAAAATAATGGGCACGTCAAAATCTGAAAGATCATCGCCATGGCGGGCTGCCCCCACCATCAGGCCGGCGGCGCCCAGACCCGTCTGGTCATAGATATAGCCACTCACGCTTGAAAGTGGGTTCACGCCCGTGATGTTGCCAGGGGCTGTGCCAGGTGGGACCACCGTCACGCCAAAGGTAGTGAAATAAGAGCTGGGTCCGCCACCGCCGCCTACTTTGACGTCATAAGTACCAGCAGGCAGATTACTAATGGTATAGCTGCCGATATTAGTGCTGGTGGACCCCAAGACCACGCCATAGCGCGAGCCAGCTTCATAAGCTGTTACGTTTACCGTGCCTGTTGGCGCAGGAATAATACTGCCACTGATAGCGCCCGAGCTGCCAAAGCTGACGTTGGCGGTCGTGGTTAGGCCATCGGTAAGGGTAATATTATGGAAGTAAACCGGGGCCTGGGTCTCGCCCGAAGCATCAACATGCATCTGGTAATGGCCAGGCTCGATGTTATGGAAAATAAATGGATTATTCCCTAAGGGATATTCGTAGGGATAATAGTTGCCGTACCAACCACCGCCAGACTGGTCATATTCATCTTTGAGCACCAAGCTAATGCCGCTCGTGCCCAAACTCAAGCCTGACACCAAGCCAGCCAAGCGAGCCTCGGGGTAAACTTTGACCAAGCCAGGAACCGCCAAATTGCCACACACCGCCACGCTCTGCGGAGTTGCGAACTTGTAGGTGGTAGGGCCGTAGGCATAGTCAGCAGCCCCGCTGCTGTACCAATAGCGAGTCGCCACCACCCGTGCATAGCTAAGCTCGGTGGGCACCGAGATACTGAAATTGCCCGCCGCGTCTGTGCCACCGTAGCTGCCAAAGGAATAACTTTCAGTGGAATAGGCATAGACATTGAAATTGGTCTTGCCCGATAAGCCCACACCCACGGGATCAAGCGTGCCGCTGATTTGGCCACTGGGTATGATGGCCATGAAGACCCTATAAGGGCTCACTTGGCTGCCGCTGCCATTGTTCGAACGAAGCACGAGGTAGAAATCTTGCGTGCCGCTCAGGCCCGCCAAACTCTTATAGATCACCCTCTGACTGCCACTGCCATTGCCGCCAGCCGCGTAATACCAATTGCTTTGCCAGTGATCGAGCTCGATGCCCAACTCAACCCCAGAAGGCTGTGTGGCCGTTATTTTGAGGATGTCATTGCAGGGACTATAGTCGCCAGCTTGAATTTGGAAGCGGAATACATCGTATTCACTGCCATTGCTGAGGTAACCCGTACCCGTAACATAAAGGGGCGAGCCCGTAATGATAGGCGCTGACATGGAGCCATAAACTTGACTGGGCGTGGTAGGCGTCAGGTCGTTGAGGCCGTTCTGAGTATTATCTTCAGCAGGCGAGAGCAAATCTTCGTACCAGCCTGAGCCCGGGGTCTTGGTGGCGCTAAAGGTCGGCGAAGCGCTGGGCGTAGCCGTGAGTGTGGCGGTCATCGTGAAACTTGGCGAAATGCTGGGCGTGACCGAGGGCGTGGCCGAGGGGGTGACCGAGGGTGTGGGCGTGGCTGTGCGAGTGGCCGTGCGCGTGGGTGTGGCGGTGCGCGTGCCCGAGGGTGTGGCGGTGCGCGTGCCTGTGGGAGTAGCGGTGCGGGTAGCGGTCACGGTGGCGGTGAAGGTGGGCAGACGCTGCAAGAAGCCCGGATAAATTTGATAGGTCGCGCCTTTGACGCTCTGGCTAATGGGCAGGCCCGAAGCCGGCACGCCACCGCTGGCGCGTTCAGAATAAGTCGTGCCCGTTATTTTTTGGCCCACCCCATCGTGCACAGCATAGGGCACACGCGCACCCGTGCCCGACATGCCATCAAAGGTGTCGGCGAAGAGCGGTGCGGGTCCCGTAAAGAGAGCCGCTATGACCAGCCAGCGCATCATATCAAAGCGATTCAGGCAGGACCCAAGACTCAGTAGTCAACCACCCACCAGTAAAAACTAAAGCTTGTGATCGAAACGCTCGAGTTGACCGTGAAAGAACCAGCCACCTGCGACGCAACCCAAACACTTGCCGTGCCTTGGTTGATGGCGGGGGTGATGATGATCGAGCTGGTGCCCGTGGCGCAGGGTGTATTGACGGTCCAGGTGTTGCTGGTCAAGCCCCCCGTTTTGCCTGAACAGGTAGGCGCTTGAATCTTGCCTACGACACGCAGAGCATAACCCGCATCAGCGCCCGTCGGGGCCGAGTTCTGGACTAGAAGACCGTAAGAGGAGATGCCATTGTTATAAAAATAACCGCCGTAGGTATTGGGTTCTGCTGCAGCGTTATTGATTACAAAACCAGCAGGGGGGGGAGAGGTCGCGCCCGAGGTGTTAGACAACTTGGCGTAAAAGCCCCAGTGGTTCGAATTGGCCTCAACACCTGTGTAGCCCTGGCCCGCAACGCCTTTCGAGTTGGTGCCGTTTATGCGCGAAGTACCAGAGACGCCGACATAGTAGGCGTTGCCCACGACTGCAGCTGAGCCCAGATCACCCCAAGCTTCATAACCATAAATAGCGGCGCTGTTGTAGCCGTAAGAATAGCCATAGACGCCATAGCCCGCATTGCCATAGTAGCTGGCATACACCGCTGATCCGCCGCTGTTCAATTGGGAGCAGCAAGCGCCAATTGAAAATTGTCCGGCATAGCCGCCAGTGCCGTTTGAATTAGTGCCATAGACCGCACCAACCGTAGAAGACACTGCTGAATAGACGCCATAGCCCGTCGGACTAAAATTCTGGGCGTAGACACCAAAAGTGGTGCCTGATGAGCGCGAAGCCACAAAGGTGCCGCCTTTCCAAAGGCCCTCGCCATACACGCCATACGCGTTCGTCGCGTCAATCAAAGCGAC
>CAZFUM010000067.1:10691-12151 GCA_964521965.1 uncultured bacterium | reverse complement strand
GCCTACTGTCCCTGCTTTTTTGCTGCCTCTTGGCCCCAGCTCTGCAAGCTCTGCAATTCAGCCAGACCAGCTCGCCGGTCTTTTATTATGACTTCAACGTGACCCCCAAGTTGGAATGCGCCTATTACAGCTATGACGTCACCAATAACAGCGTTACGCCCTATAGCGATCTTTGGGTGACGGCCGGCAATTTTGGTGCAGGCTGCGCGACCTTGGCGCCGCAAGAAAGCGGCCGCTACCATGTGGGTCCCTTGGCTGTGGGTCAGACTAAACCGGTCTTCTTCTATATGAAGGTCACTTGCTCATCTAGCGTCAACCAAAGCTACTTGCTCACCGGCTATCCCTCGATACCGCCCGCAACAGCCATTGGCAGCCAAGCTTTTAACTTCAGCTCGACTTACGATGCTAACCAGGCCAACTCGAATCAAGTGCACGTAGTCTTCTCTGGCCCCAATCCGCCGTCCCTGGGCGGTCTGGTGGCCATGACCGTAACCGGCACCACCGGCGTCATTGGCTCTGATAACATTCTTTCGTTTTCGCCGGCTGCCTATAATGGCTGGAACGCCAATTTCTTTCAGCTCGTCTCTACCTCTATCACCGTGGCCAGCCCCAACAGCGCCACGCACTTGAACCGCCTGATGCTGCCCAATTATGTCAGTAGCTCGGCCGCTTCAGAATATGTGGCGGTCTACATTTTTCGCGTGAACGGGGCCACGCCCCAGAGCACCACGGTTAGCCCCATCAGTTACATTAGTAGCGGTACGCCCGTGAAGCACACCGACACCGGCAATTACAGCAGCGCCAATTTTTCGCCCGTTTCAGGCGTGGTCAACTGGCTGAGCTTGAGCGAGAGCGCCTCACCCTTGAGCGCTACCATTCCGGGCCCCATTCAATACACCCTGCGCCTGGATAATGCCGGTCCCATTGACGTGGCCGTAGAAAGTTTTCGTCAAGCATTTCGCAGCGCGCCCGGCCAGCCCAGCATCGTACCCGGCAGCTCGCTCTTCAACGGCGCGGCCGTGGCTGACCCGGTTTGGCAGGGCGACACTTATATATGGGGCGGCAGCTTTGGCGTGCCAGCCTTTAGCTACCGCGAGCTGAGCTTCCAGGTGCTCTTTCCCTGCGCTATGGGCAGCTATGCTGACCAAAGCACGGCCCACACGGGGCCTACCCAGATTGACACGACTTTGGACACTACCGACGATGAGCCTGCCAGCGTCAGCGTGAGCTTGGGCGGCTGCACCCTGACGCCCACGCCCACTCAGACCGCTACCGAGACGCCCACGGTACCGGGCACTTTCACCAGCTCACCGACATCGTCGGTCACGCCCAGCTCGACAGTGACCTTCAGTGATTCGCCCACACCCTCGGTCACCGCTAGCGCCACTGAGACCGCGACTGAAATAGCCACGGTGACAGCCACCGAGACGGCTACTGAAACGGCTACTGAAACCGCCACT
>CAZFUM010000067.1:0-10591 GCA_964521965.1 uncultured bacterium | reverse complement strand
GAAACAGCTACACAAACCGCCACCGTGACAGCCACAGAAACCGCCACGGTGACGGCGACCGAGACGGCGACCATCACCGCCACTGAGACTGCGACGGTGACCGCCACTGAAACAGCCACCGAAACAGCCACACAGAGCGCGACTGTGACAGCTACTGAGACAGCGACTCAGACCGCCACAGAGACGGCTACATCCACGGCCAGCGCTAGCCCCAGCGACACGCCCACGCAGACGCCCACTTTTACAGCGTCGCCCACACCTAACCTGCCGCGTTTCCTTTCGCTTTATCCCAATCCGGTACGCAATGGCGGTGAACTGAGTCTCTATCTTGGGTCGGCGGGCGCTGAATCGAACTGGCGAGTCTATACTTTGGCCGGTGAACTGGTGGCTAACCTGGCATTCAAAGGCCCAAGCCGCCATGGCTGGAGCACGCGTAATGTGGCCAGTGGCATTTATATTATTCAAGTCGAAGTGCGCTATCCCAACGGGGCTCTTGAAGTCCTTAAACTTAAGGGCGTGGTACTGCGCTAAACTCGATTTTCTAGTCACAAAATCTTAAAAAAGCCTCCTGCTAGCAGGGGGCTTTTTTATTGCATGAGCAAGATCATAATTTGTCAGGCTAAAGGGCCGCAAGATCGCGTTCATGCTGCCCTATGTTTTTGATGTGCGGGCCCTCTTGGCCCGCGATGAAAAGCCTCGCACGGCCATACTCGCGGCCTGGGACCGTGTGCCGCCTGGGCAATGTCTGGTGGTGGTGGCTGATTTTGAGCCCAAACCTTTGGCCGCGCTCTTCAGCGCCCAAGGCGTAGCCGTGCATTGCGTGCAGGTCGGACCGGCAGAATTTCATTTGAACATTGGCCCCAAGCCGTGCTGAACCCCCAGCCGCAACAAGTGTATCCACGATTTTTTTGGCCATCGCTTTGGGTCTCGCTGAGTTTCGGCATCATGGCTTGGGCTTTGCCGGCCTATGACCCTCAAGCATTTACCCAGCATTGGTTACGAAATCATGTGCTTCTCAAGGCTGTGCACCTCGTTGCTTTGGGCCAACTGGGTCTGCTATTTTTAGCGGTGCAGGCGCAGGCCCTGCCGGTGCTCTTTCACCAGCCTCAGCCCGCTAAAAAGTGGCCGCTTCTGCTGGGCCTGGGGTTATGGATATTCGGCGTGCTTAGTTTGGTGGCGTTTTTTGCGGGCTGGCGAAACCCGGCCCTCTTGGGCGCGGCCTGGGTCTGCCTGGCTCTTGCATGGTTCTTGCTCTATCTTCGCGCCGGGTCGTTACGTGCTCAAAGTGAGAGCGCAGGCTTTGCTTGGAACGGTCTGGGTCCGGCATTTCTCTATCTTGCTTTGATGCTGGTCTTAGGCGGGGCGATGGCCTGGAATCTCATCCATCCTGTGCTCGAGAGTGACGTGCTCTCGAATTTGCAGCTGCATGTGCATTTAGGTCTCTGGGGCTTTGCGGGCATGGCCATCTTTGGCTTCTTGCCCAAACTGCTTAGGCTCTTTCAGGGCAGCGTGGGCTACGCGGGCTGGCCCTTGAATTATTGTCTGAGCGCGGTGCATGGCTCACTCGCTTTGCTACTTGGCATTTGGCTGGGCTGGCTGCGCCGTGACTGGGCAGGCATAGCTGGCTGGGGCTTGCTCTTGGCCGCGTTCTTATTTGCTTGGCAATTGACCTTGCTCTTGGTCAAGGCAAAGAAGTCATCCATCAATAGCAGCCTCTTGGCTCAAGTTGCAGGACTCATTTTTTTGCTTGCTGCTGCAGCTTGGGACGCGCGTTTGCTGAATCAATCTGCGCCGTGGCAAGAGCACGCGGCTGCTTTGGCTTTGGGCATGGGCGGCTTTATCAACCTGACTTTGCTGGGCACGACCCAGCGCATCAGCGCGGTGCTGGCCTGGTTTCAACGCTTTTATGATTTGGCCAAGACTCATCAAGTGCCGACAGCTTGGGAACTGGCTCATCCCGCATTAGCTTGGGCCGTCACGCCCCTGCAAGCCTTGGCTGCGGCTGCTTTGGCCTGGGGCCTGCTACGTGGCGATGCGGTTTGGATACGCATGGCAGGTCTTAGCGGCGTCGTCGCGCATGCCTTGACCCTGGCGCTGAGCGTGGGCGCCCTGCGGCGTGGCCAAGCTAGGCCTTGGCCCAACGGCAAGAACCCGTTTATAGAATGGGTCGCAGAACAAGAAGCAAAAAACCCCGCCTAACGAAGGAGCCAACGATGAATACCCAAAGCTATGATGCCGTGCTGCCTCTCTTGCCCCAGCTCGATGCCTTGACTGAAAAAGTGGCGCAAGTGCATGGGGGCCATACGCCTGATTTGCTCGAGACCCGGCTTAGTTTTGAAGATCTGGCTCATGGAATTTTGTCGCTGGGGCAGGGCAGTAGCGATGCCGAGGCAAGGGGCACCGCCATGGCCAGTCTTTTGCGTTTGCGCAAATTGAACGAAGGTTATTTTCCGCCCGAGAGGGCTTGCCGCAGTTGGCGTGCCATGCTTAAGGGTCTGGATGAATTAGATGCCGTCATGACACCCCTGCTGGCCGCGCCCGAACGAAGCGCCCGGCCTGATTTTGGCAATGGACCTGGCGAATGCTGTGGTCGGCATTCGCACTAAAAGGGGCGTTAAACTAAATGCAAATGCGCGTTTCCTTGGCGCAGGCGCATGATATTGGTTTTTAAAAAAAATTTGAGGATCTTGTTCACGATGGCGGGCTGGTTGCGCTCGAGATCATGAAAGAAATTCTTGGTCAGCAGCAAAAGCTCTGAGTCTTTGGTCACGCGGCAATGCGTGCTGCGCGTGCCTTCTAAGACCATGCAGCCCTCGCCGCTCACATCACCAGGCTCGACATAGGCGATATGCTTTTCGCCCCCCGGTCTGGGCTGGTAAATTTCAAGTTGGCCGCTGATGACTAGGTACATCAAGTCGCCAGGCATACCAGCGACAAAGAGCGTTTGTTCTTCGTGATATTTTTTAACAAAGCAAACCCGCGCCAGCTTCTCTATTTCTTCATGGGTGAAGTCTGCGAAGAGCTCCATGCCTTTGAACTTGTCGATCTCGATCATTGCGTTGCTCATGATGGCCTCCCTATTGAGTCAGCTCTATTGTCAATCTAAGCATTTGAGATTTGTTTGATCCAAGTGAGGGTTTTCCGTCAATGTGTAAGTGCACCCCGTGCGACATCTGTGCCGTATCGCCTTTAGTGTCGAAAGAGGCAAAATGCCGCTTGGGTCCTATCGCATCATGCATGCAGACGCTCGGCTCAGCCCTCAAGACCGCCAGCTTAGAGCAGATTTTTGGGCGTAAAAAACGTCTGGCGCTTTCACTCGCGCTTTGCTGACTTTCAAAGTCCGGGCCACTTCAATGACGCTGACATGCTCTTGCTGGGTCGTATTGGCTGGGTCAAGCCTTTGGACGCTGGCAGTTTGGCTTGCGGGCTCATTAACCTCAGCGCTTCGGCCCACGAGATGAAACTCGACTGGACTGAATTGGGCTTCAAGAGGGCGCCCCGATGCCGCGATGCCTGGTCCCGTTGTGATTTGGGCCGGCCTTTCGCTTTGAGGCGACATTTGCCTCGGCATGGCGTGGTCTTGCAGCGCCTGATGACATAGAATATAGAATCGTTTGAATCTTAAAGGCCAAAGGATGAGAGATGAAAAAAATTGCATGGATCATTGCGATGTTTTGGGCGACAGCCATGGCTAGAGCTGAGCTCAAACTCGATTCAGCTTATGGCGAGCACATGCTTTTTCAGCAGGGCAGGCCTGCTGTGCTACGGGGTCAAGCCAAGCCTAAGTCTGATATTATTGTGCTCTTTGACAAGGTGCGCGGTATTGCAACGGCAGATGACAAGGGCCGTTTTGAAGCTAGCCTGACAGCGCCCAAGGCAGGCGGGCCCTATAAGTTGGTGTTGCAATCGGGTAGCGATAAAATCGAATGGCAAGACATCATGGTGGGCGAGCTTTGGTTGGCGGCGGGCCAGTCCAATATGGAATGGAGCCTGGCTGCCGATAAGCAGGGTGAAAAGTCTCTGGCCAAAGCCAAGCATGACGACATACGTCTGATTCAAGTGAGTCGCGATATGCGCGGGCTGCAGGCCACTTGGGCCCGCTGCAATGCCGAATCCGCTCGCGGTTTTTCAGCGGTGGCATATTATTTCGCTCTCGAACTGCAGAAGAAACTCAAAGTTCCCATTGGTTTAATCAATGCCTCATGGGGCGGCACACCCATTGAGCCCTGGGTGCCTTTAGCAGCTTATGCCAAGGGCACGCCCTTAGAGCCGGCGCTTAAGCGGTGGCAGGCTCGGCCTGCGGCTGAGAAGCGCATGTACAGTGATGGCTGGAAAATAGATTTAGAATTCAAAGACTTAACTCTGATCAAGGCGGATGGCACTCGCGAAGAACTCAAGCCATTGATCTGGAGCGTCAATAGCGCGCCTTGGGCTCAGACCCAGATCGACGAGAAATTGCATTACACCGGCCTCTTAGGTCCTGGGTCATGGGCCGGTGCTTATGGATCGCTTGGCGAGAACGGTGCGCCCAAAGATTTAAACGCCTATGAAGCTTTTGAATTTAAATCACGGGGCAACACCCGCAGCGATGCTGCCTTTGGCCAAGAAAGCGTGAAAGATGGTGACAACTATGCCTGGACCTTTTTCGACAATAGCAAAGACTGGCAGACCCATCGCTTTGCCTTTAAAGATCTTAAACAGCAGGGTTGGGGCAAAAAGCAGCCGCTAGATCTTAAGACCATGCATAGTGTGATTTTTAGAACTCAGGCGCCCAATCAATTTCCTGATGAACCCGGTCTGCTCTACAGCCGTTTTATTGAACCCTTCGCCGCCTTGTCGCCCCAGGGCGCACTTTGGTACCAGGGTGAGAGCAATGTCGACCGGGCCGGTGAATATGCCGCCTTGTTGAAGGCCATGGCCCTAGGTTGGCGGCAAGGCTTTAAGCGCGACGATTTGGCGGTCTTGGTGGTGCAATTGCCAGAATTTGGCCACGATGCCGAAGGCAGCTTGAGCAGTGGCTGGGCCGAATTGCGTGAGGCGCAAGGCTCGATTTTAGAGTTGGATAAGGGCGGCTTGGCGATTTCGCTGGGTGCCGGCGAGCCCGATGACGTTCACCCCAAGGACAAGCAGCCGGTGGGCCAGCGTCTGGCTTGGGAAGCCTTGAGTTTGACCTATGGCCTCAAAGGCTATGCAGGCCAAGGCCCGGTGCTTGATGAAGCTAAAGCGAGCCAAGGCAAAATCGTGCTGAAGTTTAATACCCGCAATGGTGGCTTGCGTTCGCTGCACGGTGTTCGGGTGAAAGGCTTCACAGCAGAAAGCGACGATGGCAAACGAGTGGTCTTAAAAGCACAGTTGCGCGGACAGGCCGTGGTCATTTCGCCGCCCGCTGAGCTTAAGCTCAAGTCACTGCGTTATGCCTGGGGCAGCAGCCCTGATTTTTCACTGGTCGACAAGCGTGGCGTGCCAGCCAAGCCTTTTCGTATTTCATGGCCCCAATAATTTTCTGAGGTGAAAGCATGAGTGCAGCAGCAGAAATCAGCGCCACATGTCCTAATTGCAGTCAGCCCCTAACGCCGGGGGCGATAAGTGCCCCCATTGTGCTGCTGATCTGGGCTCGGGCGAGGGAAAATTCTCGCTGGCCGCAGGCCACAAGGTGGCGGCCTGGGTGCTTATTGTGAATGCGTTGTTGGTGGGCCTTGAGAAATTCATTTTTGTAGAAAGTAGTCCGATGACGGGCATACACGGTTTGGTCATCAGCATTGCCGTGGGTCTTTACCTGCTCTCAGGCAAACGTTCGGCTTTGACGTGGGCCCGGGTGATTGCAACGCTGGGTTTGTTGCTCTTGGGTACTTTGCTTTTTATCAAAAAGGACTACCTTCAAGGTGGCATTCAAGTGGCTTTTTCGATCGCCTTGCTCAACCTCTTGCTGGGCCGGCCCGGGTGGATGCGTGTGGCCTTGAGTGGTCTTATTCTTGTGCCCTATGCCTTGATGGAAGCTTCAGGCATTTACTACGAACATTCTGGCTATAACTATTATGGCCGGCTGGTCTTGCCCCGCACCTATAGCATTCAGCCTTTAGCTGACGGTTTGGCGCATGGCCATGGCCGCGACTATGTGCTGCGTGCGCCCTCAGGCTGGGGCCAGCGCAAGCATGAGAGCTTTGCTGCAGGCAACCCTGAGACCGACCTTTGGCTGGCAGAAGCTGGCTGGGACTCACATTTTCTCGTTTCTTGGGAAGAGCCTGATCCAAAGTTAAAGATTGACCTGGCCCTGGCGCACGAAAATCGTGTGACGAGTTTGGGCGCGGCTTATAAAGAATTCAAGGCTGAGCCGAGCGCTGAATTTGTAGCTTTGGCGGGTGCGCGTGGATATAGCAGCTGGGCCAATGCCAAGGACGAGGCGGGGACTGAGTTTAGAGCGCTCATGGTCACCCTGCGCGACAGCCAGCGTTACTACACGATTTATGCCTTGGCTTCAAAAAAAGCAGCTTCACGTATGCAAGCTGTACTTGAAGAAATGGCCAAGTCATTGGCCTCGGCGCAAGCCGCCCCGCGATGAAGCCTAGCCCCGGCAGCCGTCGGGTCTTTCAGTCAGATTCTTTTGGTCGCTACTACATCGTGGGATGGCTCGTGGTGGCCGTGATCACGATCGGCATACTCGTGGCGCCGCGCCAAAGGCCGGCCGGCGCCGTCGATGACTACTGGGCGGGCTATATCACCGGCTATGTCTTGGGTCTGATCGTCGTCGCCTGCGTCGTCGCCTGGTTGGTCTTGCGGACCACCGTGGTGAAATTATTTTTAGATGAAAAGGGTTTAGAGATTGATCAAGGCTTTGCTAAGCCTAAGCGCTTGGCCTGGCATGAATTGAAAAGTTGGGATTTTAGTTTTAGCCGCAGCCTGACCTTGATCAAGCAAGATGCCAGCAAAATTCGGGTGCCGGTTCATTTTAGTGACACGCAAGGTTTGTTAGATGAGTTGCAGCGCCATTTGCCGAATGCAGAATGGGCCGCTCTGCCGCAGGGTCAGCGTGTTCAATTACAAGGCAGCCGAAGCAGCCGCGTCTTTGCCTGGAGCCTGGGCATCTTCTTGATCATGATTATTGGCTTAGGCGCTTGGCAGTCGTCCTGGCCCTTTTTCTTGGTGATCTTATTGCTGCTAAGCCCGCTTTTGGCGATTCTTTTGGCGTTTTATACGCGTAATTTGGTTCGCCTTGAATTTAGCCCGCAGGGGCTTGAGCTGGTCTATCCTTTTCGCACCGAGCGCCACCCACCCGAAATTCTTTTGAATGCCCGTTTTCTGGGCGTCGATATGCAGCCTCAGCCCGTGGCGCGCCTGGCGGATGGCCGCAAATTGGCCCTGCGCCAGCTCAAGCCCGGGGCCTTAAGCAGTGTGGGCTTGCTGAATCGGGTTATCGAATCGTTGCCTGCGCCCATTCATTTAGATTGGGCTGGGGGCTTGGCGGCTTTTACCCAGAATGTGCAGCAGGCTCGTTTGCATCGCAATGCATTGATAAATCAGAACGAATTAGATCCGCCGCTTTGGATGTCAGACCCTGGCAGTCATCCTCTGGGAAAGTTTTACGACATGCAGGTTGGCCTGCTGCTACGCGGCCACTTAGTCTGGGGCTTGGCCCTCGATGCCAACCCGATATTGGCGCAAGAGGGCAAGGCTGACGCACCTCTACGTTTGGCATATTTGCGCGAAGGTGAAAGCAGCCGCGATCCTCGCTGGTTAATGGCAGAACTTGAGCGGGCTGAGCGCCAAGCCGGCGTGAAGGCGCTTGCTTTTCAGGTGGCTCAGACCGTGGGTCACCGTCACGAATGGCCCGTGGACATGCTCAAAAGCCCTTGGTTTCCAATATGGGTATTAGAAGAGGCGCCCGAGTGGTGCCGCATTTTGCCCCATAAATATTGGCCGTCCGAATGGCAGCAGGCCTGGATCAAATCTGGTGTTATAAAATGAAAACAGGTCAGCCCAAGCCTCTCGAGCGCGTTCGAGCGCAGAGTAGGCTGCTGAATCTTTTTTCTGACTATTTGCCACTCTCTTTGCATGTGGTCGAGCCAGGGGACAATAGCCTTTGGTACGCTTTGGTGCCGCCGCCAGAAGGCCTGCATCCTGTCCAATTTGAGATCTACTTCAAAAAAGTCAACGCGCGCTATCAATTTCATCGAAGGCTTTTTGCCAAGACCCTCAAGATGGGGCAAGCGCAAGAGGCCAGCCATCATGGTGTCTGGGACTGCGCTGCGCCCGGGCCAGAAATTTGCGTGGTGGCTGGCGCCTATCGCGCCAACGAATCAAGCCTGAGTGAATTAGAGGCGCAATACCGAGGGCTTTCGGGTAAGACGGCTCAAGGCGAGTTGTGGCTGAGCTACCTGCGCAGTTTTTTAGATCAGCCTCTGCTTAACGCAGCTAGCCGCAAACTACTGCGCCAAGCTTGTCAGTTGGCTTCAGATTGGATGTTAAATGGTAAGGGAGCGAGCGATGTAGAGATTGAGGCACTCAAGCCTGGTTTGGCGCGCGAGTGTAGCCCGCGCATGGAGCACTTTAGCGCGGCCCGACGCGAGCGCATTTGGTGGTGGGCGTCGCAGGCGAAGGGCCTGGCCAGTTGGGATCGCCGCGATTTTGGCCTGAAGCAGATGCCAGGCGCTGTCTTGGCCATCGGCGTGGCCAGGCATGGCCAGGACTGGAATGAGGGAAGAGAGCTGCTTTTGAGCGCTCGCCTGCGCGATTTGAGTTTTCGCCTGGCGGTGGAGCGCGGCTGGGTGGCGGGCCGCGGCCTGGGCGACGGAGCTTGTCTCTTGCTGCCGCCGCCAGGTCGAGGCGCGGAGGGTGCCCGCCTTCTGATGCTTGAGGCGCGCGCTGCGCGAGATGAATTAAGTCGCCGCTTGGGCGCGCCCCTGCAATTGGGTATCAGCCAGTCTTTAGATGGTGAACGTTTGCCTGAGGCTTTTCGCCAAGCTGAGTGGGCCCTGCTTATGGCTCAGCCCAAGGGCGAGGCGCTGCTGGCGTTTCAAGCGGGCGCTTGGAGCGGCGATGACGCCACGGCCGTTTTTGATGCAGGCCGAGTGCTATGGGTCGCCACCTTGGCAGGTCAGGCGCGTGAGGCCAAAGCCGCCTGCGAAGCCGCCTTGGGCGCGGCAGCCCGCCTTTATCCTGGCCGGGCAGATTTGCTCAAGCCTCAGCTTACCCAATGGATGCTTGAACTTTATCAGGGCGTGCAGCAACGCGGCTTACTTGAAGGCCCCTTATGGGAATCGGCCCGTCGTGACGCGCTGACAGCGCTCGCGTTGGCAAGAGGCGCGCGTGACCTTGCGGCTGCCTTTGCGCAAGAAGGCGAGCGCCTTGCTCTCTTGGCCAGCCAGCCCCGCTCGGGCGCATCAAGAATGCGCTTGGCTCAGGCGCGTCGCCGTTTTGAAGAGCAGCCTGCACCCAAGCTGGGCCTGGCTGCGCGCTCGGCCGGTCTCTCGGCCTCGCGCTTTTCACGCCTCTTCAAAGCCGAGGCAGGCGAGGGCTTTGGCGCCTATCGCCGTCGGCAAAAACTTGAGAAAGCGTCGGAACTCTTGCGCCAGAGCCCCTTGCCCATTTGGCGGGTGGCCCAAGAATGCGGTTATGCCTCAGCCAGCCATTTTAGCCAGGTATTTCAAGCTGAATTCAAGTTTAGCCCCAAAAGCTATCGTCTGCAGCATAGCAATTTAACAACATAACTAAGCAAATAATCGATATTTTTGATCTCCCTCAGCGCCTAAACTTAAGTCATGAAAAAGCTGCTCATCAGCCTTGTCCTCGTGCTGTGCCAAGCCCGCGCGGCCTATGCCCTGACCCTTTCAACGGGCGTGGACCCCTATGGCAATAATTGCGACACCGTGAATTGGACCGATGCCTCGGGCAATCCGCGCCAAGTCTGGCTGGTCAAAGGCACGCCGGGCGGCTTTGTGACTCGTTACACCTATTATGCTGGCGCTACCCTAGTCAATGCCACGCCCGCGGGCTTTGGCATGAGCTGGCCCTTTTTGGTTCTGGTGAACCATTGGCACCCTGATTCGGGCGGCGATTATGTCACCAGCGCGGGCCTAGCCAGTAACGGCAGCAGCTCATACACCCAAAACGTCACGGTGAGCGTGCCCTTTCAGGGCGCCCATCATCTAACTTGGCGTGCGACTTTTCGCATGAAAGCCGATCCGGCTGACGCCACTAAATCTTTCTATAACAACATTGATTATTTCTTTCAAGACGGGCGCGATGACTTTGTGTGGTCGGTGGCCTATGACGTGAGCGATTGGGTCGAGGGCACGCTTGAGAGTGACAACCGCGGCCCTTATGGCGACTTTGACTGGGATGGCAACGGCGCCACGAACGATGCTTTGAGCGGCACCGGCTGGGGCACCAAGTATAAGTTCCGCACGACTGAGTCCCCGCTCTCATCCAATTCAAATTGGGATTACACCGCAGCCAACACCATTCCCTACATCTGGCAATGGAAAGACGCCGGCCTTAATGACCGCGAGTTCGGCGTGGTCCAGAACCAACCCTACTTGGTGCAGAACATGGGCGGTGAGCTGCATGTGGGCTCTTGCGTTAGCTTCACCAACCC
>CAZFUM010000066.1:0-12698 GCA_964521965.1 uncultured bacterium | reverse complement strand
GGGTTGGGCCTCATCCAAGCTTGATGCGAAACCACGTCGAAAGATGCCCTGCCTGCATACGCGCAAAGCATGACCCCGCTTTCATTCAAACCCAAAAAATGCGGGGCGTCACTTTCCCAAGTGCCGCTGTTCCCATAAATCATCCCGCCCAGATTCTCTAATGCGGCCCGATGGGTATGGCCGCAAAAGACCGCGTCGATGTCATAAGCCCTTCCATAATCGCCAGCATTACGCATCAAGGCCTCATGGTTGCGGGTCAATATTTTTGAGTGCTTTTTAATCCAACGAGTCAAATTTCTAGAAAACCCGGTGTTGATAGAACGCAGTAAATTATATGCGCCGGTCACTAGCTCATTTGCGCGGCGGTAGCGGTGGATATAGGCGTCCCAGCGGTCGCCATGCGTGGCAAAAAGCCGGAGCCCCTCATAGGACCAAGTGAATTGGTCCACCACCTGTACGCCCAACAAATGGCTCAAGAAATCCGCGTCAACGACATCATGGTTGCCGCGTATCCAGATCACCTCACAATGATCTGAAATCTTACGGATCTGGCCAAAGGCCTCCCAATGCCAATGTTCCAAGCGATAGAACTTGAGGTCTTCAAAGATGTCGCCATTCAGGATGAGACGCTTAACCCGCAAATGTGAGAGAAACTCTTTCAGCTCTCTGGCCTGGCAAAGCGGGCTGCCAAAATGGACATCACTGATGATGGCGGTATCGAAATCAAGTAGCATCTTCTAACTCCGGTTGTGGCAGCTCGAAAAGAGCCACCTTGAGACCTCATCAGTCTCAGCGGAGCCCATGCCGGCTAGATCACAGCACGCAAAAATTTAGGTAAATGTAAGGTAACGCCAGAGTTACAAGGTCCAATTCTTCAACTTTTTTTAAACACAAACCGCAGGCTCACCAAATCTTCGTTCTGCCCCTGGCCCAGTTCGTTGATGCGCGCCAGCAGCCTCTCGCGTTCAGGCCCTGCCAAGCCTGCCACCGGCCATTGCGGGCTCATGGCTTGAAAAGCCACACTGAAGCTCAAGGGCGTAGGCTCGTGGTCTAAAGATTCAAAAGTCCAATCAAAGCCAAACTTCTCTGACGCTTGTTTTAAGATCGCGCGCGTTTTGGCCTGGCGGGCTGGAGGGACGCCTGGGCTCAGCTTGAGGCCGGCTTCAGCGCAAGCTTGCTCAGCAAAAGGTTTCCAGGCTGTGAAGCCTGGCAAATGCTCGGTTTCAGCCCAGTTGTGCCACCAAAGGTTAAAGGCAAAGACGCCGCGCGGCTTAAGAACTTGGCTTAAAACACTCAATGTCGGCTCAAATTCTAAATAATGCATGGCGGCTGAACAAAGCACGGCATCGGCCCTGAGGCCCAAAATAATCGCCATCGATAAGTCGCCACAAAAGATACGGGCTCGCGAGCCCAGACGCTGCTGGGCAAGTGCCAACATACCGGATGATGGATCAAGTAAAGCGACACGAGCTTGAGGCCGTAGCTCTAAAATCGTCTCACTGGTGGCGCCAGTACCTGCACCGAGATCGAGGACCTGGCCGCTAAATCCCTCGGGCAGCGCAGCTTCAACCAGCCGCTGGGACATGGCTGGAAAAATACCCCAATCCCGCGTGTTGCGGTCATAGGCTTCAGCTCGGGCGTTCCAGAACTCGACAGTTTCGCTTTTGGCTTTCATCTACTTCCCCGCGCATGAGTTGCGCCAAGAGCTCAGCGCCTTGCATCAATCGGGGTCCCGGCCGATTGAATAGAGAATCATCAATACTATAGACCCTACCAGATTTGGCGGCGCTGCTTTGATTCCATCCTTCTATATCTAAAAATTCAGCCGGATCAAATTTCAAGCTCACGCCACAAATGCTATAAATCACCAGCTCAGGGTCAAATTCTAGCATCTCTTCCCAGGTCACGACTTCACTCGCGTTTCCCTTTTGTCTTTGAAAGGGTTCAGCCCCGCAGGCCTCTAAAAGATCAGGCACCCAATTGCCCGCAACCATCGGCGGAGCGTGCCACTCTTCGACATAAACGCGCAAGCGCTTCTGACCCTGACTAGCTCGCCGCAGCTTAGCAAAATAGCCCAAGAAATCAGATGCTAAGGCTTCAGACTTGGGTCCCAAGCCCAGCTTGAGACCAAGCTCGACCCAGCTTTCAGCCACGCTCGTTAGGTCACGCGGGTCCTGGTGCAAAACGGCTATGCCAGCCTGCTTCAAAGCCGTCGCCACTTTTTCTTGGGCCACTGAATGCGTCAGCACCAGATCAGGCTTGCACGCCTTAACCTGCTCGAGGTCAGCATTGCTCCACCCTTTTACGCGGGGTAAAGCCAGGGCCGCCTCAGGCCAATCACAGTACCCGCTCACACCCACCAATTGCGCTTCTGCGCCCAGGGCATAGATCAGCTCGGTATGCCCCGGCGAAAGTGAAAGCAGTCTCATTTCTTTTGCCGAGCTTGGCGAAGTAGCTGGGCCACCTGCTCATCGTGCGGGCCTGTGCGCATGGCCAGATCTAACTGAACGATCGCCTCGTCCGTGCGGCTCGCCTCGAGATAAAAAATCGCCAAATATTTATGTAGCGTCTGGTCCTTCGGTTCTAATTGCACAGCCCTCTCAAGCTCAGACAAGCCTTCTTGGGCACGGCCCAAGTCTCGCAACATGACCGCGCGGTTGCGGCGCACGCCGGCTGTGTCATAGCCCAAACGAATGGCCTCGCCATAAACGTCGAGAGCCTCTTGCTTCTTGCCTTGCGCCGCCAACTGATCGCCGCGGCTGGCTGCCTGCAGCCCTGCATTCACGCTTTGAACTAGCGTAGCCGCGCCGCCGGCAGCAAGTTGAGCAGCCTGTTCTTGCAAGCGCAGGGCAGCATCCATACCTGGCCTCACTGCCAGAGCCTGACGTGCAAAGCTCAGGGCCTTATCGCTTTGACCCATATTGAGGTAATAAAGACCGACATTCGTCAGGGCTTCAGGGCTTCGGGGCTCAGCCTCAAGCGCTTTCAACCAATGCAGGCCCGCACGACTCAAAGAGCCCTGTTGATAAGCCATGTTGCCAGCTTGTATCAGAGGCGCGGCCCAGGGCCAGCGCAAGGGTGCCAGTCGTAAGTATTCGCGCTCAGCCAAATCTAAACGCTTGAGACTGATAAAAGCATCGGCCAAGCGAGCCGGAGCTTCAAGATAATTTTCGCTGACAAGACGTACGCTAATGGGGTCTTGCGGCAGTGCCGGATTAAAAACTCCACGTAAAACATAAGCTTCGAAAATGCGATCCCGCTCAAGTTCAGCCACGCTGGCGGGACCCCCCTTGTCAACATAGCGGTAAACCAAGCCCCTCGCTTTAAGGCGAGACGCGTCGAATAACGCTTTCGTGTGGGAATTCGTGGCGATCTTGACCCGGCCCGGATTATGGCGACTGATATATTCAAGGTCTTGCACAATGCCTAGCGGCTTAGGCGGCCATTGAATATCAGGGTGACGATGACGCAATTCGTCAAGGTACCAATCATAGTCGAGCAAGACCATGGCCACCGGTACGAGATCACGGCGTTTGTTTAAGACTTCGCGCTGAAAGACCGGGCCCGCGGTATTTGAATCGCCTTCACAAAACACAATGGCCTGGCGCGGGCATGACAAGAAAAGATTCTGCACATAGTCATAGCCCAAGTAATGACGGTCTTGGCGCGCCAAATTCCAGTGCCAGAGACCCAAACTGATGGCGCCCAAAACAAGTAGACGACGACCCCACTTAAGCCAGTGACTCGGCAAACTTTCAAAGCCCAAGAGACCCAAAGCCAGGCCCGAATAGAGCGGAACTAAATAGGGATCGATAATAAAAAGTGAGTCAGCCGGCGGATTAGCTTGGCGAGCCACGGCCAATGCCAAAGCAAGGGGCGCGGCCAGCAAGGCCAAGCTCAGGCCCCAGCGCTGACGAATCAGTAGACCCCAGCCCAACGCGAGGATGGCCAAGCCGACGCCGTGAAATTCGAGCTTGAGATCGCGTCCCATTTGGCCCAGCAAGGTCAAGAATGATGCCCAGCCTTTGCTGGCTTCGACACCGGCATATTGGCCACGGCTAAAGAGCCACCAAAAATCTTGCGCCGAAGAAACGCGACTCCAAATCATGGGCGGATGCTGCTGGGCCCGCAATGGCATGGTGAGATAAAGCGAAAAACCAATCGCGAAAAAGCCTAGAGCTGTTAGCCAAAGACTTGCGTGCCTAAGCTCGCCCCAAGGCTGGCCCTGCCTGCGCCAAGACCAAAGCCCCAACGCCAGATAGCCCGGCAAAAAAGCAGCCTGGCTGGTCCAGTGATTGGCAAAGGCCAGGCCGAGGCTCAACGCAAAGAGGTAAAGACCGCGGCGCGAAGCGAGAGCCAAGCTAAAGAGCGCAGCTTGGCTCAATAAAAAATTCAAAGTATAAACGCCGCCTTTGGCGATCTCAGCTTGCAGCCAAAACGTGTAGCTGAGACCTAGCACGGCGGGTGCGATGAAATAGGCCCCTAACGGCGGCGGGGCCAAGCCAGCGAACGCGCGCAAACGACCGAGTAACGCCGCCAACAGCAACAAGCCCAATGCAGCCTGAAAAGCCGAGAGCAAGTTCACGCCAAATGCCGGGCTGCCAGGAATCACCTTCGCTGCCAAATAGCCTAGCTGGGTATGCAGCGGATAGCCGGGTGGATGCTGATGCGAAAGCGTGGCGCCGGCCGTGATGGTCTCAGGCGAGTCATCAGGATGAAATGCTGGCGACAGGCCTTTGAGATAAAGTGTAAAAAAGGCCAAGAAGAAAAGGGCCGCAGCCAGGGCGCAGCGACGTATGGGACTAAGTCTCATCTCAGGATTTGGGCCGGCCTTTGGCAGCTGCATGCAAAGGCATGACAGCCTCAGGCCTCATGATGGATGGCGAGACGAGGCCAAAAGAAACCACCTGCTTGATGGCCTCATCCACGCTGAGGTCAAGCGGCACCGCGTCAGCTGGCTCAATCAGAATGTTATAGCCCTGCATGAGCTGATTGCAGGGAATAAAGCAGACCAAGAGTTTCTTGCCTTTGAGCGTCGTGGTGTTGGTTAGAAAAGCCATCATATGGGCGCGTGGCCCCACTTTGACCAAGACGGCCTGGCGGAAACTGGCTTTGCCGCCACCACCCTGCGGATCAAAGGTCGAAGTTATCTGCTGAATCATGGAATAGATCCAATTCACACCCGGGATACGGCCAATCAACTTTTCAAGCCCGCGAAGCAATAGACGTCCGACAAAGCGCCGAGCCACAATGCCCACGGCCAGCAAAAACATGATCATCAGCATAAAGCCAGCCACTTCTGGCAGGTGCCAGTTGATGGCATCCATATAGAGCTGCGAACTGAGCGTGCGCTTGAGCATGTCATGGGTGAAGGGCACGGCCAGCGAAAAAATACCATCCCAGGCCAGCTGGGCCATGAACTTGACTACCCAGATTGTAAAAATCAGTGGCAGCATAGCAAAAGCGCCCGTGATAATGGATCCGAGCGGATCAAATTTATGGTGTCGTTGGGTCACTTCTTACTCCTTGTTTTCTTGCGCTTGTTAAAACTATCTAAACGCCTGACTTGCCAGACCTGAGCACTGCCCCGAGGCCTTTGGTTCCACATGTCTAAGAGCTCACTACGCCGGGCCGCGGCTTCAGGCGCTGCCCCGACTCGCGACAAGTTGCCAAAGCGAGTCAAACCAGCAATCAAATCTGCCAGCTGCACAAGGGCCACACGATGCGAGGCCTGCTCGCGCAGTGACCAAAGCGAGGCCCGCTTCAGGCGTTGCCAGGCCATGCCGGTGCGCTGATCGGGGTAGAGCCCGTAGCGGCCACGGCCCCAGGCTTTGCGTGCCCGGCGGGTCAGACCCGCATAAAGCTCAAGTAAACGGCTGGGCTCGTCCATCTGGCGCCAGGCTTTACTCACTCGCCCTTCTTCGTAAAGCGCAATATCAACGCGCAGGGTGCCACTGGCTAGGCCTGCCCGAGCTAAAGCCAAAAAATCGTGGGCTGCGGCCAAACGCTCATGGCGCGTTCGCAGGCGCGACCATTTGATCTCGCGCTGGCGGTGACGGGCCAGGGCCAGGCGCAGTTCCCTTTCAAGATGCAGCAAGCCCTGGCCAGGCCCACTGAGGAGAGCCAGCACGCGCAGTGCATCGCCTTCGCTGCCTGACTCATCCGCCGCCATAAAATAGCGGAGGCGCGACGCTTTCAAGCGCGCGAGCCTTTAGCCAAGCCCCGGGCCACTTGCCAAAGGCTTTCAGACTTACGCCAACGCGCCCAGAGAAAATCTAGACCCAGACCTGCGGCCAAGGTGAATAATCCGGCCAGCGCCAAAGCCAACAACGCTGAGCCCAAGCCTTGACCTGGCAATTGAGGGCTAAGCTGGTGCAAGAGCAGCACCAAGCCTAAGCCCAAAGCCAATGCCAGAGCATGGCCCCATGCCAAGACACCCAATGAACGATGTTCTTTGCCCAAGCGCAACAATGCCAATCGCCAAACATAAAGACAAGCATAGCCACCCAAGGCACAGGCTGCGGCCCCAGGCGCACCCCAGGTCGGGGCCAACGCAAAACCGATGGCGAGGCCCAAGGCTGCGCCACTCAAACCTGTGATAGCCACCCACGCTGCCCGTCCCATGCCCAGCAACGCGGCATGGGTGACAGCACTGAGCGTAGCTAGGACACCCGCAGCGCAAAGCACTTGTAAAGGTGCTAAGGCGCGCGACCCTAGGTCAGGGCCCACCCAGGCATGCAAAAATTTTTCACTCAGACCAGCCAGTGGTACAAAAAGTGCCAGAGCCGCCAGGCCACTAAATCGCAAAGCTAAGGCTACCATGCGCTGCGAACGCTGGGCCTCGTTCTGGCCAGCCAAACGACTGACCGATGAGGTCAGCAAAGTAGGCACTAAGCTAAGGGCCGATACCCCGCGTTGAAACAAGCTCGATGCCAGACTATAGGCCGCCAAGCCCGCAGCACCCAAAGGCGCTGCCAAGAAGCGGTCGACGCTTTGTAGGGCGACCGCGCTCAGCACAAAGAGAAAGGTCCAACGCGACACACGTAAAGCCTCGCGCCAATCAGCTACGCTAGGCCGGGCCCCGCCAGAAAAAGGTTTCAATGAAAGTGCCAGCACCGTCAGCAAGATCATGTTCAGCATGCTTTGGGCATTCATAAAGCCAGTCAGGCCACGGCCGTGGACCAAGGCATGCACGGCCAAAATAGGGCCGCCCAAAGAGGCAAGGGTTTGGGTTATAAAGAGCAGGCCAAAATGCTGGCGGGAGCGAGCCAGCGCCCAGAGCCAATTGAGCCAAAAACCACTGGCCCAAAAAAAAGCGGCGGCAGGTAAGGCAGCGCGGACTCGATTCATGAAATCTGCGGCACTTTGCGCCTCGAGACTCAGCAGCGAAGCTAGCCACTCTGGCTTGAGACCCAAGACCAGCAAAACTCCACCCAACAAAGCCGCGCCCACTTGCCAGAGCCCCAAGGCCTTGGTGATGTTTTCTGCACCCGGCCGAGCGCCATAAACCAATATGGCTTCTAAGCCACCAAAAGCCAAAAGTGCCATGGCAGCAAACACCGACTGCAGCAGGCCCCAAGCCGCAAAATCTTCAATGCCCAGGCCCAGCACAATTTTAGGTGTCGCCCAGAGTGTGGCAAAAGCTGCGATGCCCAACTGGATGAAGCCCAAAATCAAGCCACGCGCCAAGCGCTGGCCTTGAGCCGGCGCAATTCGGGCTGCCTTGCTCATGCCCCAGGCCCCATCACTTCAGCCAAGGCTTCGAGGCCTTGGCGCGGCGTCAAGGGCGTCCAGCCCAAGGCCTTGACCATCTTATTGATCTTCAAACCGGCCGAAAGAGGCCGCGCTGCCTTTTGCCCTAAATCGTGGGTACTAACAGCTCGAATCAAATTGGCGTCTAAGCCCAAGACCGAAGCCACTAAAAACCCAAAACTGGCTCTATCCATCATTTCTGGGCCAGCGACATTCCAAATGCCTTGCGCCTTTTGCCCGATCAGCTCGACCGATGCCCGGGCTAAGTCGCAATTATAAGTGGGGCTGCTCAACTGATCTTTGGGTAAGTTCACTTGTTTGCCTTCTTTAATACTTTTAACCAATTGATAAACAAAATTCTTGCCCTGAGTTTCTGGGCCATAGACCACCGTCGTGCGAATGATCAAGGCCGCGGGCAACGCTGCCTGCACCCTTAACTCACCTGCGAGTTTAGATTTAGCATAGGCACCCAAAGGATTGGGCTTGGCGACCTCGTCATAGGGCCCACCCTTTTCGCCAAAAACATATTCGGTCGAGTAATAGACCAAGGGAATTTCTAGGCTAGCGCAAGCCTGGGCCGCTACCTCGGGTGCCTCGGCATTGATGCGCATGGCTTTGGCCGGGTCATCTTCACAGCCATCGACCCAGGTCCAACCCGATGGCAGATAAACAGCACTGGGCCTAGCCTCGACGATCACCCGTTCAACAGCTTCAAAGTCTTCAAGATCCAATGGCTTTAACTTGGGGTCAACCTCAGGATGCTGGTAACAAGTGCCCACCCAAGTCTGCCCACGCTTTTCTATCTCACGCGCCAAAGCTTGGCCAACTTGGCCGGAGGCTCCGATGATCAGGGCTGGAGCGCTCATGCCCCTTGCTCTAATTCAAGCAGCCATTTCTTCCAATGCAGGCCGCCGCTATAGCCCCCCAACTTGCCGCCCGCAGCCACAACGCGGTGGCAAGGCACGACTAAGGGCAATGGGTTCTTGGCCATGCTTGTGCCCACAGCACGCGCCGCACCAGGAAAGCCGGCGGCATGGGCCAAGTCGCCGTAGCTCAAAGTTTGACCCGCCGGAACTCGCCTCAAAGCTGCGTAAACTTTAGCGCGGAAGGAATTGGGGTCGGTGGCGATGGGAAAACTAAATTTAACGCCACCGCCCGAAAAGTAGGCGGCGATTTGTGCAAGCGCCTGCTTCATGAGCTTAGATCGGTTCAAAGCCATTCCGATAGGCTGGCGGCCGCGCTGCCGTTCTAGCAAATCAATCGCGGCCACTGCCTTGCCATCCGGACTTAGCGTAATTTTTGCGCCGCGCTGGCCGACCCAAACTTCGGATGCCCGCCCTTGAGAGGGCGCACTGCCGTGCGCCCCTACAATTTGTTTGGACCGCGATCCATTCATAACTTTTTCTTACCCAGACTTCCACCGGGATGAAAGCTTCTAAAATCTACGGCCGTGAATTCTTTATCGTGCTGCAACTCAACGCCCAAAGCTGAAAGAACGAGAATCTCAGCCAAGATACTGGCGCGTGGCGCCAAGTTGAGGGCATCGCCTTCATGATCAACCCCGGCAAACAAATAGGCATCGCTTTGACGGACCAACCAGCTTTGGGCGCGACCCGAAACAGCGATAATCTTGGCGCCATTGGCCTTGACCGTGGCTACCGCAGACTTCAATTCTTCAGTTTCGCCAGAATTGCTGATGCCAATCACCACGTCGCCTGACGCGACTTGCCCGGATGCCCCGTGCCCAGCCTCGGTTGCGTGTAAGAAAAAGGCTGGGGTGCCAGTGGATGAGAATGACGAAGCGATATATCGGGCCACGTACTCGGGCTTGCCCACGCCCGTGATGTGCAGGCGCTTGCCTTGGCTCTCAGCCTGACGAATCATGGCCTTGGCTTCATCAAAGTAACCGCCAGGAAAACGCAACGAGAGGCGGCTGAGCTCGCTTAAGCTGCGGCGCATAAATGCTCCCGCATCGCCACCCAGGGCTTCTTCACGGGGCGCCGGTTCTGGGCCCAATTTGAGCTTCTGACCCTTGTAGTATTTGAGAATTAGTTTTTGCGCGCCCATGTCGGGCGGCACCGCGCCCACTTGCGTTGCGCAGAGTGCCCCCGCCGCGTTGCCCAAAGCGCCCAAATCTCTAAGCCCGAGTTTGAGCAAAGTGCCAGCCATCAACGCGCCTAAAAGTGCGTCGCCCGAGCCCGTGGCGTCGATGACTTTGATGCCCTTCACGCCAGCTACCGACACGGCCTGCTTGCCGTCTGATAAATAGCAGCCCTTGGATCCATCACTAATGCAGACCCAGTAGCCGGGTTTCTTTTTTAGTTTGGCATGCAAAGACTTAGCCAGCGCAGGACCCTTGCCTTTGACCAGCTGCTGAGCCCAAGCGAAATTGGTCTTGAGGTAGTCAGCCTGCAACAATACTTTGGCGAGTTCAGCCGGACTGCCTAAGCCGCCGGGTCCACTGGCTTGCTTGGGCGGTATGTCGAGATCGACCACATTGGGAACTTTTGCTTTTTGGGCCATGGCCTGCAGCTTGAGCACAGCCGCCAAACTGAGCTGCGAAATCTCAGTGCTGAGCAGACGCGCACGAGCGATCAAAGGCGCATAAACTTCGAGATCTTTAGGTTTAACTTCTTGCGTAATGCCGGGCTGCATATAAATGCTGCGCTCTCCCTTGGCATCGACAAAAATGCGGGCGCGTACCGTGCGCGAGCGACTAGCCGTAAAATGTCGGTCATCCACGCCACGGCGGCGCATGGCCTCTCGCAAAAAGTCTGCTTCAGCATCGAGTCCCGCGGGCCCAAAGAGAGCTGTTTTAGCGCCCAGGGCGCGGGCCCAGCAAAGGTGGTTCAGCACCACGCCGCCAGGCCTGCGCGTGGGTTCTTGGCGTATCAGTCCTTTGGCGTCAGCAGGCAAGATCTGATCCACGCGGAAAAATTCGTCTAATACCGCCCCACCGCAGCCCACGATATCAAAGCTCTCAACTTGGTCGCGATCATCCGTCGCCGAGGCAGAGGTGAAAGCCTGGGCAGGCGCGAGAGCGGGCTCAGAGCCCATTAACTTTTCAAAGCGCAGCTTCAGGCGGCCATAGGCTTTAAGCCAGGCCGCACGATCTGCACCTTCGAGGCGCGAAGCACCCAGCACCGGCGTGTCGCTGGCAATCACGCCTTCTTCGACCAAAGCTGCTTTAACGCAGGCCATGCCTCGACGCGATGAATGGCTCTCGCGCTGAAAGGTCCACGATTCTTGAACTTCTGCAAAGGCTGCCTCGTAGGCCGCCATGCGCCCAGCATCGCCAGCTTGAGCTGCTTCCCAAGCTTTGCGCCAAGCACGTGGAAAAAGATTGGCAGACAGGGGGCAAACGCCGTGGGGCGGTTCGGCGCCTTCAAACACACGACGCAGGCGTTCACGCACGCTCGCTAACGGACCTTGACTGGGCTTGAAAAGTTGAAAAATAAGGCCAGCGTTGCCGAGATAAATGCCAAATTGCTCACGAGTTTTATAGTGACGGGCGGCTTTAATGTAGTCACTGAAGACCGAGGGCGCAGCGCTGAGCTTAAGCCCCACTAAATAATCTAGGCGTGCCAAGCGTTTGAGGTCGCGCACCCGCAAGCGCTCGCCCATGCCGCTATCTTCTAAAATTAAAGGCAATTTACGACCGGACCGTTCCATCACGGGCGACCAACGCCTGAGAAAAAATTCGACAGGATCGAGCACACCTTGGGTGGCCATAGGATCCACGATCACCGCGCTATAAGCTCGGCCCAAAGCGCCTTCGAGATTGCTGAGTAGTTCGCCTTCCGTCGCTGCTGAAAGTCCCGCCCAATGGCGGGCGCGATGGCTTCCCTTCAATGCTAAATGGCAAGTTTCATTGGCTGCCATGGCCAGATCCGGCGGCAATAAATTGCCTTCGCTATGACCTGGGGCGCTATAGACCCCATGCACGCCCAGACCGTCGGCCAAGACCCAGGTCAGCAGGCGTTCATGCGAAGCTGCATCGTAATGTGAGTTTTCGAGCAGGGGGGTGGGCAGGGGTGCCACCACGCCGCGCAGGGCGCTGTAGGCTGCCTCAGGCATGGCGCTTAGCGAACCGCGCTGCCTAAGGCCACGCGCGAAATGCGGCCCAAGAATTTGCCGGCCTTGTTCAGGGTCCAGCCTAAATCAGACCAGCGGATCGCGCGCACCCATTTGCGGGGGCTCAGCATGGTCTTTAAGTACATTTTGCGGCGCAAACGCACTAAATCTTCTTCGCTCAATGCTTCGGTGCGAATAATCGGGCGGTCGGCCAAGGGGAAATATTGACTGAAGTCCTCAGTCTTAAGCAGACCCCTCGATTTGTACCATTCCCAGGTATCGGTGTTTGGAAAGGGCGTGCAGAAACCAAATTGAGTGTAAAAGGGCTGCAACTCGTCGATAAACGCAATGGTGTCAGCCACACTTTGCTCAGTTTCACCCGGCAAGCCAATGATGGCCAAACCATAGAAGAGTATGCCCAGCTCATGACACCACTTGGCAGCTTGGCGCAACTGATCTTTGCTAACGCCCTTTGTCGTATCGGCTAAAACTTGATCAGAACCCGATTCAATGCCAAAGGCAATCTCAGTGCAACCTGCCTGCTTCATGATAGCCAGCAAATCGCGGCTCACCGTATCGGCCCGTGTGCAACAAACCCATTCGAGATTAAGCTCGCGCTCAATCATCATTTTCATTAATTTTTCGGTGCGAGGCCTATCGAGAGTTAGCACGTCATCAAAAAACAAAAATCCTTTGATGCCATAGCTGAGCTTGAGCCATTCCAGCTCATCCACCACTTTTTCAAGGTCACGCTTGCGATAGGGCAGATTGCCAAAGCTGCAAAACGAGCAGGTGTAGGGGCAGCCCCGCGACGTTTGAACCACAGTGAAGGGACCCGACATCACACCGGTATGATAGGGCGCCAGGTTCGG
>CAZFUM010000065.1:0-12717 GCA_964521965.1 uncultured bacterium | reverse complement strand
GGTGCATCAGCCGTCAGATCTGGTGGGGTCATCGTATTCCTATCTATTACAGTCCTGATAAGTCACGCAAAGTTGCAGCCCGTAATTTGGCTGAGGCAGCTGCAAAGCTGGGTCTTCCTGAGAAAGATATCGGTCAAGATGAGGACGTGCTCGATACATGGTTTTCATCCGCACTCTGGCCGTTTTCGACATTAGGTTGGCCCAACAAAACAGCTGAAGTGGCACGCTATTTCCCCACGACACTTTTAGTGACTTCATGGGACATCTTGTTTTTTTGGGTGGCCCGTATGAGCATGTTTTCGCTCGAGATGACAGGCCAGGTGCCATTTCGCGAGGTCTTTATCAACTCGTTAGTGGCCGATGAGCATGGCCAAAAGATGAGCAAGAGCAAAGGCAATGTCATTGACCCACTCACTAAAATTGATGTCATCGGTGCCGATGCTCTGCGGTTCACGCTCTTTACCATAGAGACTCAGACGCGCTATATATCACTTTCCGAAGAGCGAATGGAGTCGGCTCGTAATTTTATGAATAAGATATGGAACGCGGCCCGCTTTATGCTGATGAATTTGCAGGGCCTGCCCATGGGCAAGGCCCTGGGCCGCCCCCAAGCAGGGCTTGAGTTGGCTGACCGGTGGATTTTAGGGCGATTGGATAAGGCCATTACCGATGTGAACTCGTACCTAGATCAAGGTCGGCAGGTTAATCATGCGGCCCAGGCACTTTATGACTTTTTCTGGAAAGACCTCTGTGATTGGTACATTGAGGCTGCTAAGGCTCGTTTGTCGGGCCCAGGGATTGACAAAGAAGGCGCGCAAAGGGTACTTGCCTATGTCCTTGAACGCACCTTGCGCCTTTTGCACCCCTTCTGCCCTTATATTACCGAAGAGATCTGGCAAAAACTGCCCCATGACGGGGAGACCCTGATGAAAGCGCCTTGGCCAACGGCCCCCGAGGGCGCCGCTGATTCGGCTGCTGAAAAGGACTTTCAGCTCTTGATGGATGTGATCTATGCCGTGCGCAATATACGCGGTGAAATGAGAGTTGATGCGCGCAAAGTGGTCGAGGCACATTTAGTGGCGGCAGATGCGATGACGCGTGCTTTGCTTGAATCGCAAAAAACACTTATCGAGTCTTTGGGTCATATGACGATTCTAGGCATACATGCTAGCCTAGCCAAACCGGCGAATTCGGCTTCGGGCGTGGCGGGCGAGGTCCAAGTCTTTTTGCCCTTGGGCGGCCTGATTGATGCTGATGCAGAACGCAAGCGCTTGAGTAAAGAAATCGAAAAGCTTGAAAGCTTTGTCAAGGTGGTACAGGGCAAGCTTTCAAGCCAGGCTTTCGTAGCCAAAGCGCCCGCAGCGGTGGTTGAGGCTGAACGCGCCAAGATCAGTGAGAGCCAAGGCAGCATAGAAAAATTGCGAGTGAGCCTCAAGGAATTGGGATGACGCAGCGTGACGTCGCCTTTGAATCTAAAGGGGCGCTGCTAAAGGGTGTTTTGAGCCGGCCTGAAGGTGAAAGCAAGCCTGGGCCGGCTTTTGTTTGCCTGCATGGCCTGACCCTTGCACACGCCTTCTTTGAGGGCCTAGCCCAGCAGGCCGCTCAACGCGGACTCTCTTGCCTGCGCTTTCATGCGCGAGGCCATTATGATTCAGGCGGTAGGCTTGAAGAGCAGGGTTTTTTAGATCAGGTGGCAGATTTGAGCGCGGCCTTTGAATTCTTGCGGCTGCAGCCTGAGGTTGACCCGCAGCGTACGGGGCTGCTGGGGTTTTCAATGGGTGGGGCCGTGGCTGCGGTCTTGGCGGGCCGTTTGGAATTTCCTAAGGTTAAAGCTTTGGCGACCTGGGGTTCCTTATGGGACACCCGTTATTGGAAGACGGCTCGTGAAGAAAAATATGGCAAGCCCGAAGGCGGCTTGATTAAAATTTGGGACAATATTCCCGTATCGATACGCCTTTTTGACGAAGCCATAGCTAGCCAGCCGATGAATGATGCATTGGCCTATCGAGGCCCCATGTTCTTGGCCCACGGCATGAGAGACAAGAATCATCCGCCAAGCAAAAGCGTTGAATTGGCCGGCTTGCGTCAGGCCGCTGGCCGCAAGACCGAAACCTACTTTGCCGAGCGCTGCGGGCATTTGTTTCAAGTGCCCGAGGACAAGGCTCGATTAGAAGAGCTTTGCGCCAACTTCTTTCAGGAAAACCTTTGAAGCCTCGCTTGCACTTAAGAGATCCAGAGCTGTCAGGGCTATTGAATCTTTGGCTGGCAGAAGATTTGGGCGCCGGGGATAGGACCACCCAGGCTCTCTTGCCGGTTTCGACCCAGTGCAAAGCTGTTTTGCATGCCCGCCAAGCAGGTTCGGCTGCGGGTTTGGCTTTGTGGCCTTTGCTTTTTAGAAAAATTTCATCCCAGGTCAAAGTACGATTAGAGATTCATGACGGTCAGAATTTTAAGGCCAAGCAGGTCTTAGCCCGCTTGAAAGGTCCAGCCTGGGCAGTGCTGGCGGGCGAACGCTTGGCGTTGAATCTAGCCCAGCATCTCAGCGGCATCGCCACTTTAACGGCGCGTTTTAAAAAAGAGTTGCGGGGTACGCGGGCTCAATTGCTTGACACGCGCAAGACCACACCCGGTCTGCGCTTGCTCGAGAAATACGCCGTCCTTTGCGGCGGGGGCAGCAATCATCGCATGCGTCTCGACGATGCTATTCTCATCAAGGACAATCACTTGGCTTCGGGCCTGAGCCCGGCTCAGGCTGTGTTGCGGGCGCGCCTGCGCTTTCCGCGATTGGCGGTAATGGTAGAAGTAGACAGCCTGGCACAGCTTAAGAATGCCATGCTGGCCAGGCCGGATGTCATCTTGATCGATAACTTGAAGGGCCAAGGCTTGCGCAAGGCTGTGGCCTTGCTCCGCCAGGCCAACCAAGGGCTCAGGCGCAAGATGCTTAGCGAAGCCTCGGGTGGAATCACCCTCAAGAATGTACGTGCTGTGGCCAAGGCCGGCGTGGATCGCATTTCGGTAGGCGCTCTCACGCATTCGGCTCCGGCAATCGATTTAGGACTTGATTTTGAAATCCTTTGAATGGGATCAGCTGGCCAGCCAGCTGCCCCCGGGGGCCTGGGCTGGCCAAGCCAAATACTTTGAGACTTGCTCATCAACCCAAGACGAAGCCGAGGCATGGGCCCAGCAAGGCGGGGGTCACGGCGACCTGGTTTTGGCCGAAGAGCAACTTAGGGGCCGTGGCCGCTGGGGCAAGAAATGGGAGAGTTCTTCGGGCTCAAGCCTTCTCGTGTCGGTCATTCTCAAGCCCCAGGCCCAGCCAGACTTGTCCAGCCTCAGCCTAGCGCTTGGCCTTGGCTTGGCCGAAGGCCTAGATGAATTCGGCGCAGAAGCCCGGCTCAAATGGCCCAATGACCTTTATACGCAAGGCCGTAAATTGGCCGGTTTGCTGGTGGAGCAAAAGCAGGACTCTGTTGTTTTTGGCTTTGGCCTCAATGTCAGCGCCCTACCCAAGGATTCTCAGCTTCAAGTTTCTGCCATCGCTTTGATGGACATCTTGAATCGGGAAGTTGAAAGAGAAGCGCTTTTGGCCGCTCTTTTGAAGCGCCTGAAAGAACGCTATGATGACTGGGTAGCTCATGGCTTTGGATCGATGAAAGATCATTGGTTGAAACGGGCGCTTTGGCTGGGCGAAGAGGTTCAGGCAGGCGAGCAGGCGGGCATCTATGAAGGCTTAGAAAACAATGGTGCTTTAAGGCTTAAAATTGATGGTCGAATTCATTTGATTCAGAGTGGCGACTTGACGAGCTTGAGGTCCACGGCTTAACTTGACGTGAACCCTGCAAAGCTCGATAATTCCTTTGAATTCAAGCATTTTCAGGTTCCTATGGCCGACAACGAAGCGACCCGAGAAAATTCAATGCCTAACTCTGCAGCCCCCGCTGATACGCGGGTGGTTTGGTTGGCGGCTGCGGGCATGATTTGTCTGCTCTTGTTGGCTGTCGTCTCGTTGATCGTGGCATTCATGCTGCAAAAATCAGTTGTCCCGGCGGCGGCTCCGGTCACTACGGCCCAGAGCGCCCCCATTAACATAAATATTGATTCCAACAATCAAGGTCCCTTAGCCAAAGTTGAGCCAGTCAAGCCAGATCCTATGTTGCGGCCTGACAAAAGCAGCGAAAAAGGTTCGCGCCTGAGCGGGCAAGTTTCGGCGGCGCCGGCTGGTCCCTTGCCTGGCAAGAGCCAAAGCCAGCCCACCCGCGCCGAGAAGCCTAGCGATGCTTCAGGGACTTTGCCCATCGGTAAAGTTTACATTCGAGTGCGTAGCCCCATTAACCAGCCTACGGGCATCAAGGGTACGGTGCCCTTCCACGTGGGACCCGATGGTCGCGCCAATATTTATGCGGCTGTGCCTCAGGGCGGCGACGAAGCCAGCTTTTCGTACCTGCCAGACGTGGTCTATCGTCCCAGCTCTTCGAATCAGGGTCAGAGTATGAGCTTGCGGGTCAGCTCGCCACGCAAAACTTCGGCCATTGGGCAACTGCGCGCACCTAGCGGTTTTCAATTTTTCACAGCGGATGTCGAAGTGAGCAATGGCGGCAGCCAGGGTCTGCTGCTTGAGGCAGATCTTTTTGAAGTGCGCGATGCAGATCACGTCCCCTACCTGCCTAACACCGAATTACTGGCAGCAAGCTTTCCTAGCAGGCTAGCGGCGGGCTCTCAGGCCAGTTTCCACGCTGCATTTTTGGTTCCTGCCAACGCCCACTTGACAGCTCTTTTGGCCCGCGAGCCAGGCGATGGCCTGATCAGCGCGCCCCTAAGTCAGCCTTAATTTAATTTTCATGCTGCTAGTCATTGATATTGGCAATACTAATATTTGCGCGGGCGTCTATGATGGCACCAAACTTATGCATGCTTGGCGTTTTGCCAGCAATCGCCTTAAAACAGCTGACGAATACATTATTTTGATTCGCGATTTTTTTGCGGCTGCCAAATTGCAACCTGTGCTTATGGATGCGGCCATCTTGGCTTCGGTAGTCCCGCCCTTGGTGCCGGTATTCGAAGAAGTTTGCCACGAGCTTTTTGGCCATAAGCCCAAGATCGTCAAACATGAAATGAATCTGGGTCTTAAGATCAAGACGAAGCATCCCGAAGAAGTGGGCGCTGACCGTTTGGTCAATGCTGTGGCGGGCTTTCATCAATATGGCGGCCCGATACTCATTGTTGATTTTGGCACCGCCACCACCGTCGATGCCGTGAGCAAACGAGGCGAATATTTGGGTGGCGCAATCTTGCCAGGCTTGGTCATTTCGATTGAAGCCCTGGTCGCCCGTACGGCCAAACTGCCTCGTATCGAAATGGCCAAGCCCCGTAAGCCCATTGGCGACAGCACCTTAGAAGCTATGCGCTCAGGCATCTACTACGGCACGATAGGACAAGTGCGCGAGCTGATACGGGCTTTGGGCAAGTCCCTGGGGGGCAAACCTAAAGTTGTGGCCACCGGCGGCCTTTCTTCGTGGATCCCCGCGCGCGAGGTGGGCATTCATCATATCGAGCCCCATTTGACTCTCGAGGGCCTGCGCCTGATACACCTGCGCCTCAAGCAAGCCCGCAAGCAAGTTCGCAAGCGCTAATATGGCCGCTCGAACGTTTCTGGCCTTTTTGGCATGGCTGCTGGCCACAAGCCTGCAGGCTGAGCCTTTTCAAGCCTGCCGAGTGCTGGCGGCCCAGGGCGAAATTCAATTAACGAGATTTGAAAATGAAACTTGGCCCCTTGAAGTGGGCCAGACCTTGCCCGGCGATATTCAATTTGGCCTTAGTGATGGCGCTTCGCTGACTCTCTCGATTTTAGAACGCGTTGATGTGACGGTCTTAGGTCCTGCTTCGCTTAAAATTCTAGTTCTTGAGAGCGCCTCTGAGCCCATCGTGCGCCAGACCCTGCTGCAATTAAGTTCGGGTCAAGCTGCGGTCGATTTACGGCCTCTCACGGGCCGCACCCTGCCTGCTGACATCGATCTGCCCGATGCTCGCATGGACTTGGCTCCGGGTATTTCGTACTTGGTGCAAACCGATCCAGAACAGCCTAGTCGCTTGGCGCTTTGGTCCCAGGGGCAGGTCTTGCCGGCTCAGTGGCACGAGGGCAGTCTGCAGGCCCTTAGCCCCTCGCCCAAGGCTCAGGATTGGGATCTTCGCCTGATTCAAGCCCTGCAGAGGCCCATCCCTGTGCTTATCGTGGCACGTGATTATGATGCCGAGCTCAAAGATTGGCCTAAGCCACCTTATCTTGGTCCCGCGCTCTATCAAAGCCTGAGCAGTCTAAAGGGCCTAAGTTTAGTGGCGGGTAGTGGCGATCGCACCTTGGCTGTGAAAGCCAATCACGCGCTCAAGAGCGGCTTTGATGATTATCTTCGCCAACTCGGTCGCGAAAAAGGCGCACGCTGGGTGGTGGCCGGAAATCTCGTAGTTGATTTAATGAATCATCAGACGCCGTGGTTTGAAAAGCACCCACAAATGTCGGCCCATGCCGAATACAAAGTGGTCGAGAGCTTCGCGGCAGGTGAGACCTTGTTGGCAGACACCGCCAACACCTTGGTGGCACGTCGCGAGAGGCCGCTTTACATTGCTCGCAAAGAGGCGCTGCAAGCGGCATCGAGCAAAGCCGCAGCTTATCTCAGTGACGGAATGATTAATTTGTTAGAGGGCAAGGCCCACGAAAGTTCCTTGCGTCGTTTAGTTTTTAGTGGGGTAGATGATGTGGCTTGGGCTGAATTGCGTCGGGCCTTGAACCAGATGGACTCAGTCCGGCGCTATTTCAAACGGCGCTATGCCCAACGAGTTTTGAATCTTGATTTGGTTTTGCGAAAACCTCTGCCTGAATTCTTAGATCAGTTGCAGTCTTGGCCTTGGCTTGGTTTTAGTTTGAGTGTCGAAACGGGGGTCTCAGACGCAGACTTGAAGTTCACTCTTAGGGCCAAGCTTTTAAAATCACAAAAAGCCTTTAAAAGCAGGGGTCCGTCGCCTTGACAAGGGCTATGGCGGGGGCGTAAACTCCCTAAATTTTTCAAATATGAGAGGACGCCATGGCCTATTCGATGGACAAAGACGCGCTCACTTTCGACGACGTCCTGCTCGTGCCCGCCAAGTCTGATGTGCTGCCTAAAGATGTCATCCTCAAAACTCGCTTTACTCAAGACATTGAAATCAACATACCCATTGTTTCTGCCGCTATGGACACGGTCACTGAAAGCCGTCTCGCCATTGCATTGGCTCAAGAAGGCGGCATCGGGGTGATTCATAAGAATCTCAGCATTGAAGAACAGGCGGCTGAAATTGACAAGGTCAAGCGTAGCGAATCGGGCATGATTAGTAACCCCGTCACCTTGGGGCCAGAACACAGTGTTCGTGAAGCGTTAGAATTGATGGCCCGCTATAAAATTTCTGGCGTGCCCATCACTCAAAATGGCGGCAAGTTGGTCGGCATACTCACGAACCGCGATCTGCGTTTTTTGAAAAATGTTGAGCAGCCTGTCTCAAAGCTCATGACGGCCAAAAATTTGATCACGGCACCCCTGGGTACTAATCTCGAAAAAGCCCAAGAGATATTGCACCAGCACCGCATTGAGAAGTTGCCCGTGGTTGATAAAGACGGCAAGCTGAAGGGCCTCATCACGATTAAAGATATCGAGAAACGTTTGAAGCATCCTCATGCTTGCAAAGACGCCAAGGGCCGCTTGCGCGTCGCTGCGGCCGTAAGCCCTGCTAAAGATTTTGAAGCCCGGGCCGATGCCCTGGTTGCTGCAGAGGTCGATGCTCTCTGTGTCGATACTGCCCATGGTCATAGTGAAGGCGTTATTCAGGCGGTCAAGCTGCTGCGCAAAAAGTACCCCAAGTTGTCGTTGATCGCTGGCAATATTGCCACCGGCGAGGCAGCTAAAGAATTGATCGGCGCTGGCGCCAATGCTGTCAAAGTCGGCATTGGGCCAGGATCCATCTGCACGACGCGCGTGGTGGCGGGTGTGGGCGTGCCCCAGATTTCCGCTATCATGGAAGTAAGGGCTGTGACGGCTAAGGCCAAGGTCCCCCTTATTTCTGACGGCGGCATAAAGTATTCGGGCGACATTGCCAAAGCTTTGGCCGTGGGAGCCGATAGTGTTATGTTAGGCAATCTGCTGGCGGGTACCGATGAAAGCCCGGGTCAGACTATTTTGCTCGAAGGTCGTCAATTTAAGGTGTACCGCGGCATGGGCAGTCTAGCCGCCATGAAAAAGGGCAGCCGAGACCGCTATTTTCAGACTGAAGTATCGGATGCGAAATTAGTGCCCGAAGGTATCGAAGGCCGTGTGCCCTATCGCGGCACTTTGGCGGCCATGGTGGCTCAATTGGCGGGAGGCGTGCGCGCTGCGATGGGTTATTGCGGAGCTCACAATTTTGCAGAATTAAAGAAGGCTAAGTTGACCCGCATCACCAATGCTGGGCTTAAAGAAAGCCATCCCCATGATGTGACCATCACCAATGAAGCACCCAATTACTGGCTAAGCTAAGGCGAGTTCTAAGGTGAGCAACGCGAAACCCCTAACCGAAATTAAGGACGGCCAGGCTCTCTGGCGCGTTCAGGTGGAAAGCCCTCAAAACGCCGCTGAAGGCAAGGTTGAAGCGGCGTTTGCTGTGCTGCCCATGCCCCAGGGTGCCGTGCTAGCGGGCTGCCTAAAGATTTATGACCAGCCAGGCCGGCCCCAACTCAGCCATGCTTTTGGCGCCTTGAGTGATGAAGAAGTGAAACAGTGGTTGGCCCAGTTGGTTAGTCGGGCCAGCCTGAAGACTGTGTTTGAACGCCGTGATTGGAAAAATGAGTTTGAAAAAGATTTGGCCATGGATCCGCTCGGCATGCGCGGGTTGATCGAAGATGTTCGGCGCGCCCCCTTGGGCCAAGATCCCCAAGGTGCCATGCAGGCTTATTATAGTTACTACCAAAAAGAATTCGCACGCCTGGGCTCAGCTGAAGTGGTTTGGTTGCAATTGCGAAACGAGTTGGCTGCGCCCCAAACGCTTGTTCATGCTGGCAGTCGTTCGATAGGCCTGATGATTCTTGGCATACTCTTGCTCGCGAGCGGAGTGGTCTTGGCAGCCTTGGGCAAACTCGAAATCGCGGCAGCTCTGTCAGGTTTGGGTCTGGGTGTTGGTTTGATGGCCCTATTGCGAAAGAAACGTTGATTAGGTAATGGTCTTTAGCAATAAAAAAGCCGCCCTGGGGCGGCTTTTTTATTGGGAGTCTGACTATTCCTTAGTCTGCGAAAGTCCTATGTGGAATCAATTTCCAGTAATCATTCAGTGACGCGTCACCCATGCAGGCATCGATGATTTTTTTGCCCAGTGGGTCCAAGCCAGGAACCAAAAAATGCTTCAATTCACTTTTGAAGAATTCAACCCATTGCTTGGCGCCAGCGTCATAGACTTCGTCGCCGCCTTCGCTCTGGAAATGCACATCCAAGAAAACGCGTGGTATCAGCGTGCCTTCGATTTGGATTTGTTCAGGCACATAGCCCAGAATGGGGCAGGGACTATCGACTAATTGCTCGCGCCTAAAACGGGCCCCGCCACGGCGGGCTAGATACTCGCGGGCTATCCACTCAGCCATAAACCCGACTTTCCAAGCGCCAATGTGTTGATTAGGGATGAGCACATAACGGGTCTCGGGCGTATTGAGTACTTGCTTGAGCAGCAAATTGGCCTGGTCTACACGCCTGCCGGTGCAAAAGGCCCAGTAACTGCCCACGCCTTCGCTGTTCATGCCCTTGCTGTCTTGAATGCTAGGGTTGGCATGGCCGCGGGGGGCCACCAGGCGCCAGAGCCACGCCAAAGCAGGGTTTAAAACATGCAGCATGCCAATGATTCCATAAAGTTTGCTGCCTTCATGGGTAGGTGGGCAGCGCACGCCAAAGCTGCGTACGGCCACGGCCGCTGGGCCCTGGCTAATGTTGGGTATCATCGTGCGAGGAATGACCAGGCGCGGGTTGGGGCATGGCTTGCCAGGCGCGTCCTCGGTGTGGTCCCAGATCAGGGCCTGACCGCCGGGCACCACGTGATGATTGAGAAAGATAAGGGGCTTGCTAGGGTGAATGCTCAGGCGCTCAAGGCTGGGAGCTGTGCCGTATTCGGTGATGTGATCCACGCGCACAAACCAAGCGTTCTCAGCATCTTTGATGTGCAGACGGTCTTTGCCCTCGTTGTAGTGAGGGTGTGCGCATGCCATATCGTCTGAGAGCGGGTAAAGGTGACAGGCTTCCGGCAGCACGAGAGTTCGCTCTTCATCGGTTACAATATTTCGCCCTAAAAGTAAGCGGCCGTCTTCCATGCGATGAATGGGTTCGGTCATTTCGCTCTTGCCGCCGCCTGAAGCACCCTCGTGCATGATAACGAGATGATTGTCGTAAGGCGTCACCACGGTGACCGATGCGCAATGGTTGGTGATCCAACCTTCTTTTTCACCAATGTTGAGCAGAATGCTATAGACGCCTTTTTTGGCGCTGGGGCCCGGGTATAGATTATACGAATAAATTTCTTGGCATTTTTTGGTGCGGTTATGCACCACCACCTGGCGGCCAGCGAAATGCGTGTGGCGAAAAGGCGGGGCAACAAAGATCACGCCGCCACTGAGCTTGAAATCATCCGACAGCTGCGAGCCCGGCACCATGCCCTGCAAGTCGGCTAGTGCGCCCGCAAAAAAACCTGCAGCTTTGGGGCAGATCAACAGCGAACCATAGCCTAGTTCAGCAGGGCCAGCATAGAAGGGCACCACAATAAGTTCTTGTGCTTTAAGCCAGTCGAGGGTCTTTTGGCGCGTTTTGTCAAACGCTTCGCCGAAGCGCTCTTTGTAGGTGGGCTTGTCGGTGGGAAGGCTATCGCCGATGACCATCGCGTCAGGATCGCGGCGGCGCATTTTGGGGTCAGGATAATTAACCGAAAGGCCATTGCGCGCTTTGACCACTTCGGCTTCGACAATGCGGCCCTGGCCTTCAACATCAAAAGCCACCTCGTAAGTGCCCATGTCGACGCGGTCGACGCGGTTCCAGTCGGTTGAGCCAGCCTCGCGGCCAAGCGACCAGTCGAGTAGGGCCTCGCGAGTTTCGGGCACGACAAAATTAGTCGCCGCGCCGAGCACCTCGATGACCGAGGCGGGCAGGTCCAAGCTTTGCCAGTCTTTTTTGAAATTCTTTGCCATAAGAGTCGAGATTGTACTCAAGGGGGGCTAAGGGGGCAAGCAGGCTTAGTGGGCTTCGGCATGGCCGCCAAACTTCTGGCGCAGGGCCGAGAGTATCTTGCCGCCAAAGCCAGGTTTTTGGCGATAGCGCTCGCGAGCTGCCAAGGCGGCCGATAAGGCTGGGGTTTCGATTTTGAGGTCAGCCGCAGCCTGGGCCGCCCATTGGCCTGTGCCCAGTTCGCCGACCCGGCCCTCAAAGGCTGACAATTCAGGGTCTTCACGCAGGGCCTCGGCAGCCAGTTCTAGCAACCAACTGCGTATGACGGCCCCCCGGGTCCAAAGCACGGCCGCCTGGTCTAAATCAATGTGAAATTCGGGCGAGGCTTTGAGCAGCTCAAAACCCTCGGCCAGGGCCTGCATCATGCCGTATTCAATTCCATTGTGAACCATTTTGGTAAAATGGCCGGCACCAGCAGGACCGCAATGAAGTAGCGCGTCAGACATGGCCACGGCTTCGAGCAGGCCGCGGGCCCGGTGAAAAGCCTCGGGCGTACCGCCCACCATCACGCAATAGCCGATGTCAGCGCCTTTGAGACCTCCGCTAACGCCGGCATCGACAAAAAGTAGGCCACGCTTGGCATAAAGAGCTGCATGCGAGGCAGCCTCGCGCCAAGGTGAGTTGGCGGTGTCGATAAGTAAATCGCCTTCGCGCAGAGTCTGGCCTAAGTCTTGAATCAGTTGAGTTGCCGCGGGGCCATGGGGCACCGAGAGTAAGACGCGACGGTGAAAGGGCATGGCTGCCAGCAAGGCTTCGAGGCTGTCGACGGCATCGCCGCCTTCGGCGCGAAAGCGTTCGCGAGTTTTGGGGTCTAAATCATAGCCCAGTGTTTTGAGGCCTTTGGCGCGCAGGCGGCGGGCCATGCCGCCGCCCATTCGGCCTAGGCCGATCACCAGGGCTTGAACTGATTGGTCAGACTTGCTCATAAGCTCTCCTCACTTCTTGGGCTAGGTCTTGCAGCGGTCGAGTGGCGTCTAACTCGAGCCATTCTCGGTCACTTTCAAGCATATCAAATTGGCTGCGAGCTAAGGCAGGGCCAAAGAAGCCGCCCCGTTGTAGCAGGCGCTGCTCAGCGGCTTCGAGGCTGAGTGCCAGATGCAGACTCAGATAGGGGCCTGCGGCAGCGCGCAGACGCTGGCGGTGGCTTTGTCGCAAACCCGGCACAGCCAGAATCAAACCTTGACCCTGCTGCTGGCTTAGCATGTTTTGCATGCTTTGCAGCCAAGGCTCTCGATCAACTTCGCTGAGTGCCTGGCCACGGGATAATTTCTCAATATTGGCGGCCGGATGAAAATCGTCGGCATCGTAGAATTTAAGATCTAAAAGCGGCGCTAAAACGCGGCCCAGGGTGCTTTTGCCGCTGCCCGCTACACCATGAATGAAGAGGGCTCTTTTCACGCGTTCTTAGCCAAAAAAAAACGCCCTGCCAGGGGGCAGGGCGCTCTACGTTGAGCCAGACTCACTT
>CAZFUM010000064.1:0-12728 GCA_964521965.1 uncultured bacterium | reverse complement strand
AGAAATGTGCACGAATGAGAAAACCACTCGCCCCCACCATGCGCATGATACTGATCTCATCGCGACGGGCATAAACCGTGAGGCGAATGACACTGGCAGTCATCAAAGCAGCCGCCAGGGCCAAGGTCAGCCCCAAAACAAGGCTAACGCGGCGGGCAAGACGCAGCCAACGCAGCAGGCCTTCACTGAGGTCTTGGCCATAATCTACGTCATCCACACCTTCGATGGCTTTAGCTTTGGCTGCCCATTCACGCAAGGCTGCAGGATCGGCCATCTCTAACTTGACGCGAGTGCTATAGGGCAGAGGATTCTCACCCAAAATCTGAAAATAGTCCTTCAGTCCCAAATCAACTGAGAGCTCACGGGCAGACTCTTCAGGACCGACTAAACGGGCCTCACGCACACCCGGCAAAGCAACGAGACTGGCTCGCACTCGCTCGGCCTGTGCCGCATCAGAACCCTGCCGATGAAAAACCACGGCTTCAAGCTTTTGTTCGGCCTGACTCAGCCAATGGGCTGAATTGCGCCAAGCCAGGGTATAGCCGCCGCCCGCCAAACCTGCCAGCGCCAGCACCAAAACTGCTGCTGCACTCATGGCCCCGCCGCGAGCTAGGCTGGCAGCACCCTGACGCGCGAAATAAGCTAGGGGTAAGCTCATGCTGAGCCTCCGCCTGGGGGTGGCATCATGTCACTGACCCCAGCACCGCTGGGTGCGCCGTCAAACTCAACACGACCCGCTCGCAAACGCACGACGCGCTTGCCAAGACTTTGGATCACCGCTTGATTATGGGTGGCCACTAAAAGAGTCGCTCCCCGCTCATTCAGACTGATCAAGAGTCTGAAAATTTCCCACGACGTCTCGGCGTCAAGATTTCCCGTAGGCTCGTCTGCCAAGATCAAATCAGGGTCACGGGCCAAGGCGCGCGCCACGGCCAAGCGCTGCTGCTGGCCGCCCGACAACTGATGCGGCCGGACTTTCGCCTTTTCACCCAAACCCACTTTATCAAGGGCTGCTTGGGTATCACGCCGTACTTCGCCCTCAGGCAACCCCAACACGCGCAAAGCAAAAGCGACATTCTCAAAGGCGTCGCGGTCATAAAGCAGGCGAAAATCTTGAAAGATCACGCCCATGCGGCGTCTGAGCCAAGGGACTTTTGATTTCGGCAGCAAGGCCAGATCATGGCCATCCAAAATGACGCGGCCTTGGCTGGCTACCACCTCGCGCGTAAGCAGTTCAAGCACCGTACTCTTACCCGCACCACTGGGACCGGTCAAAAACACAAACTCGCCCCGGGCCACCTTGAGATCCAGGCCATCCAGAGCCAGCACTTCATCACCCTCATAAATTTTTCGCACGTTGTGAAATTCGATCATGCCTTCCCCTTCGCTACAGCCAATTTCTGGCGCAACAGATTTTCATCCACTTGGAACGACATGATACGGTCAGAACCTAAAAAGACGACGGGCGCATGGTCGTCGAGTTTGGCAGCCCAGCCTGATTGACTGGCTATGTCGAGCTCTTCCACCTCAAAACCCAGCTCGTCTCGCAGGCGGGCCAGTTCGACGCGCGCCTCGATGCAGGCCGGGTCGCCCGCCACGGTATAGAGCGTGAGCAAGGGCCCTCGGGGCATGGGGCGCGGTTTGAGTGCTTCATGGCCCAACGCAAGCGAAAGCTCAGGCATGGGCGCAGGCAGCCAGAGTTTGCGCAAGCCAAAGGCCAGGCCCGAGAGCAAGAAAATGCCGGCGGCTGCCAGCAGCGCCGCGCGCGTGTCGCCACGCCGCAGGCCCTCAGCAAAGTACACATAAACAAAAGCCATGGGGGTCATGGCTATGACGGTGCCCAGCGCCATGACCCGGGCCCGAGCACCTGCCAAGGCGCCCAAGACCCCAGCCAGGGCAAAGGGCAGGGGCACCATGCGCACCAAGATCGAAAATATAAATTCGTGACGCTTAGCCACACCCACCACGGCCTGAAAGAAGCTCATGCGATCCACGCGAGTTACACGCATAGCCCAGGCGCCCCAACTGCGGCCCAGAGCATGGCTAGCCCAAGTCTGCCCTGCGCAACCCACCAAGACTGTCGGCACGGCGATGCTGGCGGGTAGTGTCAAAGCCATGGCCAGAAAAACTACCGTGATCGGCACAAACAAAAAGGGCAATCCTATGCTTAAGGCCAGCAAAATGGGCGCTCGCCAAAAACCGTGGCTCTCAGCAAGCAAGCGCAGGCTCTCACTGGCTGCGCTCAGATCACCGCGCAGCAAAGGGCGTGGATCAAGGCGCAGATAAGCCAAAAGACCCAGCAAAGCTGCCAAACCGCCCAAGGGCGGCAAGAGGCGAGCCCAAACCGAACTATCAGATGAAGAGGTCGAGGATCGCAACATGTCCCACACCTAGCTCCCTCAGCCATTGCGGCAGGGCGCCCATGAGGTAGTAACCAAAATAACCCAAGGCAGCTCCGCCCACGGTGTTGCTGAAATTCACCGTGTCATTATTCAATAACCCGCGCTTTTGCAGCGTGGCGCCCAGCAGCGAATCGAGCAAGTTGCCCGAGACGCCAGCTAACAAGATGGGCAGCGTGGCCTTGACAGGCACCAAGCTGGTGAAGCGAGCCTGCAAAGTCAGCAGCGCCGCGCCCAAAATGCCCATGAGCAGGCCAGCACGGGTCACGCCGCCATCGGTGCCATGGGCCACGGTTTCACCCGTGGTGATTAGGCGAGGCTGCTCATCAGCTAACTGTCCAAATTCAGAAGAGAGTGTGTCTGAGAGGGCGGCGGCAAAGCAGGCTACAAAGGCCCAGCGCCAGGCCTGGGCCACTTCGCTGTCACCCGAGCGCATAAAAAACCAAGAAGCCACAGCGCAAACGAGGCCAACCCCGGCATTGGCCCAAGCATGATTCCAGCGTCGCTTGCCCCCATGTTCTTGGGCCACCCCACGTTTCTCTTTCTTGCCTTTGCGAAAGAAAGTCGCGGACGTGCCGCCAAAAAAGAAAGTCAGCAGGATGAGCCAGCCTTGCCAGCCCAAGCTAAGACCAATGCCTGACCCAATCACAAAGCCCGAAGCAGCCCCTGATTTCGAGAGCAGGCCTTTACCATAAGAAACGGCGCTAAGGCCTAAATTAAGTGCCAGCATAGCGCTAGGATCGAGGGTCACGAGATGCGGCCTTTCAAAAGCTCTTGAGCTGCCTGCAAGCTCATGCCGGGCAGACCCAGTTCACCGGCTTTGCCGGGTATGGCGTGATAATCTGAACCGCCAGAACTACCCAAACTTAAATCATGAGCCAAGTCACGGTATACCTTCACATCATCGGGGCCATGATCAGGATGCCATACCTCGATGGCGTCTAAACCTTGCTCGTGCAATTCCCCAATCAGCTGGCGCAGCTCAGGTCCCTGCAATCCCAATTGAATGGGATGCGCTAACACCGCCAGGCCTTCAGCACCATGAATCAAGTCTAGCGCAGCCTGTGCCCCCAGCCGCGCTTTAGGCACATAGGCTGGCCGACCCTTGGCTAAATAGCGGTCAAAGGCCTCATCAAAAGTCTTAACAAAGCCCTTCTGAATAAGCGCTTGGGCAAAGTGCGGACGCCCGACCAGACCACCCTTGGCATTCCCTTGCACATCTGCCCAACTCAAATCAAGGCCCAAACCCTGTAACTTCTCAAGCACCTTAGGATTGCGAGCCTCACGGGCTTGGCGCAGCTTATCTAAGCCAGCCAAAAGGCCGAGATGCCCTGGGTCAAACCCCAAACCGACCATGTGAAATGTTCCGGGTTCAAAATCAATCGAGATTTCAACACCCGCTAGCAGCTTCACGCCCAAAGAATTCGCGGCCTGCCCAGCCTCAGCCAGACCTGCCACGCTGTCATGATCTGTCAGAGCCAGGAGCGCCAGGCCTTTTTCAGCCGCCAAGCCCAGCAGTTGACTGGGGCTGAGGCGGCCATCCGAAGCGGTACTATGGCTATGAAGATCGGCCCAAGCTGGCTTATTCAATGTCGCCATGCTCATTCAAGTATGGCTCACCCCTATCACAAAGCAGGGTCACGATGACCTTGCCCTTGCCAAGTCGACGGGCCAATTGGCCCGCTGCCCAGGCATTGGCGCCAGACGAAACACCCACCAGCAGGCCTTCACGTCGCGCCAACTGACGAGCGCCGTCGAGTGCCTCTTGATCGCTAACTTTGACGATTTCGCTAATCAACTCTCGCCGTAGCACGGCTGGCACAAAACCAGCACCGATGCCCTGCACTTTATGGGTGCCAGGCTCGCCGCCTGACAGCACGGGTGAGCCCTCGGGCTCGACCGCGACCAGCCAAAGCTTGGGGTTCTTTTTGCGCAATGCCTCGCCGCAACCCGTTAGGGTCCCGCCTGTGCCCACGCCGGCCACAAAGGCATCGGGCGCTGCTTTGAGCGCACGCAAAATCTCTTGGGCTGTGCCTTTGCGATGGGCCGCAGGGTTGCTGCGATTAGCGAACTGCATGGGGCAGAACCAACCTGGGTTGGCGCGTCGCAGACGTTCTGCCTCATCCACCGCACCTTTCATGCCTAACTCAAAGGGAGTCATGCGCAGCTCGGCACCATAGGCCTTGAGCAGGGCTTGGCGCCGAGGCGGCAACCCCTCCGGCGCGATCAAGATGCATTGATACCCGCGTACCGCGCAGGCCATAGCCAGACCCACACCGGTGTTACCTGAAGTGGGTTCCACCACCACACCCTGCCCCGCTTTAAGCTTTCCACTACGCTCAGCTTCGAGAAGCATGTTGAGCGCAATGCGATCTTTGACTGAACCGCCCGGGTTAGCCGCCTCGTACTTGGCATAGATGCGGCTGCCCGACGCTTCAAATGTCTTAAGCCGCACCATGGGCGTGCTACCCACCAGCTCGAGTGCATTGTCGGCTAGGCGTTTGGGGCTCATAGGCCGCTCCGCAAGGGTGGCCGGGCACATGCCAAGGCCGCAATCCAATGGGCGCCTGCCTGCCTCAAAGCTCGACACGCTTCGCTGAGGGTGGCGCCCGTCGTGCTCACATCATCGATCACAAGAACTCGGTCGAGTGCAGCGCGAGGGCTCGCCTGCAAGCTGCCCAAGGCAGCGCTCATGCGGGTCTCGCGATCTAAAGGCGCTTGGCGCTGACTTTGAGCAGACCGTTGCAAGACGGACAAAACCGGCAAGCTCAAACTCTGGCCTAGCCGTTGAGCCAGTTCTTGGGCGGGATGAAAACCGCGCTGCGCCAGGCCCTCATGAGAAGACGGCACCCAGGCCAAGCAGGTTCCCGGCAGGCACCACGCCCTGGCTTGAATGGCCCTGGCCATGCGCTCTGCCAAAGGACGGGCGGCCGAGTTGCGGCGGCCATGCTTCCAGGCTAGCAACACGTCTTGGGCCGGTCCTTCATAGGGTGCCAACACAACGCTTTCGTCAGCTCCCTGAATGCTCAAAGCCGGTGCCCCAGGCGCGGTTTGGTCAAAGACCCGCCAGCAGCTAGCGCACAAAGGCCCGCGGCTGAGGCGCCCCACGCGCCTGCCACAATGAGAACAGGCGGCTTCAAATGCCAGCGCACCTGCCACATCCCATGCTTGGCTTAAGAGCCCCACAGCTCGAGGAACTCTTGCTCAGTCGCCGGGCTCAAACGCTCTGGCATGAACAACATTTTGACCACCGGATCAGGAATTCGTTCAGTCTCGTTGGTCGAAGGAATATGCGTAAGAGTGCGCAGCACCTTTTGATTGTCATCGACTTCGGAATACATCCAGGCCTGGCCTTTGGCAGGAATGAATTGGGCGATTTTAAAGTATTTCAACGGGCCTCCTGAAGATGCTTAAGCAGCTCAGCCAACGGCACGCTGACCTGCTGACCGCTATCCATATGCTTAACCGTGGCGACACCTTGAGCGAGCTCGTCTTCGCCCAAAATCACCGTATGTCGCGCACCTGACGACGAAGCCGCGCGCATCTGACTCTTAAGACTCTTGCCGGGCGCCAATTCAAGCGACACCGCTAGGCCTGCTTCGCGTAAACGCTGAGCCAAAGCTAAGGCCTGGCTCTGAGCTGGGGTCCCGAGCGCTGCGATGGCAACGTCAGCCTGGGCAGCGGCACCCGCTGAGAGCGCTTGCTCTAAGCTAGGCTCGCCCAAAAGGCTGAGCAAGCGGTCTAGACCCACGCCAAAGCCCACCGCAGGGCGAGGCTTGCCCAAAAATTGACCTATCAGACCATCATAACGGCCGCCACCCGCCACGGCGTTCTGAGCGCCCAAATTACCCGAGAGCACTTCAAAAGCGGTGCGCGTGTAATAGTCCAAACCGCGCACCAGTTTCTTGTTCACCTGATGGGGCACGCCCATGCGCTCAAGGTGACGTAGGGTTTGGGCAAAGTGAGCCGAGCAAGCTGAGCAAAGGTGGTTTGTGACTTTGGGCGCAGCATCGACGGCTTCTTTATCTTTAGGATCTTTAGAATCCATCACGCGCATCGGATTTGTCTCAAGGCGCAGTTGGCTCTCAAGCGACAGGGATTCTTTGCAAGCCAAGAGATGAGCGCGCAAGCTGTCTAAGTAAGCGGGCCGACAAGCGGGGCAACCCACTGAATTGATGTCGACACTCAGATCGGCCATGCCGCATTCGCGCAAGGCTGTGACCAGCATGGCCACCACCTCGGCATCAGCGACAGGATCTGCAAAACCAATGGCCTCGACCCCAGCCTGCCAAAACTGGCGATAGCGCCCAGCCTGGGGACGTTCATAACGAAACATGGGGCCGATATAATAGAGTTTGGCTTCGCCCAGATCGCCCTGTCCTAAGCGGTGCTCAACATAGCTGCGAACCACGCCCGCGGTGCCCTCAGGCCTAAGTGTGAGCGAACGGCCTTTGCGGTCATCAAAGGTGTACATCTCTTTGTTAACGATGTCGGTTCCTTCGCCAATGCCACGAACAAAAAGCTCGGTCGCCTCAAAAAGAGGCGTGCGCAGCTCACCGTAGCCGTAGCGGCGAAACACGTCGTGAAAAACACGTTCCACCTCACGCCAACGCCGGGTCTGGGCTGGCAAGAGATCGCGAGTGCCGCGGGGTGCTTGGGGTGCTTCGCTCAAGGATTCACCTGTTCAAGGCCATCACTGGCCACTCTCAAAATGGGCAGTTTTTTCACTGCATCTTGCCGCCCGCCAAAGCAGGTACGTCCGCTGACACCTGCGTAGTCGCAAATGCTCAGCAGGCGCTCAATGGCTTCGCGCCGCGTCGAGGCCGATTGGGCAGCCTGCATCAGCAAGCCCAAAGCATCATAGGCCTGAGCTGCCATCACATTAGGCGCCGCCGCATAGCGAGCCTTGTAGTCACGCGTGAATGCCTTGACCCGCTCATCGGGCGAGGCAGCAAAAAACCCCGTGGTAAAAAGCGCCCCTTCTAAAGGTTCTGCATGCTCGAGCAGGGCAGGCTGATCCCAGAGATCAGCACCCAAGAGTTGCAAGGGCAGTTCTTGAAAACGAAAAACCGGGGCGGCCTGCACAACTTCATCGGCTTTACCCGGCAAATAAACCGCCTGCAAGTTGAGGGGGTTGGCCCGAGGCGGCCTCATTTTGAGGGCTTCAAAGCGAGCTGAGGCCGCAGTCTTGGCATCACGCGCGTCGATGAGCTGAACCACCACCAAGAAAACCTGATTCTCACTGAACTTCTTGATGCGCAAGCGAGCCCGCCGCCCTTCATAACCTGATTTCTGGGCCGTGATCGAAAGCGATTCAAAATCAGCCCAAACCTCTGTGACGCTGCCACCCAAAAAGAAATCCGCGCCCAAGGCACGGGCAAAAGCAGCGGCGCTGCTAGGGCTCAGAGACTCAGGCCTAAGACCGCGCTCAGCTAAGCGCCGGCCACTTTCATCGGGGCCCGTAATCTTGAGGTCTTCGAGCTGGCCCAAGACCCGGGCAAATCGATCACTAAAAGCACGACCCGCGTTAAGACTGGCAGCGCTTGAATCGCTGGCCAAATCCACTACGGCTATGCGCGCAGGAAAAACCAAGGGCGCCAGGGCTTCTATCGTCACGCTCAAGTCAGAGGCTTCGGCATCAGCACTCAGGGTGAGTGCAGCCGGTCCAACCTGCACGCTGCTGCTCAAACTAGCTGCCGAACTTTCTTTGAGGGCCAACAAAGCCGTACCAATAGCGGTCGAAGCTGCCTCGACCGCAGCCTGCTGCTCGCGCTTCTCACGCGCATCAGCATCTTTAACTATGCCGGGATCAGAGCCCCCAAGTGCCAGCACCGCCTCGTGAAAATCACGCGTGCCCGGGGTATAGGTGACCGCCACCAAAACAACGGCGCCCAGCTCAGCACTGCGTTTTGCAAAAGCAGTCGCCAAGGCACGACCATAAGGCGAATCAGGCGAAAGGCTAGCCAAACGAGTAAGCCCCAGACTCACCACGGCGTGGTCTGCCATGCCCTGAGCCTGTTTCTCAAGCGTCACGCAATTGCGAAAAAAGTAGGCGCTCGCTGCCGCTAAGTCACTACGCGAGGCCGAGGGACTGAGCAGGGGGGTGCGCCGCGCCATCGCCAAGGGCAGCACGGCTTGAGCCGCATCGCTCGACAAGGGGCCCAGGACAGCCATCACCTGATCACGCTCAAAGAGCTGCCGCGCTGCAAGCACCGCATTTTCGGTGGTCGAGCCCTCATCGGCCCAGCTCAATGTCCAGCGCTCAGATTCAGGCAATTTTAAATTTGCCCGCTCTAAGGCTAGCTCGGCACCCTGCTTGGCTTGCAAACCAAACGCCGCCAAAGGTCCGCTCAGCGGCAGCAAGACGCCGAGTGTGCGGCGATTAAGCGGCAGGCCAGATTCAGCCAAGCGTGCCAAAGCCTCAACCTCGACTAAGCCCGGGCCCAAAGGATAACGACGCAAGTAGTCTTCAAGACCGCTAAAGGCCACATCACTTTGCTTGGCCAAAATCCAAGCTTCGATTTGGCGACGGCGTAAGAGGGGCTGAAATTCTTCGGCCGCAGGATAGTCGATCAAGCTCTTGATGGCTTCGGGGCTCAAGGCGCCTTGAGCCAGGCGGGCCATGCCCGCACGCGCCTTCAGCGCAAGATCGGCCACATAGGGCGGGCCCAGCAAAAGCTGGTAATGGGCGAAGGCACGAACGGGATCACCAGCCTTTTCCAAGGCATGCGCCGCCATGTAGGCAGCGACTCGATCCCAAAGGCTTCCCGCATATTTCTTCTCGATTTGATAAAAAGCCTGAGCTGCCTCACTCAGCTGGCTGGCGTGGTAAAGATCCAGAGCCAAGAAATAGGCTGCCCGCGGGGCCTCAGGCGCGTTCGGCGTCTTGGCCAATAACGCCTTAAACTGGGTCCGTTCTTCTTCGCTGATGCGCCAATCTGTCAGGCCTGCCACTTCACCGGGCTGACTTAAGCGCGCCTGTCGGGGCGTGCAGGCGGTGGCGAGCAAAGCAAGTACCGCTAGGGCGGCCAGACAAATTTGGCGCTTCACGGCTTGAGATTCACCTCAACCTTAAACTTCTTACGCAGCGAATCGATCAAAGCTTTTTGCGCTTCGCTGGCACGCCCTCGACCCAACTCTTCACTTGCCACGCGAAGGGCCTCGTCGCCTTTCTCAAGATGGCGCTCGCGCAGCCAATAGATATGCCAGCCAAAACTGCTCTTTAACGGGCCCACTATTTGCCCCGACTTAGCTGCGAATACCGATTTTTCAAGCTCAGGCAGCATCATGCCACGACGCACCACGCCGATATCGCCGCCCCGGGCTTTGCTAGCCTGATCAACAGACTTTTCGCGGGCCCATTTAGCAAAATTCTTGGGGGTCAACGCAGACTTAAGCACCTTGGCCTCGGCCTCATCGACCACGACAAGCTGCGACAAGGTTAGGGTCTCAAAAAACTCAGGCCTGCCCTTCACCGCAGCTTCGGCTTCTTCAGGCTTCACCTGAACCTTGGCGCTCACTTCGAGTTCATAAACCCGCCGACCCAGAGCCTGGCGCTCTTGCTCGAGCATAAAGAGTTTGAAGTCCTTGCCCTTGTGCAGACCGCGTGCTTTGGCCTCGGCCACCAGCAAGCGCTGATTGATGAGCGATTGCAAGATCTCGTTCTTTTGAGAAATGCTAAGGGGCTGACCGGCCGAACGTTCTTCAGCAGCCACCGCCGCATCAAACTCTTCACGGCTGATCTTTTCGGGCCCGGCTGAGGCCACGACTTCGGCACGCAGGGCCAGCGGCGCTAAGCCGCAGACGAGCGCGAAAGTCATGAGTCGGGCAAACAGACGAATCATTTTCATAGCTAACTCCTTGGTAGTTTGCCTCAGCCGGGCCCGCCCCAGGCAAGCTGGGGCGGGAGGCATACGCTGTCGCTTATTTCTTGCTGAAAAACTTTTCGTTGCCTTGCGCTTCTACGTCCTTCAAGAGCTTGATCACACCTGCCTCACCGTCTTTGTAGCCGGTCAACCAAATGGGATCTGTGGAAGGAGTATAAGTACCGCGCAGAAATTCCTGCCAAGGTTTCCAAGCCGGAGCTGCCACGCCACGTTCTGCAGCTTCGAGCAGCATCTTCTTGTTCTTAGGATCTTGCCCGTCTAAGAAAGCTTCTGATGCCGCCAATGACTTGATAGCAGGCTGAGCCAAGCCGGTCGAGGCAATGCCCTTCTGTCCTTCGGGGCCGGCAAGATACTTCACCAGCTTCCAGCAGAGCTCTGGGTTTGCCACGTCGTTGCGCATGGTATAGCCCGAACCACCGGCTAAGAAGCGGGCGTTCTTAACGCCCTTGCGCGTAGGGAAACGCACGCAATCCCATTTAAAGGACTTGATAGTACGGAAGGTGGGGGTTTTCCAAATGCCCGAGTGAAAAAGGCCTAACTGGCCGTTCATGAAAAGGGCCATGGCGCCCATGCCAATGGTCTGCTGGTCAGCAGCCGTGGGCATCACGCGATCTTTATGAAAAAGGCCCCAGCGAAAAAGTACGCCCGCAGCTGAATCGGGTTCGCTCACGGTAAAACGGGTAGGGTTGAAATAGTCATCCACCATGCCGCCGCCGCCCGAAAGTACCCAGGCGTCTGAAAGGTTCCAATCATCGGCAAAGCCCAGTTGCTTGGCAGTCCCTTTGTCATCGCGCACGGTCAACTTCTTGGCCACGTTGCGCAGGTCATCCCAAGTCCAGTCATCTTTGGGATAGGGCAGCTTCGCCTTATCAAAAATGTCCTTATTGTAATAGACCACGGCAATGGGAGCGACATCGCGCGGCAGTACCAACAATTGGCCGTTCTTGCTAAAGCGCTTGATCATGCTGTCGTAGTAGTCGCTGGCCTTCAGGTCAGTTTCTTTGGCCAAGAAGGTATTGAGATCAGCAAGCTTGTTGCTTTCGGCCAGTAGCTCAATGTTGTCCGTTGAAACGAACATGACATCGGGCGCCTTATTGGCTGCAAACTCCTGAAGCAAAATGTCTGCATAGGTATTGTCAGCGTTCTTTCTCTCGGCCTTAATGACGACGCCGGGATTAGCCTCCATAAAGCTTTTCAACAAGTTTTCAATAATCTGAATCTCTGCGGTGTCGCCCCAGTACCTGAATCGAATAGCGTTGGGGTCTTGCTTCTTGCCGCAGCCGGTCGCCAAACCTGCCAAAGCGGCCACGCTCAACGCGATGGCCATAGTCCACTTGCGCATGTTCCCTCCGTGAGAAATTAACGTGTTGCTTCCACCGGCCTCAAATACCCAAGGAATTGGGCCAGGGATTCTTTCAGCTTGCGCCGGTCGACCACCTGGTCGATGACGCCGTGCTCCTGTAAAAACTCAGAGCGCTGGAAGTCTTTAGGCAGGCGCTGGCGTATGGTCTGTTCAATCACACGCGCGCCCGCAAACATGATGAGGGCCTTGGGCTCGGCGATATTCAAGTCGCCCAAAATCGCCCAAGAGGCCGTCACGCCACCGCCCGTGGGGTGGGTTAATACCGAAAGATAGGGTAGGCCTGCGGCGCTATGACGCGCCAGGGCTGCCGCGGTCTTGGCCATTTGCATCAACGAGAGTATGCCCTCGTGCATGCGAGCCCCGCCGCCAGAACCAGAAATCAAGATCAAAGCACGCCGCTCGGCCGTAGCAAATTCAATCAGGCGCGTAAGTTCTTCGCCCACGACCGAACCCATGCTGCCGCCCATAAAGGCAAACTCGGTGACGCCCAGGGCCACGCGATGGCTCAGCAAGTCACCATGCCCGCAGACCACGGCTTCCGCCAAGCCGGTCTTGTCTTGCGAGCGCTTGAGCTTGTCAGCGTAGTCGGGGAACTTCAAGGGATCGAGGCTCTTAGCCGTGATGGGATGTTCCACCCAACTGCCTTCGTCGATCAGCAAGCGAGCCCGTTCTTTGGCATCGAGTTGGCGATGATGCGAGCAAGCGGGGCAAACCTGCCAATTGTCGGCCAGCTGAGCACCTGTGAGCATGGCCCCGCATTCGTCGCATTTCTCAAAAACACCGACCGGAATCTCTTTTTTTTCGCCCGTGCGAACGATGGTGTATTTCGGCTTCTTAAACCAGGCCACTTAGCCTCCTTGCCGGCCGTTGGACGGGCCGTTATCGTTAAACGTGCTGGGTTCAGTCTTAATCTTGCCTTTGTCATAAGCCGCCATGAAGGCCTTGACCACGCGACTGTCAAACTGGGTTCCACTGTGCTTGCGCAGCTCGGCCAGTGCTATCTCATCACTAAGACGGGGGCGATAGACGCGGTCGGATGTCATCGCGTCAAACGCATCGGCCACGCCAATGATACGGCCC
>CAZFUM010000063.1:0-12800 GCA_964521965.1 uncultured bacterium | reverse complement strand
CCCTCTTCCTCCCCACAGGGCGGATGTGGATACTCAGCACCATGACCTACACCGAGGACGCGGGCGCCTTTAAGGCCGCTATCCTGGCTCAGGGCGAGTTGTTCAAGGGCTCTAAGGTTAAGTTGCGCCCGGGCGCTCAGACCACCTTTGACGGCGGCAGAATCGTGGCTCTCGACACGCTTTCTAAAGAGGTTCAGGCTTCGCGTGACGCGGGTTTCGACGGTTTCATGCTCTTTGAGTATCGGGATCAAATGCTCGACACCGTTATGCCTTATATGGCGACGGGTCAATTGCGCCAAGGCGACGGCAAGCTGGTCTTGCGCGAGATACCAAGTTGGGCCAAAGCGCCCGAGCCAAAGATGGGACGTGATATTGAGATGAAGGGCTCAAAATTTGTTTTGGATGATTTTGAGGATGGCAACTTGCTGAATGCTTTGCGCTCGCCCTGGGGCGCTGATCAAGACAACAACAAGCTGGGCACGCGCATCGAGCCCCTGCCCTTTAAAGTGGCTGAAGGCGGGCCCAAGGGCAGTAAATATTATGTGGGTCTGAAAGGGCATTACGGCAAGTCGCAGGCACCGTGGCCCTATGCCATGATTTATACAGCCTTGAACCCGGCACGTGAAGGCGCAGACTTAAGCAAGCTCAAGAGCATTTCATTTTGGGTCAAGGGTGATGGCCAGGGATATGAGCTGGTGTTGGGGCAGGAAGCCGTCAATGATTATGGCTTCTATCGTCTGGGCTTCAAGGCGCCGTCTGAATGGACTCGGATCACCTTGATGTTAAAAGATTTTGCTCAGCCAGGTTGGGCTGCGCCCGTGCTCAAAAAATTCAGCGATGTTAAAGCTTTGAATTTCCAGCCTGCGGGCATCAGTGATCAAGATTTTGAATTTGCCATCGATGGCGTGGAGTTTGAAAAATAATTAAATGGTTTTGCGCGTCTTTTCTAAATAGCCTAGCGACTTGCTCAGGGCCGGCCTAAACTGGCCCTTGAGCGAGCCCAGGTCCTTGCCCGCCAGTATTTGGTCGCAAAGGTCTTCCAGGGCCAAAAGGCCTAAATTAGCGGCACTCGCCTTAAGCGCGACAGCTGACTTTTTGGCATCTTTAATATCAGGGGATTTCTCAATCTCAGACACTCGGTCTGGGCCCTCTTTTCTGAACATCTCTAAGAGGGTGTCGAGTTTCTTCTTGCCGCCCGAGTGAATCAGGCCTTCGAGGGCCCGGGGGTCAAAGTCCATGCCTAAAGATTCGTTCACAGGGTATTCCCAAGCAAAAGTGCGACCAAACATGGCTTGAAGCTAGGCTAGTATACCCCATTCAAACTGCTTTGTTTCAGAATCCGAAATGCCCCCAGACCCAGATCAAGCAGGTATGCCATGCGTTGACAGCCTTGGGGGTAGCGTCTAAAATCGCAAAACTATTTATGATTAAGTATTTATTAGGGGTGGCCATGTCAGGAAAGCGTCTGATCGCGGGTTTTGCACTGCTGTTCGGGGCCTTGGGGCTCGCGGGCTGCCCAGCCAAAGCTTCTGTCGATCAAAGCATTACGCTCTGTGATTTCGAGAGCCTGCCTGATAAGGCCGCAGAAAACCCCAATTTTGACATTCCTTCGGCCCTTAAGAAGCCAACTTATCCTAAGCATGATTTTCGTTGGGGCACGTCAGGTTACGCCACGCTTGAGCCTATCGATAAAGACTCGGCCAAAGCGATCAAGGACAAAGTTTTTTATAAGTATTTTCATGGCAAGAGTGCGGCCAAGATTCGCTTTACGGTGCCGGGTGACTATAAGAAATTCGATGCTGATTCGCGTCCCAAAGTTTGGGAAACCGGCCTCAGCTTGGGCACCGAGACGCACACGCCCCTTAAGCATACCGATTGGAGCCAGTTTCGCTATCTGACCTTCAACCTTTTTAATCCGTCGGGGCGCGCCCAGAATTTGAAAATTCGTTTTTCTGATTCAGCCGCCAATGTCACCCAGACGGCCATTGATGTGCCGGCCTCGGGCCCGGCCGATGTTGAGATTGATCTTGGCTTTTTAGCTCTAGCACGTCTCAACACTCAAGATATACGCCAGCTCACGCTCTACCTTGATACGGCGACTCAAGACAGCGACCCCGTTCTGATTCTTGATGACGTGGCCCTGCATACTGCTGATATCGAGGTACGGCGCAAAGCCGAGCTCGAAGATGGTGAAGAGGCTGATGACGAAGAAGAAGATTGGGACAGTGAAGATGAAGAAGACGCCGCCAAGGCACCTAAAAATCCTATTGTGCGTCCTGGCCAGGCCGCCTTGGTCGCCCCCGCTGCTGTGAGCGCCACGGCCGCCCCGGCTGCTGCCAGCGCCACGGCGAAGTAAGGCCAGCCCATGCGCGACGCGCTGGCTCTGTTTAGGCCGCGCCAGTGGCCTAAAAATTTCTTGGTCTTTGCCGCGCTGCTTTTTAGCGGTGGCTTTACCGATCTCGGCCAGGCGCTCAAAGCCCTGGCCGCTTTTGCTTCGTTCACGTTGCTCTCATCTGGCGTCTATGCCCTCAACGACGCCATGGACGCCGCCTCAGATCGCAGCCACCCCCTCAAAAAGCATCGGCCTGTGGCTGCGGGTCGTATTAGCGTGGCAGGCGCGCGCGGCCTTTCGCTCTTGGCCTTTGCACTAGGCTTAGGCTTGGGCTGGCATTTGGGCGGTCCATTCTTTGTCTCGGCCCTGGGCTACATGGCGCTCAATGTGGCTTATAGCGTTCGGCTTAAGCATGAAGTGATTCTAGATGTTTTTGCCGTAGCCGCAGGCTTCGTGCTGCGAGCGGTAGCGGGCGGGTTGGCTATTCAAGTCAGCATCTCGCCTTGGCTCTTGGTTTGCACCACCTTGCTGGCTCTCTTCTTGGCATTCTCTAAGCGTCGCGCTGAAATCGAATTGCTTAAAGGCAAGGCCAGCAGTCATCGCAAGGCCCTGAATCATTACAGTCTGGGCTTGCTCGACCAAATGATTGCCGTGGTGGCTTCAGCCACGCTGGTGGCTTATAGCCTTTATGCCTTCAATGCGCATGTGAGTGAGCGCGGCCCGCTGATGATGCTCACCGTGCCCTACGTGCTCTACGGCATCTTGCGTTATTTTTATCTGAGCCACCAAAAAGGCATGGCCGGGCAGCCTGAACGCGTGCTGCTGAGCGATCGGGCTACTCAAATCAATTTAGTACTCTACGTGCTCACTGCGGCCCTGATCTTGCTCTACGGTCGCGGCTAAGCTGCGCCTTTAAACATTCAGGAGAACGAATTGGCCAAAACCCGCCGCGCCAGCGCGTCTAAGCGCAACGATGACGACCCACTCTATGACGCATTGACGGCACCCTGGCGTATCTTGCGCCAGGGCTTTTCAGCTGCGGTTAAAGCTCTGCGCGAAGACAAGTGGGCCAAGCTTACCTTGCTCATCGTGATAGCAGCTGCCGTGCTGCGCCTCATGCGGCCTGACTGGTATGTGCAGCGCCAATTTCATCCTGACGAGCGCTGGCTCTTTGGCGTCACGGCCCCCTTAAGTTATCCTGCCATGCCGGGCCAGGCCCAAAATGATCCTGCCGGCCTGCAGTATGGCTCGTTGCCCCTTTATAGCGTGGCCGCCGTCAAAGACGTGGCCATGCTCTTCAACCGCAACCTGCCGGTCTATGATTGGGTGCGCAGCTGGGGCCGCAGTATCACGGGCCTGGTTGACGTGCTCACGGTCTTTTTAGTTTTTCTCTTAGGCGCCCGTCTCTTTAACCGGCGAGTGGGCGCTCTCGCTGCGTTGCTCTTAGCCTTCACTCCGCTCAATATTCAGTTAGCCCATTTCTTCACGGTTGATCCGTGGATGTCTTGTATGGCCGTGGCGACGCTGCTGGCCAGTGCGCAGGCTGCGCGCTCGCATAGCTGGGGCTGGTCCGTGGCCTCAGGTGTGGCCTATGGCGCGGCTCTCGCGTGCAAGACTGCGGCTCTCCCCTTGGCCTTGCCCATCTTGCTAGCGCACGTCTGGCCCGTGCTTGCGCCCGGCTTGGCTCAAAAGGTGCGCGCCGAGCGCATGAAAGATCAAGCCATGAATCTTGGCATAGCTGTGGGCGCGGCTCTGCTGGCCTTCTTTGTCTTCATGCCCGGCGCCTTCATGGATTGGGCCAAGTTCACGCGCAACCAAGCTGAGCAGCGTAATATCTTAGTTACTGGCTCGCCCGAGGGTACGCCTTATGTGCGTCAGTACTGGGACACAGCCGCCAGCTTTCATATTAAGAATCTCGTCTTCTACTATCAGGGCATCGCGCTCGGCCTGATCAGCCTATTGAGTGTCGCTTATTATTTATTCTCGCCCTTGCGCCTTTTGCCCCGCAAAGCTGAGGCGAAGCTTGTCAAAGGTCGCAAGATTAAGCTCGTGGCTAGCCCCAGCTGGGATTGGCATCGTGAAGCCTTTGCGCCTGCGCTCATCTTGAGCTGGGTGCTGCCCTACTTCGCCATCGTAGGTCTTGTTTCGTTTGCCAAGTTTGCGCGTTATATGCTGCCGCTTACACCTTTCTTGGCTTTGCTAGCGGTGGCTGCTTTAGATGAACTAGCAAAGCGCTTTCCTGAGCGCGCCAAGCTGAGCCGCTGGGCCTTGGGCCTTATGCTGCTAGTCACCCTGGGCTATGGCCTGGGTTACGGCGGCACTTATCTTAGAAAGCATCCCTGGATCTCAGCCTCAGAGTGGATCTTCGACAAGGTGCCGCTGCAGGTCAGTGAGAACGGCTCGATGCGTCGTAGTCGCATCTATAATGAGAATTGGGGCGATGATCTGCCGGTTGAGGTCAGTGGTCGTCACGCCGGTTTTTATGACAATCGCAAAGTCGACATTGTGCAGTGGGATAATCCCGCCAAGCTCGAGCACTTGGGCCAAGTGCTTGAACAAGCCGATATCTTGGTCATGGCCGATGCTCGCGCCTATGGCACCTATCTACGCATTCCCACGCGCTTTCCGCTGACGCACGCTTACTTTGACATCCTCACTAAAGACCCGGCGCGTTTGGGTTTTGAGCGCGCCTATGAGTCGAGCAATCGCATGCGTTGGTTTGGCATGGTCGAAATCAATGACAGCCGCGTGGGCGACAAGCCCGTGAGCCTCTGGGCTGACGAAAGCTTCACCCTTTACGACCGGCCGCACGCTTTGCTTTTGCGCAAAGTGCGGCCCATCACTGCCGACGAAGCCAAGGCCACCTTGCAGGCTCATATTCAAGAGCTGGGCTTGCCTGACCTATGGCGTCAAGGCCGTGGGCCCGAAGAAATTCGCCGTGCCGCTGCAGGCTTTAGCCCCAGCACGGCTGGCGCCGAAACCAAGCTGAACCCTAACTTGGGCTTGAGCCGGGGCAAGATGGTCAAGCTCTTGCATCCTGCGCCCATTTGGTACCTGCTCACACTCTGGCTGGGGCTGCTGGCCCTGCCCTTAGCCTATAAAGTCATGGGTCGTTTTCCTGACGGCGGCTATGCTTTGTCGCGTGCTCTCGGTGTCTTTTTGTTTGCCTGGCTGGCTTATAATTTGGCCTGGCTTAAGGCTCTGCCTTTTCATCAATCAACGTTGTGGCTGCTGCTACTGACCCTGAGTGCGGGCGTCGTTGCGTGGGGTTGGCGCAAGCGCCGGCAGGCACTTGAATTTTGGCGCGACAAAAAGCGCGAAATTATTTGGGCCGAGGCAGTTTTTGCTCTGGGCTTCTTTGCCTTTCTCATCATTCGCAGTTTTAACCCCAACATCCACGACACCATGGGCCAAGGCTATTTTGGGGGTGGCGAACCCCTGGGCATGACCTATCTTTCTGCGGTCACACGTTGTTCGACCTTTCCGGTTTATGATCCTTGGCTTTCAGGCCATAACTCGAGTTATTACTATTTTGGCTACGTCATGGCTGGCAGCTTGGCCAAGCTCTCGGGTTTTGTCGGTGGCGTGGGCTACAACATGAGCCTGACGCTATTCTTCAGCTTGACCTTGCTGAGCGCCTATGGCCTCACGCGCGCACTGGGTGCAGCCCGCCGCTTTGCGCTAGTGGGCGCTGGCGCAGTTACGCTTTTTGGCGCGCTTTCGAGCGTGAGTTTTGTGGCCCAGGGCGCGGCAGGCAATCCCAGCCTGGGGGGCTTTTTTAATTCGTGGATCTCGCATTCTTTTATTTGGGATCCCACCCGCTTCCCTCAGCTGGCTCGTTTTCTCATTTTTGAATTCCCCTATTTTTCTTATCTCTATGGCGACTTGCACCCGCACAACATGGTGCTGCCCTTTGGACTTTTGCTCACCGCTTTCTTACTGGCAATTTTCAAAAGCTCAGGCTCAGGCCTCAAAGCTCTCGGTGCCACACGCAGCGGGCAGATCGTCATGCTGCTGCTCTTGGCTTTGCTGCTCGATGCCCAGTGGGCCATTAATACTTGGAACTACCCAGTCTTTGCTGCCCTCTCGCTGGGCGCTTTGCTGGTGGGTACCTGGGTGGGTCGCGAAAAGAGCGTCGGCGCACGCCTCAAGGCGGCAGTTGTTGGCTTGGGCATTTGGGTGGCCATGCTGCTGCTGGGTCGCTTGCTGATGTTAGGCTTCCGCCTCTATTTTATTCAAGACAGTGGCAATCGTTTGGGCACGGTTCAAACGCCAGAACGCGCTTTATCGGCTTACATTCCTTCGGCTTATTTTGTGTTTGGGCTGCTGGGCTTGGCGACCTTGGCTGCTTTGCGCTTAAGGGCTTATCTTCAATCAGAAGACAAGTTGCTCAAACTTAAATTGCTCGGTCGCAAACCTTTGGACCAGGCTGCGTTCAAAGTGCTCTCCTTGCTCATGAACAAGCGTCCCTTGCGCTTCTGGCTATTTGTATCGCTGCTGGGTTTGGGCCTGCTGGCCTGGGTGATGGCCATGCCTGGTTTGGCCTCGTCATCGCTGCTGATTTTTGCCACGGGTTTACTTTTGTTGAGCCTAGCCTTCTTTAGTTTGCGCGCCTATCACGATGCGAACGAAGCCTTTTTGTGGATGTTGGGCATTTTTTCAATGTGTCTGGTGGTCGGTGCCGAGCTGAAATTTGTGGCTGATCGAACAAACACCATTTTTAAGTTCTGGATGAATGCCTGGGTCTTCATGGGTCTGATCTTTGGCACGGCGATGGGGCGCTATGCCCAGGCCAGCGAGTCTAGCGAGCCGGTGGTCAAGAAAGGCAAAGCCAGTCGCAAAGCTCGCATGCGTGAGCGCTTAGCTGTTTGGCTGGGCGGAGTCGGCGTTTTCATCATTGTTTTTGGCGTGGCCTTCTTCGATGTCAGTGACGGCAATGGCGGGCGCTATGCTTATTCAACGGGCCTGGTCATGCTGCTGGCTTTGGCTGCGGGCTTGCCGTGGCTCTTAGCCAAGACCTGGACCCGTCCGCTTTGGCGGGGCCTGCTCTGGGGCTTCGTTGCCTTAGGGCTCTTTTATCCGCTGGGTGCCACGTTGGCGCGTGTCAATTTAGCCAGCGGCTTCAAGGACCCTCATCTCGATGGCTTGGCCTTTCTCAAACAGCGTCAAATGCGCTCGCTATCTCCTGAATTCAAGGACTATGACAAGGATGATGCGGTGCTGATCGATTGGCTCAACCAAGAGGCTGACAAGACCGAAGTCTTGTTAGAGGCTCCGGGCATTGAAATGTACAAAGGCCTGAGCCGCTTTTCGATTTACACAGGCTTGCCTACGGTCTTGGGTTGGGAATATCAGATTGGCCAGCAATTGGGCCAGCGCGCAGGCCAGCAATTGGGCCAGCGCCAAGCTGATGTCGAGGCCATTTATCGCGAAGTCGATAGGCTTCGTAGCAAAGCCTTGCTTGATAAGTATAGTGTTCGTTGGGTGGTGGTGGGCGCCATTGAGCGCAAACTTTATCCGGCCGAGGGCTTGGCCAAATTCGCAGCCTGGGGCGAAGTGGCAGCTCGCTCGGGTGAGTCATTGCTCTATAAGATCAACGAGGCGCCTAAGCCGTGAGCAAGTTGCGCGCGGTTTTGGCTGTGGCACTCTGGGCTGCCAGCTTAGGTCTGCGGGCCGAGCCTGAGCCCACGCTCACGACCACAGCAACGCCTCTGCCCGAGAAGCCCAGCATTCTCGTGGGCGGCTTTGTTTGGGGCGCTGAGTTTGAGCAGGTGCAGCTCGACAACGGCCGTCCCCTTTCGTACGCGCCCCTGCAAATAGGTTGGGAATTCAGTCGGGGCTTCAGGGCCCTGGGTGGTCTGAGCGTCTATTTTTACCAGGGCGATCAAGTCGATGCGCAAAATCCAAATTTGGGTGTGCGGCGCTATACCTTTCAAGTGAGCGACTGGCGCCTCGAGGCGCAATGGCTGCCTTTGCGGGGGTGGCTGTTCAGGCCGATTTTGGGCTTGGGCATCGACCTTGTGGGCGGTGAGCGTCGCCTAGCGCCTGCGTTGATTGGTGGTATCGACCTCAATGCCGCTGCGCCGCGAGAGAATATGGCGGGTTATTTTGGTGCCTCGGCTAGCGCAGGGCTTGAATCTGATTTTGGCGGTCCCTGGCGCCTGCAAGTGCGTAGTCGGGTTATCGCTGCTTTCGGGGCCAGCACGGCTTTGCCACTGGCCCTTGGCATGGGCATTTACAGGGTTTTTTAGATGCCCTGGGGCTACTTGGCTGGCAGCTTGGCTTTGCTGGCTGCGGGTTTGTTTTCACTTTACTTTGGCCTCAAACGGGCGCGCTTGGCTCGTGCCGTCGCTGCCGCGCCCACGCAAAAAGTGCGCAGTGTGGCGATGGGCAAGGCTGAGCTTAAAGGCCTGGCCCAACCCTTCGAGCAGGCGTTGTGCGCACCGTTTTCAGGCAGCGCCTGTGTTTGGTTTCGCTTTTTGGTGGAAGAAGAGCAACGAACGGTCGACAGCAAGGGCCGCAGTCGCACCCATTGGGTGAGTATTGCCAACGGTCTATCAGCTGCGCCCTTTCGGGTGGATGACGGGACAGGCCAACTGCAAGTGGATCCCGCAGGCGCAGAAGTCGATGCGCCTAAAACCCTGAGTTACACCACGGGGGGTTTATGGGCTGGCAGCAAGCCGCTGGGGCCTCGTGTGGCAGAATTTGCGGGCGCCGGGGGCATACTCGGCGCGGTCTTTGGCCGCCGTAGGCGTTTAAGCGAGTGGCGCATTGATCTACAGCGGCCGCTTTACGTATTGGGCATACTCAGACCCCGCCGACTTGAGCCCGGGGCTGACCCGGTGGCGGTACTGGGTCAGGGCGAGCTTGGCGAAGCATTTTTAATCTCGACCAAAGATGAAGCGCAGATTTTAAGCCGATTGCGTTGGGCCAGTTTTGGCCTCTGGTTCTTGGGGCTTTTGTTGGGCCTGGCCAGTGCCTATGTGGCCCGGCGCGGCCAACTCATTTAAGGAGTTCATCATGAGTGTGGGACTGATTTTATTAGTGATCGCGGCCTTTGTGGGCCTCGGTGTGCTGGGCTGGGCCGTGGGTATTTATAACGGTTTGGTGGCGTTAAAACATCAAGTTGAAGAAGCTTGGAGCAACATCGATGTCATCTTAAAGCAGCGCCATGACGAATTGGGCAAGTTGATAGAGGTGGTCAAGGGCGCCAAGAATTTTGAGCAAGAGACACTTTTAAAAGTCACCGAGGCGCGCACGCGCTTTAGTCAGGCGGCCAACCCGGCGCAAGCGATGGCGGCTGCCGCTGCCGAGACGGTGGCGATTCGTGGCTTGTTTGCCGTGGCTGAGGCCTATCCTGACCTTAAGAGTAATCAGAATTTCATTCAACTGCAGCAGCGCGTGTCGGGTTTAGAAAGTCAGATCGCAGATCGGCGTGAGGTTTACAATGACACCGTCAATAATTTCAATACCCGCATCGAACAATTTCCCGACCTTGTCTTTGCCCGTGTGCTTGCCTATGCGCGCAAAGAGTACTTTAAGGTTGAAGAAGCCGACAAAGACGATGTGAAGATCGCCTTTTAAATATGCCAGCTAAAAATAAGTCTAAAAAAAACCGTGGCTTACTCAGCGTGGTCATCCCGGCCTTCAATGAGCAGACGCGCCTGCCGCCCACTCTGCTAGCTATCTCGGCTCATTTGCGCGCGCAGCGTCGTGCCCACGAGATCATCGTGGTGGACGATGGCTCGAGCGATGCCACGGTGGCGCGGGCCAAAGCTTTGGCGCGTCGCGTGCCGGGTTTGAAAGTGCTGTGCCAGCCCCGCAACTTAGGCAAGGGCGCGGCAGTACGAGCGGGCGTCTTGGCCGCAAAGGGCGTTCGAGTGCTTTTTAGCGATGCTGACTTGAGCACACCTATCGCTGAGCTTGAGTCACTCGATTGCGCCTTAGATCAGGGAGCCGACGTTGCCATTGGCTCGCGCGCCTTAGATCGCTCACGCATTGCCAAGCATCAGCCTTTTTACCGAGAGCTGGGTGGCCGGGCCTTTAATTTGGCAGTGCGTCTGCTGACCGTTCATGGCTTTCACGACACGCAGTGTGGCTTCAAACTTTTCACCCGCTCAGCGGGCCAGGCTGTTTTTGCTCTGCAGCGTATTCCGGGTTTTGGCTTTGACGTCGAGGTTTTGTATTTGGCTCAGAAATTGAGTCTCAAGATTAAAGAAGTAGCTGTGCGTTGGGAAAATTCACCTGATTCTAAGGTTCGGCCTATTCGCGACGGCTTAGGAACCTTCTTAGATTTAGTGAAGATTCGCCTGCAAGATTGGGGTGGAGCTTATAAATCATTGAAAACAAGGCGCATTGTTTAATTGTAAAGCTGAAGCCTTTTGAGATCATCTTAGCTAGCATATATATAGAAGGCCGCAGCTAACAAAATGTGTCTTTAGTCACGTCTTCTTTTACCTGGGCTGCGTGGCATGATATTCTAATTGGCTTTTCAGCAAGAGAAACACCCTTAGGGAGATACAAATGAATCGGTGGAAAACGGCCTTAGCGGGCGCGCTTGGCGCAGCCCTTTTATGCAGCTTGAGTCAGTTGCATGCTGCGGCATGGCCAGACCGGATGAATTATCAGGGCCAACTGACCAACCTCGCGGGTGACGCGGTGGCAGATGGTAGCTACAACCTGACGTTTTCTCTTTGGGACAATGCTATCGCCATACCGGTCACGGGCACTAAAGTCTGGGGCGATGAGACGCATGCGGTTACGGTCAGCAAGGGGCTCTTCAATGTCATCTTGGGCTCGAATGGCGCGCCGCTTTCGACTTTGACCCCGCTACTTTGGAGCAGCGACCTATACCTACAGATTGTAGTGAGTGGCACTGACACACTGAATCCACGCCAACCTATTATTCATTCCAACAATGCCCACCGTCTGCAGGGTTTAGTCCCTAACAATTCTGCCAATAATCTCGTGGTCTTAGACGGCTCGGGCAAGATCCCGGCCGGCTTGGTGCAAGGTTCTTCGTTGTCATTGCCCTTTGATATGACCGGCGCAGGCGGCGCTTATAACCTTAAGGTCAATAACAACAGCGCTGCACCGGGCGACAAAGGTGTTTGGGCTATCGGCTCGCCCGCACTGCGCGCCGAGGCTAATACGGTGGCAGGCGATGCAATCGTGGCTGTTACCGATGCCAGCGATAATAGTTTAGCCAATGCCGTGCGCGCGACGGCCAACAATGGCATCGGCGTGCTAGCTCAATCCACCAATTACATCGGCCTGGTGGCACAGTCTACGAACCACATCGGCATTTCAGTCACCAGCGCGAGCAATTACGCAATTTATGCCGACGGTTATAGTGGCAGCTTCTTCAAGCCCGGCTACATTTGGGGCAGTGCAATCAGTGGCCATAGCAATACAGGCGATTCGCAGGGTTACTTGGGTGACGGCAATTATAGTGCAGGCGTCCGTGGCTACAACAGCTCTGGCGGCTATGGTGTTTTTGGCGAGTCCAATTCAGGTGTTGGCGGCTATTTTTACAGCGCTGGTGGTTTTGGCGTTTACGGCTACAGCAGCAGCTCATGGGGTGGCTATTTTTATGGGCAGAATGGCATTCAAGTCGACGGGGGCAGTACCTATGGCATTTATTCGCATGGCCCAAGCTATGGTGTCTACGCCTATTCAGAAAACATAGGCGTCTACGCCTATTCCAACAGCGGCAGTGGCTACGGCATTCAGGGCGACAACAGTACGGGTGGCGCCAGCTCGGCCGGTATTTATGGCAATGGCTACACCGGCGTCTGGGGTAATTCGACTTTCAACAATGGCCGTGGCGTCTATGGTGTTGCCACCCAAGCTTCAGGCATCGGCGTAGCCGGCGAGCATAGCGCAACCACAGGTGTGGCTGTGCAAGGCCTTAACACCAACACGGGTATTGGCAGTGCAAATGCCATGGGCGTGCGCGGTGAGTAGCGCGGCGTCGCCAGCAAGGGTGTATTCGGTCTAGCTGCTGGTACGGGTGCCGCAGCCGGTGTTTATGGTGCGGCCAGCCCCACGGCCTCGACTGGTTTTGGTGTTTATGGTGAAGGCCAAGGCGTGAATGCCTATGGCGGCAAGTTTGTAGCCACGGCCGCGGGCGTAGGTGTTAGCTATGGTGTTGAAGGCCGATCCAATGCGGGTACAGGCTACGGCGTCTATGGCAGCGCGCCTTATATTGGCGTGGGCGGTGCAGGTACTTATGGCTTTTATGGTAGCACCACTTTGACAGGTGGCGCGGGCGTCTTTGGCAGCTCGACCACCATGGCGCCAGGTGTTTGGGGTCAGACCAGCAATACGGGTGTGGGCGCGAATGGCGTGCAGGGCATTGCTACCAACAACCTTTCGATCGGCACCACCGGCGTCTTCGGCAGTGGCTACACAGGCGTCTATGGCGTGGGCTATGACGCGGTGGACCTTGGCGCGGCCCGCGCCCGGG
>CAZFUM010000062.1:0-12951 GCA_964521965.1 uncultured bacterium | reverse complement strand
CTTAACCGCCAGGCCCGCAGCTGTCTTATACGCCGTGCCAATGATCATGCCCTGGTTATAGAGCTTCTGAAACGGCTCTTTGCACGAGACCAAGCCTAGGTCAAAGAAGACCTTGTGCCAGAAGCGGGCGTAAAGCAAGTGCAAGACCGCGTGCTCTGCCCCGCCGATGTAAAGATCAACGGGCATCCAATAATCAGCCTTGGCTTTGTCCCAGGGAGCGCTTTCATTTCGCGGGTCCAAGAAACGCAGGAAGTACCAACAGGACCCGGCCCATTGGGGCATGACATTGGTTTCGCGGGTTCCCTTGGGCGTCTCTACCCAAATTTTTACTTTGCTGAGAGGCGGCTCAAAAGTTCCCGTGGGCTTAAAAGATTCCATTTCAGGCAAGGTGATCGGCAGCTCGTCCTCGCCGCACAAGACAGCCTGGCCTTTGCTATCAAATACAATCGGAAAAGGCTCGCCCCAATAGCGCTGGCGTGAAAAGAGCCAGTCGCGCAGCTTGTAGCGCGTGACGCGTTTGCCGAGGCCCTTTTCTTCCAAGTGCCGAATCATCTTTTCTTTGGCCTGAGCCGTCTCAAGGCCGTTCAAGAAGCCTGAATTGACCGCCACACCCAGCTCGGTGTAGCAGACATAGACCTCGCCCTCAAGTTCAGCGCTCTTGCCCTCGGGCTTGGCCTCGTTCTTGGGGGCGACCACGGTGCGCATGGGCAAGCCGAAGGCCACGGCAAAGTCAAAGTCGCGATCATCATGCACCGGCACCGACATAATCGCGCCGGTGCCATAGCTGGCCAGCACGTAATCCGCGATCCAAATAGGCACTTCGTCGCCATTGGCCGGGTTCACAGCATAGGCGCCGGTGAAAACCCCGGTCTTTTGCTTGGTGTCAGCCATGCGGTCGCGCTCGCTCTTGCGCGCGCTGGCGTTGATATAGTCTTGCACCGCGGTTCGCTGAGCGTCATTCGCGAGCCGGCCCACCATGGGGTGCTCGGGCGCAAGCACCATATACGTGGCACCAAAAAGCGTGTCAGGCCGGGTGGTGAAAACGCGCAGCTTTTCGCCCTTGGCCGAGCCGCTGGCGATGCTGAACTCAAGATCAGCGCCCTCGCTCTTGCCAATCCAGTCCTCTTGCATTTTCTTAATGCTGTGGGGCCAGTCCAAACCGTCTAGGTCAGCGATCAGGCGCTCTGCATAGGCCGTGATGCGCAGCATCCACTGCCTCAAATTCCGACGCACACAAGGGTGCCCACCCACCTCGCTATTGCCTTCGGCATCGACCTCTTCATTGGCCAGCACGGTGCCCAGAGCCTCGCACCACCAAACCGGCACCTCGGCCTGATAGGCCAGGCCTTTTTCATGCAGCTTTCTGAAGATCCACTGGGTCCAGCGGAAATACGAGGGATCCGAGGTCGCGATCTCACGGTCCCAGTCATAGGAGAGGCCCAGGCGCTGAATCTGACCCCTAAAGCGCTCGATGTTGGCCTTGGTGGTGATGGCAGGATGCTGCCCGGTCTTGACCGCGTACTGCTCAGCCGGCAGGCCAAAGCTGTCCCAACCCATGGGGTGCATGACGTTATAGCCCTGCATCCTGCGATACCGCGCCACAATATCCGTGGCCGTATAGCCCTCAGGATGCCCCACATGCAGGCCATCGCCCGAGGGATAGGGGAACATATCAAGGATATAGGTTTTCTTTTTAGACGCGTCAAAACCAGGGTCGCCGGGACCCACTGTTTTGAAAGTCTTATTCTTCAGCCAATAAGCCTGCCACTTGGGCTCTATCGTTTTATATGGATAATCGGGCAAGGTGTTTCCCCAAAAAGCCTTCGTGTATAAAGAGATTCGGAATTATAGCAAGATAGAGCGGGATTCGGAATATTCAAAGCACTCAATAATGCCAACTGACTAGCTTAAGTCTCGCCCATCGATTTGTCGGATAGGCATAGCCCCATAAGTGGATGTCGTAATCCATGCTTTGTCGGCTGTATATAAGTCATAGCGGGTTAATGCCTGTTCCAACACTTGCAGGCCTCGTTTGCGGCATGCTGCCAGGAAACGATTGCGCTCAACTCCTTCGAGAATGCCTTGGCTAAGAGGCGGGGTGAGCACTCGCTTCCCTTTCTGAATCACAATGTTACTCCAAACCCCTTCGGCGACCAAACCTTGAGGTGTGAGGCGCAAGCCTTCATCAGACCAGAGCTGGGTTTCGGCTTTGGCCAACAGATTGTTCAGCATGGCCGCGGCTTTAGAACGCCCAGCCAAAGATTCGCTGCCATAGTGACGCATGACTGCCGTCGAAAGCTTGATGCCTCCCAGCTTGCGAAATTTTGCTTCGCGGCTTGAATTCAATCGAATGGGAATGATGAGTAGGCTTTGGTCACTAAAATAGCGCACGCGAAGCGCGCCTTCATTAAGGCGCACCGCAGTCTCCCGCAAGGCACGGGACACTGCTTTTATGTCAATTGCGGCCAGACCAAGGGCTTGGCATGCTTCAGCCATTCTCGCCGTATGGTCTGCCAAATGCTGGGCTCGACCTTTTTTGACACGAAGATTTTCAGCCAAGGTCGGTCCCAGAAGCAAATTAAAGTCTAGAGCTTTGCCCGCTTTTGCAGGATTCAGCCATTCGCCATTCAGATAAGCCATCATGCGATGGCCATCAAAGCTGATTCAATGGCCTTAGCTTTTTGCAAAGTCTCCAGCCATTCAGCCTCTGGATCTGAGTCAGCCACGATCCCGCCGCCAACATGCCACATGGCTTTGCCTTGGGCCACCAGCACCGTGCGAATCAAAATATTCATGTCGCTTTGAAAGTGCCAGGGATCCCAATAACCAAGGCTGCCGGTGTAAAAACCACGCTTCTCTTTCTCGATTTCAGCCAATATTTCCATGCAACGAATTTTCGGAGCACCTGTGATAGACCCGCCTGGAAAACCAGCACGAAGCAATTGAGGCAAATCAAAATGAGGTTTGAGTTGGCCCTCAATGTGGCTCACCAATTGATGCAAATGTGAGTAGGTTTCTAGCTTCATTAATCCTAACACTTTCACACTGCCCGCCACGCAAACACGACCCAGATCATTGCGTTCTAGATCAACGATCATCATGTGTTCAGCTTTTTCTTTCTCAGAAATCTTTGGGGATTTGACAACACCGCTAGTTTCTTTTTTTAGTGGAAAAGTGCCGGCAATAGGGCTCGTCAAAGCCTTATTGCCCCGCAAGGTAAAGAGACGTTCGGGTGAACCACAAACAATCTGGTAACTCGTGTAATCGGCAAAGGCGGCATAGGGACTCGGATTAATCTTGCTTAAACTACGATAGAGATCCCAGGCAGAACCTTCGAACTCGCATTCACGGCGATGCGAAAGGTTGGCCTGGTAAATATCGCCAGCTACAATATGCTTTTTGATTTTTGCAATACTACGCGAATAGGCAGCCAGGCTGCTGCTATCGCGAATTCTAAGTTTGTGACCTTTAGGCTTAAGGGTGGCAGGGGGCCGACGTGCGCGCTGTAACAAGTCTTGCACGCTAGTTACCCAACTCTGAACTAAGGCTTCCGGATTGAGCATAGCAAACTCATGGCTAGCCGGGCCCGTAAGTTGTAGCTCGATGCTCAGGGCTTCAAAAAAAACTGTGTCCATGAGGGGCAATCTGAAGCGCCAGCTCCCTTGGTCCGGATCAAAATGAGCCCATTGGGCAGGAAGAGTAAAACACCAGTCAGGCAGCCCGAGAGGATCTAAACTAGGCAGCTTCAGAGCTTCATAACGAGCGCCGGCCTCATAGCCCATAAAGCAGATCCAAGGTATGAGGCCTACTTTGGCTTCAGCATAGCCAAGCTGCCGAAGCAGTGGCCCCAATTTTTCAATAATAGCTTCAGGTGGCAAGCTCGAATCTAAGGGCGCGCCGCCTTGACGCCAGACGGAACGTTTGCCCTTACCGAGCAAAGTTAGGCTATCGCCTTGGGCCCAGAGAGACATGCCTCGCGGCTGGCCGCTGGATTGAGTTTCGAGCAAAAAGAAAGGCCCGGCAGAGCCAGACCTTTCGCGGGCAGCATCAGCAAGGGCCTGGGGCGTGATCGCATCGGCGTTCGTCTCGATCTCCGCCAACAATAAACGACCCTGGCGCAGTGAGCGGCGCCAACCCTCAGGCAGGCGCAGGCTCAGGGGCTTCACATGCCCATCTCGAGAACTTTATAAACAGTGATGCCGGCCGGTGCCCTCACTTCAACTTCATCGTTCAAAATTGCACCGATCAAAGCCTTGCCAATGGGAGAAGTGATCGAAAGCTTGCCCGCAGCAAAATCAGACTCTTCAGGCGCTACCAGTTGGAAAATTACTTCTTTATTAGTCTTTTTGTTGAGAAGCCGGACTTTCTTTCCAACGCAAAGCTTGTGCTTAGGCACCGTGCTCTCATCAATGAGTTTGGCCCGCGTAAGCTGATCTTCGAAGTCAGAAATGCGTTTTTCGTTATAAGCCTGGGCTTCTTTAGCGGCATCATATTCAGCATTCTCAGATAAATCGCCCTGGGCACGTGCCTCTTGTATGGCCGTGACTATTTCCTTACGCTTCACATATTTCAAAGTATGAAGATCCGTCTTAAGCTTTTCGAGCCCCTCGACGGTCAGAAAAATATCGGCCATTGCATCCCCATACTTAAAAAAAAAACCACAGATTCTTGGCCCGATCTAAAAGGCACATCTGTGGCTGATAGGCTATTTTCCCCTTAAGATCTGGGCGCTGTCAATGCCCCCAGGCCAGGGGTCCCAAGACTCGCACATGTCCTAAACGCCTAATTTCCCGAGGGTTGTCTCGCCATGAGGTATCGCCAGCCTTGATTTTTCCGTTTAGCAAAACTGCAGCAATTTTTAGGCCTCGGGATCTGGCGGCTTCCAGCGTTAAAAGCGTGTGATTGATAGTGCCCAAACCTGGCCTAGCGATAATGAGAATCGGTAAGCCTAAAGCTTTAGCTAAGTCGGCGTTGTTGAGGGTCCTCGTCAGCGGCACTAGAAGGCCACCTGCGCCTTCGACCAAGACTCCCGGCCTCCCTTTTGCCATAGTCCTTAAAGCAGACTTTACTCGCGCAAAACTCGGTCTACGACCCTCATAGCGTGCTGCCACTGCGGGAGCAAGTGGACGTTTAAAGATATAGGGACGCACGGCAGATAATGGAACTTCAAGACACGCAGCTCGAAGCAGCTTAGCCGCGTCGCCACCTTCACCACTTTCAAAAGGTTTTAGAACACCAAGATGGAGTCCTTGAGAATGCCATTGACGGGCTAGTCGACAGGCGACATACGTCTTACCAACATTTGTGTCGGTACCTGTCACAAATAACCCGCCATGCTTTAAGAAAATCTGTTTAAGAATTTCAAAATCAATCAAGCGGAGCTCCTATGGCACGGGCCAATGCTCTAATGTCTTCGTCTCGGTGGCCTGAACTAAGCGTTAGGCGAATACGACAGCGTCCGGCAGGAACAGTGGGTTGTCGAATAGCGGGCGCCCAAAAGCCAGCCTGAAAAAGCTTCTTTTGTAGATTAAGAGCCGAAACGGCATCACCGGTGATCAACGCTATGATGGCGCTCGGGCCGTCATCCACAAGCCATCCCTGCTGCCTTAGTAGCTGGCGAAGCTGGGTAACATTATTTTTTAATGCCGCCAATAGTCCGGTTTCAGTTGAAATAATTTTGAGCGCGGCCTGGGCTGCGCCCGCGGCTGCGGGCGCAAGTCCCGTTGAAAAAATAAATGGACGACTCTTATTAATCAAACTTTGTACCAATATCTTGGGCCCCACGACAAAACCACCCTGAGCACCCAGAGCCTTAGAAAGGGTCCCGCTAACGATAAGGCGTGGGTGCCATGCTAAGCGAAAATAATCAAGACTGCCTTTGCCGCTACCGCCAATGACACCGGTTGCATGCGCTTCATCGACAATGAGCATCGCGTCGTATTTTTCGGCCAGTTCAAAAAGCTCAGGTAGAGGCGCCAAATCGCCATCCATTGAATAAACCGATTCAACCACGATCCATCGATGTTTAGAATCTGCTGAGTCCAAAAGATGCTTCTCAAGCTGGACCAAATCTTGGTGAGAAAAGCGCAAGACTCTAGCGCCACTGAGTCTTGCGCCGTCATAAAGCGAAGCATGGCTAGATTTGTCGAGTAGGATCGCGTCATGGGGTCCAGCTAGGCTACCCAAAAGACCATAATTGGCCAGAGTGCCGCTAGCAAAAACCAGTGCTGCTTCGCCGCCCTTGAATGCAGCTAAGGCAGCTTCGAGATTGGCCAGAAGCCGATTGTGGCCACTGATTAAGCGCGAGGCGCCAGCACCCGTGCCATAGGTATCAAGAGCTTCTTTGGCTGCGCTTATTACATCTGGATGGCGGCTGAGTCCCAAATAATCATTCGAGGCAAAGAGCGTGAGTTCCCTACCATCGACCTTGGCGCGATTGAGCCCAAGCGGCTCGACCAAGCGCAAAGATCGCAAGTTCTGATTTTTGCCTAAGATTTCAAGTTCTTGACTAAGTTCATCCCAGATCAACATTTCGAAAATACCATGGCCACGTTGTGCCCGCCAAAACCCAGGCTCACCTTAAGTATATTTTGAATGATCGACAACTTAGCAGTTGTGAACGAACACGCCAATTTTTGACGCCTTATCATTTCAACGCAAGCCCAAGCCTCAAAGGCGCCCGAAGCGCCGAGCATGTGCCCCGTGGCAGCCTTCAATGCGGTAAGCGGCGGGAGCTGTGAATCAAAGACGAGACCCAATGCTTTCATCTCTGCATGATCACCCAATGGCGTCGCGGTACCATGAACGTTTACCGTGTCTATCTGCCTTGCTTGAAGGCCTGCTTTACCTAGTGCCAAGCGCATGACTTTAGCAGCGCCACTGCCGTCAGGCCTAGGTGCCGTCAAGTGATAAGCATCGCTGTTACAAGCCCAAGCTTTGATTTCAGCCAAAGGCGTAGCCCCACTAAGTTTGAGTGAAAACTCATTCTCGAGTAATAAAAAAGCTGCGCCCTCGGCCATCACAAAACCTTGAGCGCCTGTTTCAAAAGGACCCAGCGGTTTTCTACCCCGAGGCGCTAAGGCACCCAGATTCTCAAAAGCAGCCACAGCCAAGGGCGTCAACGAAGCTTCGCTCGCACCCGCCACCGCCATATCAATGCGTCCCTGAACGATAGCTTCATAGGCAGCACCTAAAGCATAAAGGCCGCTAGCGCACGCTAAGGGATAGTTCCCCCCGCAGCCCTGCCAGCCCAATTCATCACGCAGGCTGTTGGCGCAGCGATCACTCATATAATCGATTAGCCAGGGCCCCGTTCCCCTGGGCCCAAAAACTTCAAAGTTGCCTTTGCTAACGCTAGCAAATACAGCTTTGCGTTCAGAAGCCAAGCGCTGATGCTGAACCCCTGTCAAAGTCTGGATTACGGCTATGCGGTCGAGATCAAGTGCGCGGGGTTCAGGGCCCTTGGTTTCGCCTTCGACTTGGCCCACCCATAGATCTTCAAAACCATTACGTCCCCAAGGCCGTAAGCCACTTTCTCCCATAAAAAGACGGTCCATACTTTCAGGACCCAGGCAGCTGATTCCAGCGCCAGCTGTCACAAATACTCTCATCGGTCTATTTTAGTCGAAACCAAGCACGCTAACTCGGGTATCGCCATGCCAGGCTTGCCCCGCCACATAGCTTGAACGCCGAGATAGCAAAAAGAGTGCCTGTTCTGCAGCACTAAGCTCTGGCTCGGGATCGGCCATGAGTCGTGTGGCTAGAAGTTTTTCTCGCGTCTCGAGACTGAGCTGCATGAGCATGGGCGATAGCATCAATGGAGGTAACAAAAGGTTGGCTCGCCAACCTTGAACAGTGAATTTCTTAGCAAGATCAAGTAAGTGGCCTTTGGCCATAGCATAAAGAGCTTGGCCAGCATTGCCGCGCAGTCCTACCTGCGAGCCACAAAATACTAGTGGAGCTGCAAGCCTGGGTGGACCTGCCGGAAAAAGCAGGCCCAAGAGACGCACATGACTGCCCGTGTTTACCTTCCAGAGCATCTCAAAATCTTCCTCACCACTTTCTAAAAGGGTTTGGTCATGGTTATCGCCTGCCAAAAGCGCTACAGCCTGAATATCATGTCGTCCAAGCTGCGCGACAAGACTATTCAAGTCACCCAGCAAATCTAATTCAAAGAGAAAAACCCGCTCAGGGCTAAGGGCCTTAAGCGGGTCGAGTTTCTTGATATCGCGAGACGTAAGCAATAATTGAGTATTACTAAACTCTGGGTCTAAAAGCAAAGAGGCTACTAAAGGCCGTCCGAGTGACGAGCCCGCGCCAGTGATGAGCAGCGCGGGACCTTGCCTCATCAGGAAAGAGCCTGGTCCAGCACCTTAATGAACTCAGACTTCGGCCTAAAACCTACAATCTGACTAATGACACGCCCACCCTTAAAAACTAACAAAGTAGGAATGCTGTGTACGCCAAAACTGCCGGCAGTCATTTGATTGCTGTCGACATCGACCTTACCGACTTTGACGCGGCCGGCATAATCACCCGCCAACTCCTCAACGATAGGTGCCACCATTCGACAGGGGCCACACCATTCGGCCCAAAAATCGACCAGAACAGGTTGCTGTGATTGCAGGACTTCTTGCTGAAAATTTTGATCGGTGAACTGAACTGCATTTCCCATGGCGTCCTCATGTGACGGTTAGAAGTAGGCTATTCATTTTACGAAATTTGAGCCTTTCGGATTGGATATTTTATGACTTTGCCAGAGCTGCAGTTCAGCGTTGCTTGGTAGAGATAAAGGCCTTTTTCAGCCTCGGCGCATTTCCAATCTACCTTGACATAAGCAGGTCGGGGCGCTGGTGCCTCGAGCTGCGCTACGACTTTACCCCCCTCAGTATAGACCTTGACTGAAAGCGTACCGGGTTCTTTGGCCAGTACGTAGAAGCGCAAATCGGGCGAACCCTTGCTGGGACTCGGCCAAGCGCAGACTTCAGTAGATAGATTCAACTGATTATTTCCTTCGCTAATCTTAAGGCCATTAAGCAAGAGAGGCGGTTGGCCCGCGACTTCTAAACGCAGCACGTATTCAGCCACCTCAAGCCCATCAAAGCGAAAACGACCTTCGGAACTGGTAGATTGTTTAGCCAAAGACTTTCCAGCTTTAAAAAGCTCGAGGCTAAGTCCTTCAGCAGGCAAAATTCCATTGCTCTTGGTGATCTGCCCCAGCAAGTTTCCTGCCTTACGAATAGCAATCGGATAGTGCGCAGCGATACGGCCTAAACGACCTAAACTATCGACAGAAACTACATGAAAGTACCAGTCGCCTTCGGCTAGGTCATGGAATTCTGCCCGCGGATCTACGCAACGTGGGTCATGCGCATCCGGCAGGGTTTCAGGATTCTGATCTAAAGTAGAATGATACGCTACGATAGGCTCACTAAAGCCGGGTGGGCTCCAATGAAAAATGGCTTCGCGACCCGAGCCACCCTCGCCAGGACGCGGGTGGGTGGGCGAACTCACACTCGGTGGTGGAGGTGTGTGAGCAATTTGTATTTTAATATGGCCCGCTTGTTCACCCATATTACCAGCCATGTCTTTAGCGAGCACATGGAACCACCACGCTCCATCAGGCAAGTCATCAACGACTGCAGAATTCGCGGTAGTCCAGCGTCCTTGGGCTAGAGAAGGCAAGGTGTCGGCTCGATTGTCGAGCAACCAGAAATAGCCCTCAATGCGAGCAGGATCCTGCGGCGTGTTCCAGGTAAAGGCAGCCTGCCGTGAGGCGGTCCACGCATCTGATTGGGGATGCGATGGCGAGCGCAGTTGTGGCGCTGGTGGTTTGCTTAAATCAACATTAATTTGCACATGGCCAGCTTCGCTGCTGACATTACCTGCATTGTCTTTACTGCTAACATGCACGTACCAACTACCATCTTTAAGCCCACTGACTTCAAGTTGGCAGACTTCAATCCATTGTCCAGTCTTGGGACCTGGCACCGAGCTGAGGCTTTGATCAACGGACCAATAATAGCCTGCGATACCACTTGAATCAGAAGGCGTATCCCAGACCACTTTGGCCGAACTATGATTATACCAATCCAACGACGAAGGGTGGGTAGGTGAACTCAACTGAGGCGCTGGGGCCAGGCGATCACAGATAGCAGAAGCTTGAGCGTTGCCTTCGCTGCGGCGATTGCCCGCTTTGTCGACCGGTACAGCAGTGTAGTAATAGACAGCACCATCAGACAGGCCTTCGCCCGAATCTGTAAAAGCGCATGCCTCTATGATTTCACCGCCTCTAATCGGACGGCCCAATTCACCGGGACGTTCTGATCTGAAGACTTCGTAATGACTAATCCCGGAAACAGGGTCTAAAGCAGCACCCCAAGCTAAAATGACTGAACCCGAAGATGCCGGCTTGGCACGAATATTCTTCACAGGTTCTGGCGGACTCAAATCAACCGTGATTTTTGGCCACGGTCCGTTATCAGGCCACGCTTCGACATTACCAGCCTTATCTACCCCGCGAACCCTAAATTCATAACTCACGCCATCAGCGCCATCATAAGAGCCATGGGCCTGAGTGGTCTGATTGAGCCATGTGCGCCACTCGCCAGAGCCATTTTCACGAACCTGTACATCATAGTGAGCCAACCCAGACACCCGGTCTTCACCATGCCAACGTACAGTAATTTGAGCGCTGCGCGTGACCAGAGCTAGAGGTTCAATTTTTGTTTGAGGTGCCTCGGTTTCGATGCGACACGGGTAATGCGCAGGCTCAGAAATATTGCCTGCTTGGTCTTTGGCCGCTAGATGAAAATACCACACGCCGTCTTTTTGGGGAGGAACGGTAACGCTAGGAGCCGTGGTCCAAGCAGCTGTGCTAGGTAGCACCGGGCTTTGCACTTGGCGGTCAAAAACCCAATAGTGACCTGCAATGCCTGAACGGTCATCACCGTCTTCCCAAACAAAAACCGGCTTATTGACTGCATGCCAATCTTCGGGAATGGGGTGGGTCTTTGATTGCACCTTAGGCCGGGGCGCTTGAGTGTCAATGCGGAAGCGATAATGGGCGGCTTCAAGACTGAGATTACCGGCCCCATCTTTGGTAGCCACATGAAACCACCACTCGCCATCGGGATGCTCTGGCAACGTAACTTGAGTCTCTGCACACCAGCGCGATTGGGGCCCTGGTACCGTGTCGGGTGACTGGTCAGCCGCCCAGTAATACCCTGCCACACCCGACGGATCGTCAGGAGGGGTCCACGAGAAATGCGGCGCGGATACGCGATGCCACTTATCAGGATCAGGATGAGTAGTTGAAAGCACTTTGGGTGCGCCTGCCTGTGTATCGACATGAACAGAATAATGAGCGGCTCGCGTGCCAACATTACCCGCCTGATCCACACTCACGACGTGAAAAACCCACACACCGTCATCAAGTTTATTAATGCTCGCTAGAGTGCCGGTGGTGAACTGGCCTCGTTCTTTGCTTGGCACCGTATTAGGTTCGCGGTCGAGTAAAGTGTAATAGCCAGCTAGACCCGAAAGATCCTGAGGCGGAGTCCAGGTAAAACTGGGTGAGGCATTTCGAACCCATGCGCCCTCAGGATGGGTTGGCGACGCAAGCGCTGGCGGCAAAGCCTGGGTATCAATGCGCACACTATAATGGGCCGCCTGGCTGCCAACATTTCCACAACGGTCTTTACTAACCACGTGAAGGGTCCAAACTCCGTCCTCGAGGCCTGAATATGAGATACGAGGCTCTTCAGCCCACTGACCATTGGACTCATTGGGCACCGTAGTTTGGGCGTGATTGAGTAAATAGTAATAGCCCGCAATCCCCGAAGGATCTTCGGGGGCTGACCAGTGAAAAGCAGGATTAGGATTGCTGCTCCAAGCATGCTTATCGGGATGAGTGCTCGATTGAATCTGGGGTGGCAGTGCTTGCGTATCGAGGTTTATGGGGTAATGAGCCGCATCTAAGCCCACATTACCCGCCCTATCGCGGGTGACCACGTGAAACCACCAAGTGCCGTCCTCTTCTAAGCCCCTATCAATGAGAGCATAACGCTCAGTGGTGTAATAACCACTTACCGGCGTTGGTAAAGTCTCAGGATTGCGATCGAAACAATAATAATAGCCAACCACACCCGAGCTATCTTCGGGTTCAAACCATTCAAAACGTGGCCGAGTATGATTAGACCAGCTACTGCGGTCAGGATGGGTGGGGCAAATTAAACGAGGTGACAAGGCTTGAGTATCTACTCGAACCCTAAAATGGGCAGCCTGACGTCCCACATTCCCAGCTCGGTCTTGCGTCACCACATGGAAATACCAAATTCCATCTTCACCTGCCGTAACGCGAGTTCGGTTTTCAACGGTACGATGGCCAGAATGGACAGTAGGAACCGTCTCAGCCTCTCGGTCGAACATCCAATAATACTGAGCAATGCCTGAAAGGTCTTCGGGGGCATCCCAAACCAAATCAATCGTTCCACTGCGATACCAATCATCCTGCGAAGGATGAGAAGTTGAAGCCACGATAGGAGGCAGTGCTTCAGTGTCAATGCGCAAAGCTAAATGTGAGGCTTCTACACCGATATTGCCTGCGGCGTCCTTGCTAACAACATGCAAATACCAGGTACCGTCAGTCAGTCCGGTAAATTCAAATGTGGTCTCTGTGGCATAAGTACCTTTCTCGGCTGAAGGCGTGCTAGCGCGGTCTCGATCGAGCAAGGTGTAGTAACCCACAATCCCAGACAAATCATCAGGAGGGCTAATCTCGACCACGGCTCGACCCGTCGAAACCCAGACTCCGCTGGGATGACTACTACTTTGCAATCCTGGCGCTGCGGCCCAAGTGTCGATGCGCACAGGATAATGGGTAGCATCAATGCCAATATTGCCTGCGGCATCCACACTGACAATGTGGAAATACCAAATACCATCAGCCCT
>CAZFUM010000061.1:0-13040 GCA_964521965.1 uncultured bacterium | reverse complement strand
CCTGGGGATAACATATTCACGGGCCGCATCATCAAAGTGTCCGTAGGCATTGGCCATGCTGTGCTTCCCTTAAAAAAAAAGACCCCCGAGCGGGTCTGTGGAGACGGCTAGATTAGCCAGTGAGGGCTTAAACGTCAAGGCGCTGGCTTGGGCCTTAATAGCGTATTTCCAGGCTTTGCGGCAGGTCTCGGTCGCCAAAGGGCTCGCTCGTTTCACGACGTATCTTGCTGCCCATACGAGCCCTCAGAGCGCCCAAGTATGCGTCAACCACTTGCTCGTCGCCGGCCACCACGAGCTCGACCGTTCCATCAGCCTTGTTCTTGACCCAGCCGCTAACCTGATGGTCGCCCGCAACCTGACGAGCCGTGGCGCGAAACCCCACGCCTTGGACCCGGCCTTCATAACGAACAAGCAATCGTATCACTTCGCACTCTTTTTCATTTTTTTTAACTCTAGCAAATAAGCCGGGACTTCCTTGTTATCGGGCTCAAACTTCAAGGCTAAGTGCCAAGTCTTGGCTGCGTCACTCAAATTACCAGCCGTGGCATAAGCAATGCCTAAATTTATCAGAGCACTACTATAGCCCGGACTGAGCTCGACGGCACGGCGCAAGAGACCCGCGGCTTCGACCGGACGACCCAATTGCCCCAGGGCCGCACCCAACATATTATGTGTTTCCGGCGCGTGTGGATTTTCTTCTAAATCTTTGGCATAACTCTGGGCCGCACCAGGCAAATCGCCTCCTTGCCGCCGTACCTCTGCATGTTCGTACCAAACACCCACAATCGTTTGTGGGTTCAATTCACGAATTCCAAACATGCCGGCTTTTTCAAGTAGCTTTGATGCGGTGAGCAGATCGCCCCGCTTCTTCGCTCTCAAACCATCGCGTATCAAACGATGTGCTGCAACTTCGCGCCAAGCCGGCCAGGCCAATGCCAAACTTAAGACAGCCAAGGTGGCCCACTTGCCAAGCGAAAGCCCGCGCGCCGCAGCTACAGGCGTGCCCATGGCGCCAGGCGCAAAGTAAAGCAAGCCCGCCAGATAGAAAAAGGCGGCCTGGGTTGGAACAATATTGCTGAAAGTATTCATCAGGCTCACGCCAGCTAAGCCAAGCAAACCCCAGGCTGCCAAGTGCGCCTCAGGATTTAATTGCTTAAGCCGCTGCCAGCCCGCCTTGAAAGGCAAAATCCAGAAACCCAAGAACAGTAAAAAACCCAGGGCTCCCAACTCGCTAAGGATGTAAAGATAGTTTTGATGGGGCAACCACGTGACGACATAAGAATAGCGACTATCACGGACTAACAAACGGGCCTGGGCATCAGGAAACTGGCGGCGAAATTGAGTAAGGCCGATACCATCGACAGGTCTTGTTTTCCAGAGGTCGATGGCTGTCTTCCACATTAGAATTCGATTGGTTACCGAGGCGCTCTTGTAGGTCTTAAAACGTTCCCAAGCGCGCTGACCTGGCACTGAGACAAAAAGACCAAATCCCAAAACCAAGATGAGTGCCAACAAAGCAGGCACATGCCAGGTCTTGAGCCTAAAGCGCTCGCGAGCTTTGATTCCAGCTGGAAGGGTCATAAAAAGCGCCAAGCCCAAGGCCGCGCTGGCCATGCCGATCCAGACACCTAGGGTCCAGGACCAAAGCTGAACTAAACTGATCAAGGCAAAGAGCAAACCAGCAGCCCAACGCGGCCGAGCTTTTGTCCATCGCCCAAACAGCCAAAGCACGACACTCGCCAGAGCCAGCGCTAACAAGGCTTTGCCAGCCGTAGCTTCAAACTTTGCAAAACCAAATGCTAAAGCCATGAAAACCAAAGCCAGACATGCCATACCCATGGCCGCAGCCAAGCTCAGCAGGCCCGGTCCCCAGCTCGGCGCAAAAATCAAGAGCCCTAAGCTGGCAGCCCAAGCTAAGACGATATGCCCACCAAAAAAGTTGGGGTTACCCAACGTGCCCAGGGGACGACCGGCAAAATCTGTGCTCCAACGCCAAGGATCCACCCCAAAATGCTGGAAGGCGCCATAAGCCACTGCCACCGTGCCGCCAGCCAAAAAGAGCCATAGGCCTAGGCGCCGCTCGCGAAGCGCCAAAAAGGCAGGCGCAGCAAAAAATAGGGCGCAGAGAATCTGCTCATATGCGTTCTTTAGCGATACCGCCGGGCTTGGGCTATAAGCACTGCGTAAGAGCAACCAAGCTACCCAAAGTAAGAGCAGTCGGCCACCCTGGCTCATATAGATAGAAGAAAATCGTTCAGGCCTGGACCAAGCCAAGGCTACAAACGCGAGGGGCCCCAAAGTTTTGAGCCAGGCCATTTGAATTGGCTGAAAGGGATCTTGCAGCTCTTGCCAAAAACCCAGCTGCAAAGCTGCCAACAAGAACAAAAAGAATAATTCGGGTTTAAGAGCTTTCACAGGCCCAAGCGCCGAAAGGCCATTTCACCTGCGCCCAAAACCCCGGCCTCATCATTGAGCGAACTGCGAACGATGCGAACGCGGCGGGCCGGGGTGGGGTAGGCTAGCTTCTTGGCGATGCGGCGAGTGTCATTCAGCAATTCTTGGCCGCCATTCATCACCCCGCCAGCCAAAGCCACCACTTGAGGATTAAATACATTGATCAGGCCAGCTACCGACACACCTAATGCCCAACCTGCTTCTTGCCAAACAGCCTTCACGGCTGGATCACCCTGGCGCAAAGCCTGATGAGCCAAACGGGCTGTTACTTTGCTCAAATCACCGCCACAAAGCCGCCACAGTGGGCCGCGCTTGACTTTGGCCACCGCCACCCGCGAGCGATAAGCCAGGGCCGTGGCTGAGGCATAGGCCTCAAGGCAGCCGCGCTGGCCGCAATTGCAAACGGGGCCATGGGGATCGATAGCGTAGTGTCCTAACTCGCCAGCCGTACTATCGACGCCGCTCAAGGGCTGACCGCCAATAATCACTCCCCCACCAACGCCTGTCCCTAATGTCAAAGTCAGCAGGTCATACTTACCTTGACCCGCGCCATAAACCCATTCACCCAAAGCAGCGCAGCGGGCATCGTTATCTAGAAATGCAGGAAGTTTAAGAACTTGAGAAATAATTCGGGTGACAGGAATATTTTTCCAGCCGACGAGGTTGGGCGTTGCAATCACCACCCCGGTCTTAGCATTGAGCGGCCCGGGACACCCCATACCAATGGCTTTGATCTGAACGCCTTTGGCTTGCTGACGCAACGCAGACAAAGCTTGAGCCATGCGGGCTAAGGTCTGCTTGGGGCCATCTTGAATTTGGGTAGGTATTTTAGAGCGAGCCAGCAAACGGCCATGGCGCTGCATAAGGCCAAACGCCATGTTCGTGCCGCCAAGATCAACGGCCAGCACCGCCTTCATCTTAAAAGGCGCTGGGGCCCGGGTCGCCCGGGTCGGGGGTCTTGGTGCGGGGATTGGCTTCGCGATTTTGGCCCTGAATAGCGGCCGTGCCCGGGTCCATGGGCGCCAAGGGCGTAATATGTCGATCAATTAGAATATTAAAATCAAAAGTCGCCCGCTTTTGCATAATCGCTGTCTGAAAAACTTCATCTTTGGCTTCGACCGTTACAGCCTTCATATAAGCTTCGAAGTCGGCCTTCTCAACAAACCAGCCAAAGGTCGGCTTCTTGAAGGTATTGGCCACAGAAGCAATCAAAAACGGATGTTGATCGCGCCCCACGACATCTTTTAGGTCGTCAGGATCTAAAGCAGCCGTCGTCGTGACCGTGACAATTTTCTTGTTTTCAAAGACCGCGATCAAACTGGCCCATAATTTATCACCATCAAAAACAGCCAGCACATAGGCGCAGGTGTCAGGCAGCATGGCCTCAATAAAACGGCGTGAGCGCCGCAAAGGCAGGCCGTGCCAAATGAGATCACCCGCAGGCTCAATCGCGCAGCCGGGCGCTGCGGACCGAGTCTCATGCTCAGTCAAAAGATATTCATCGAGATCTTGCTGAGGCAAAGAGTCTTTTTGTGCCTTAGCCATGGCCTTGCGAAAAGCGTCAGGCTCAATGACCCAAACTTCATCAACTTGGGCATGCTCAGATTTTAGGCGTTGGGCCCAAACCTTGGCATCATCAACCTTGCCGTTAGGTATGGCTAAATCGCCTTGCTCGCTATGCCAAAGGCGCTGGGGCTGGCCATTGGCATGCAGCAAATAAAGGCGGCGAGGCCGCTGCAGAGGATAGGCCAATTCGCTTAACCGTTTCCAATGCTCTAGATCAAGGTCGATAAATTTCGCTTTGGGACTCAACACGGGATCAGCTCCCAGACTTTTGTCTCATAAGGAGCCAGGCGCACATCACGCTCTTCAACCGCGCCTAAGAACTTCTCTCGGCTCCACAATGGTTTAAGCACAAATTTTCCCTCGTGATAAACCACACAGCTGCGATTTTCGGCTGTGGGATTGCGCACGAACAAGATACTGCGGCCTGCCAACTTATGCAGAGCCAGATCGAGGCCCGGATCTGACAAGGTTAACTCTGGCAAGACTCGTGATTTTTTAAGAAATGCGCTCAGAGCCTTGCCGTCAAATTCAGACATGAGCAAGATCTTGCCATCGCCAACATTGAGTGGCTTGCCAGACTCAATCACGATGTCTTTGAAAGATTCCAAAGCCTGAAAACGGGTATTCAGGGCGGGCAACTCAGGCCCCATGATCAGCAATCCCCCGCTCTCAACATAGCTGCGCAAGCGACGCGCAAAAGATTCATCCCAAAGACCCCAAGCAGAAACCACGGCAAAAGTATGCTTTCTCAATTTATCGCTGGGGATGCCAGAATCTGCCAAGCCAAAGGGATATTGAGCCTCACGCGCCCACTGCTTAGCAGCGTCACCAAAAACCGTAAAAGACTCAAAGCTAGACTTGGCGCCAAAATGCTCAGGATGAATAGGCGTGGTCCATAACGCGTCTGGGAAGAAGCCCCGCTCGCTAAAATGCCCGGCTCGCATCGAGGCATGACGTATCCATTGGGCTTCGCGACTGCTTACGATCAGGCCTTGGTTCTGGGGTGTTGCTTTGTGCCATTCTTGCGTCTTCACAAAATCTAAGAAACGACGCATCAGATTGGCCAGTTCGGGACGTTCGACGCCTTGCGCAGAGATAGGGCAGCCCAACCAGCGATCTCGTTCTACGGTCATATAGAAGTTAAGGCCTTTGGCCCCACCCATGATGGGCAACAAAACCGTGGCCTCTTGGTCAGCCAAGTCACGGGCCCTAATGCCCAGGGGCCAAGAACCGCTTCCAAACTCAGGGAAATAGGCAAAGCTACTCGAAGCTGCCAAGTAGCGAGCTTGATCGAGAGCCCAGGCACCATTTTCTTTGTGAGGATAAGAGTCAAGGCCAACAAATTCCAAACCACTGTCTTTTTCTACATCAGGAATATTAAAAGGCGTTTCCCATACCCCGTAGTAGTTCTGGAAGAGTGGCACCGATCCCAGGCCCTTGGCCCTGAAAAGTTCAGTCAACTTAGAAAGCGACCAAAGCAACTGGTATTCTTTATACTCCACCCAATCAAGGCGCTGACGAGCCTCCCCTCGAGTCTTGGCAAAGGGATCGCGCGGCGCTTCGGCATCTGCAAAAGCCTTTAGCTTTACGCCATGAGCGTCGTTCATGCCTTTAAGCTGACGATATTTCAACTCTAAGAAATGGCGATAAAGAGCCAGCGAGGGCGCGCTGTAATCGAGATCGTAAGGTCCGGGCCTGAAAAAATAACCCGTCTCATTGTCGACTTGCAAAGCCACCACACAGCCATGGGGGTGCAGATGCTTTTGAAGTATAGGAGCGAGGTGAGCTAAAAAAGGCTCAAATTCAGTGATCAGGTCTTCGTTGGCATGGCTGGGAACTTTAAAGTGATGGGTCTGACCCATGAGCACCATGGGCGCGCCTTCGGCATCAAGCGCCCAAAAACGTTCTTGATCTAAAATGCGACGAGGATAGCCGAAGTCTTCTAGTTCGGAATTAATGTGGGGACCCGGCCGGACGATAGCCTTGAGGCCACGTTCTTCAGCCAGCGTCAAGAAACGATCGAGATTTTTGGCAGCTTGAATGCGACCAAAATCAAATTCACCGGGCGCTAGTTCATGAATCGACCAGGGCACATAAGTCTCAATGACCTGAAAACCTAGACCCTTCACCTTGTCGAGCAGGCCATCCCAGCGCTCTGGCTCGAGACGCCAATAGTGGATGGCGCCCGAGTAGAGGGGCAGCAAATTGCCGTCGATTTCGAGGCCGTTATAGCGAACTTTGATGGGCAAAGGGGCGTTTCCTAGTCAAGCAATTCAGGTCAAGCGGCCAGCAGGATACAACAGGCTTGGGCTTCGGTCAATCAAGGGCCCCAAGCTGGGCCAGGGCCCATTCCCGCCCCGGATGCTCAACTTCGAAGCGTTCGACCCGGCCTTCATCGACTAAACAGACGTAAACTCGGCGGCCATCTTCCCCGCCAAAACAAAGGTTGCTAGGCCTCGCGCAACCCACCGCGATTTCACGTAAAAGCTCACCGCTAGGCGCCAGCATGGCCACGGTGCCTTTGCCATAACGGGTGACATAAAGGTTGCCCTTCACGTCGCAGCGCATACCGTCGAGGCCATGGTCTGGAAATTCGGCAAACAAACGCTGCCGCCTGAGCCCGCCTTGAGCATCTAAGTCAAAGGCCCATATGCGGCGCTGCACGCTTTCATTGACGTAAAGAATCTTTTCATCGAATGAAACTTCAATGCCATTGGTGGTACCCAGGCCATCCCAGGCTAGTTCTAGCTTGCCTTCACCCGGGCAACGCCAAATGCGGCCGCTTTCATTTTTCCAGTCAGGATCTGAAGCGAACATCATGCCCGTGGCTGTCACGCAAATATCATTGGGCTGATGCATGCTGGGCTCGTGTGCCCATACCGAAACTTTTCGTGAACGCATATCCACGCGCAAGATATTGTGGCCCGTGTAATCAGCCACCCTTAGCTCATGAGGTCCTAGCAGGCGCAAGCCATTGCCAGTACTGCCCGGTGGCAAGTCTACAAAGAGATAGTCGTCGCCTTGGGGTGTGACCACGCCAATACTGCCCAAATGATTCCAATTAACCGCATAGAAGTAGCCCGAGTAATCACAAACGGGACCTTCAATGCCTTCGGTGAAGACATGATCACGGGTATGTCGAACCGATTGATAAAGCTCAAAAGGGGCAGGATGCCCTGATTCCAGTTCAGGGCGAGCCATTTAGCCGATGACCGCGATAGCGTCGATCTCGACTTTGGCTTCTTTAGGCAGCTTGCCCACTTGCACCGTCGTGCGGGCAGGCGGATTAGCCGGAAAGTAACGCTCATAAACTTGATTCATAAATTTAAAATCGCCCATGTCACTCAGGTAAACCGTGGTCTTGGTAATGTGTTCCATACGTGCGCCCGCAGCCTCTAACACTGCCTTGATATTCTCAAGGCAACGTTCGGTCTCTTTAGCAACGCCGCCTTGTACGCGGTTGCCAGCTATGTCGATCGGCACTTGGCCCGAAACAAAGACCAAAGGGCCAACTTTGACAGCTTGAGAATAGGCCCCCACCGCAGCGGGGGCATTGGGGGTTTGTATGATCTCGCGAGCCATGAAAACTCCGTTGTGGAAGGCTATCTAGGTTAGCATTCGAGCAGCTAATCTGACCAGCACCTTGTAGCCGCCTGCCTAGGTGCTTTTAGCACCTTCAGCGTCGTCAGGCCCGCGCCGCCGCATACGCTTCTCACGCCGTTTGACGCTGATAACCCCATCGACTTGGTAAAGGCTAAGCATCAAACGGCGAAGATGGTCAAGATCCTGCACCTGGACCGTGAATCGGCCTTGAGCCATTTTGTCAGGCCCAGTCGAGGCCGAGGCCGAAGCCGCACTAATACCGGTGGGCTGGCCAGAGACTGCGCTCGTCTTGGCAATCGCCGCGAGCATGTCGCCCAAAAGTTGGGCGCGATCAAAGGCTGTGACCTCAATTTCTACCGTTTGAGCCTGGCCCGCCTGGTCAGCCCATTGCACTTCAACCAAGCGCTCACTCTTACGAAATAAATCTGGGGCATTCACACAATCTGTTCGGTGTACCGATACACCCCGCCCCACCGTGATATAACCCAATATAGGGTCACCGTGAAGGGGGCCACAGCAGCGGGCCAATGTCACCAGCAGTCCGCTCACGCCTTTAATGACAACACCCTGACTCACACTGGCCACGGCCGTAGGCTGGGGCCGGCGGGCCGGCGCTTGAGCCTGAACCTTGCCTGCCACCACCGTGTCTGCAGGCGGGCGCAGGTGATCGATCACGGTACGGAGATCAATTTCTTTGGCACCGAGGGCTGCATAGAGCTCTTCAAGATGTTCAAAGCCTAGCTCGCGTGCCGTGCTTTGCATTTCATCTGAACGGCCCTCACTATCGACAGGAATATCATAGCGCTTGGCGGCCCGTACAAAGTGCGAGCGGCCCCGTTCAGCCTCGGCCTCGCGTTGGTGCAGACGTAACCAGCGGCGAATGCGAGTTTTGGCCTTGCTGGTAATCGCAATATGCAGCCAGTCCTTATTGGGCTGATGGTTGGGCCCTGCCAATACCTTGACGATGTCGCCACTCACCAGCTCGTGGCGCAACGGGGCCATCTTGCCATTCACAATGGCCCCATAGCAGTGATCCCCTACCCCCGAATGCACAGCATAGGCAAAATCAATACAGGTGGCGCCCCGGGGCAAAGCCTTGACCTCGCCCTTAGGCGTGAACACAAAGACCTCTTCGTCATAGAGATCCACTTTAAGCATCTCAACGAACTCGCCAGCCTCTTTGCCCTCGGAATGCCATTCCATCACCGATCGAAGGAAAGGCAGAGCCTCATTAGCGCGCGCGGCCTTGCCTTCTTTGTAGCTCCAATGCGCGGCAATGCCCCGTTCGGCGGTGCGGTGCATATCGTCGGTGCGCACCTGAACTTCCATGGGTTGACCCAAAGGGCCAATAACCGTGGTGTGCAATGACTGGTACATATTGGTTTTCGGCATGGCAATGTAATCTTTGACGCGACCTGGCAAGGGGCTCCACAAGGAATGGATGAGCCCTAACGTTGCGTAGCAATCTTGCAAATTTTTCACCACCACTCGCAATGCCACCAAATCATATAATTCATCAAACTTTTTATTTTGTCGGAGCATCTTCTGAAATGTGCTCCACAAGTGCTTGTTGCGGCCCTTGACCTCACCACTAATGCCAAATTGTTTGAGTTTTTCATCTAATTTCTGACGAGCTTCTTCGAGCCTGGCTTCACGATCACCCATGGACCGAGCCATCAACAAACTCAACTCACTAAATTCATTGGGGTAGAGCACGCTCATACAGCGGTCTTCTAGCTCCCATTTCCATCGGCCGATACCCAGGCGAGTGGCTAAAGGGGCATAGACTTCCATGGTTTCTGACGCGACCCGGCGCTGCTTGGCTTCGGGCAAATAACTAAGCGTTCGAATGTTGTGCAGGCGGTCGGCCAACTTAATGAGTAATACGCGTAAGTCTCGGGCCACAGCAATCATCATGCGCCGCAAGTTCTCGGCATGCATCTCTTCGGCCCCTGCCGGGGCCATACGCGCGCTCACATTGGTCACACCCTCGACCAGATGCGCTACCGAAGCGCCAAATTCTTTTTCAATCTTCTCAATGGAAATGTCTGTGTCTTCGACCACGTCGTGCAGAAGACCTGCGGCAATCGTATCGGGGTCAAGACCGACCTTAGCCAATTCGAGGCCCACATGAGCCACATGGGCAAAATAGGGCGCACCCGAAGCGCGGCTTTGACCCAGGTGGGCCTTTTCAGCAAAAGCCCAGGCGCGGGCTATGAGGTTTCGTTGTTCAGAGGTGGCTTCATCGCTAATGCGCAAATCAGACAAGGCGGGAACCTTATCATATTCACCGGAGGAAGCTGCTGAAGCTGGCTGGAAAGCAGGACTGCTCATGCCGCATTCTAACAAAAAAGGCGGCCGAGGCCGCCCGAGACTTACGAAGCTTGGGGCACCGCTTCGGACTCAGTTTCTAACCGGCGTTGGCGTAATTTCCAATAGCCCACGCCACCCAGGGCACTTAGGGCCAACAAGACCCAAATTAATAGGCCACCCCGTGACGCTTTGCCGGCCATGACTTTCTTGCCCGGCAAGCCACCTTTGGCCACTTTTCCATCACCCGAGTTTGCGGGCGCAGCTGAAATGCCGCCCCCGCTGAAACTAGCGCTGGCCATCAAAGGTCCCAAAGGACCGTCCCTGCCTTCGCCACCTTCGTAGTTGCCGGCCATGGCTTCTTCGCGGGCTATTTCTTTTTCTTCATAAGAGACGGCCCGGGGCACACGCAAAAGCATACCCACTTTGAGGTCATCAGCTAATTTCAAGAGATCTTGATTCGCTTTAATCAAAAGGGGATACAAATAACCATTGCCATAGACTTCTTTGCGATCAGCTATGCGCCAAAGATTGTCGCCTTCTTTGACCTTATAACGCCGAACCTTATCAGCGCCTCGGTCCACGGCCCGATTTTCTTCAACCAAAAGTGCTCGATCGTTGGGCCGACTGGGCGCCTGATATTGACTGCTGCTATCGCCAAAGCTAGCGACGTCTCCTTGGCCTGTGGGTTCTTCGAGCGCAGCATCATTACCCGACTCGCTGCTATCACTGACCCTGCTTTCATCGAGCGTGGCAGGCGCGCCTTCCATATTGGGGCGGGTTCCGCACGCGCTTAAACAAGCTAGAGCCAAGAAGCCCAGCCAAGCCACATTTTTTTGTAAATTATTTGCTAAGCCCAATATTTTCCCCAAGATATTGTCAATTATTGGAGAAAAGACCATTCGTGTCAATAAATCCAGCTTTTTTCGAGACATTTAAGCATCGCACTTTGTGGATAAAGCAGCCTTATACGCTCAAATCACTATTTATGGGCCAGAATCTCAGCTTTAGCCAAGCTAATGAAATCTGCCAAAGGCATGACTTGGCTATCTTGGGCCCCACGGCGGCGTAATGCCACCTGACCCGCTTCAGCTTCGCGTTTGCCCAAAACCAACAAATACGGAATTTTAGCCATCTGTGCATCACGCACTTTGGCATTAATCTTTTCACCACTCGTATCGCTATCGACTCTCAGTCCTTCGGCCTGCAAAGCCTCTAGCACCTTCACAGCATAAGGCTCGAGATCGCTCGTGATACTTGCCACACGGGCCTGCACGGGTGCAAGCCATACTGGAAAAGCACCTGCGTAATGCTCGATGAGGATCCCGAAAAATCGCTCGAGAGATCCTAAGAGGGCGCGATGCAGCATAATCGGCTGCTTACGCGTGCCGTCGCTTGCAATGTATTCAAGCTTGAAACGCTCAGGCAAATTAGGATCAACCTGCAAGGTGCTGCATTGCCATGTGCGGCCAATGCTATCCTTGATGCGAAAATCAATCTTGGGTCCGTAGAACGCTCCCCCGCCTTCATCGATTTGATATGGCCACTCAGCCGCTTCTAATGCTTTCTTGAGGGCGTTGGTGGCTCGTTCCCACCAATCTGCTTCACCCATGCTATCCTTGGGCCGTGTAGCGACATAAACTTCAAATTCTTGAAAGCCGAAACTCACCAAGATGTGGCGTATGAATTTCACGACCCGGCTGATCTCATCAAGCAGTCCTTCTTCGGTCACAAAGATGTGCGAGTCGTCCTGGGTAAAACCACGAACCCTAAATAGCCCATGCAAGGTGCCGCTGCGCTCATATCGGTAAACCGTGCCTAATTCAGCCATGCGCAATGGCAGCTCTCGATAGCTTTTCAAACCTGTTTTGTAGATAAGTATATGAAAAGGGCAATTCATGGGCTTGAGGTAATAATCCTGACCATCGATGTCCATCGGGCTATACATGCTATCTTTATAATTTTCAAGATGACCACTGGTCTGCCATAGATGCGCGCGACCTATGTGGGGCGAATTAACAAAACTATAACCAGCCTTAATATGTTCATCGCGCCAAAACTGCTCAATCAAGGCGCGCACCATGGCGCCCTTCGGATGCCAATAAACAAGGCCCGGACCCGCCTCTTCATGAAAACTAAAGAGATCAAGCTCCTTGCCGATGCGCCGATGATCACGCCGCTTAGCCTCTTCGAGTTGAGCCAAATGCGCGTCTAATTCAGCCTGACTATAGAAGGCCGTGCCGTAGATGCGCGTAAGCATCTTATTTCGTTCGTCGCCACGCCAATAAGCACCAGCCAACGCCGTCAACTTAAACGCGATCAAGAACTTGCTGCTGGGTACGTGAGGCCCACGGCAAAGGTCATCAAAATCACCGACTTTATAGCAGCTAACCGTCGTGGCACCTAAGTCCTTAATGATTTCAGATTTATACGGCTCACCTTGAGCATCAAAATGGGCGGTAGCTTCAGCCGCGCTCATTTCGCGGCGCGAGAACGCATTGCCAAGTCCGGCGAGTTCTCGCATCTTGGCCTCAATCTTAGGCAGATCGTCATCCGTCAGGGTCTGGGGCAGATCAAAGTCATAATAAAAGCCGCTCTCAATCGCAGGGCCAATGGTGACCTGGGTCTTGGGCCAAAGCTGCTTGACAGCCGCAGCCATCAAATGGGCCGTGCTGTGGCGCAGAATTTCTAATGCTTCTGAATTTTTAGCGGTCAAAATCTCAACTTTAGCATCCAGCTGCAAAAGACAGCTCAAATCGCTCAGCTGACCATTCACCTTAGCGGCCACAGCCGCCAAGGCTAGCCGAGGACCAATGGCAGCAGCGAGATCGGCAACACTCTTGCCTGCTTCGAGCGGCTTTTGCGAGCCGTCGGGCAGCGTGATTTGAATCATGCCCATATCAGCAAGAACCTCAACGAAGTGTGCGCTGGCGCTTAGCCATAGCTGGAGGAATCCAAAGGTGCCTGAGCGGAATCCAGATCAAGCCCCAACCGAAGGTAAAACTGCCAAAGACGACCAGTATCACCAGGGCTGGCCCAAAAAAGAGAGAGCCTAGAGCCATACAAGCCAGCAGTGCCAGACCAAAAGCCGACACCATTTTTTTTAG
>CAZFUM010000060.1:0-13563 GCA_964521965.1 uncultured bacterium | reverse complement strand
CGCCGCGAGAGTGGCTGATCGAATTGAATCGATTTGCTGGGGCTGAAGACTGTCGACCATGACCGCCACCGAGACGCGTTTAATGGTGCCGGGCGCCTCAATAACTTTGGCGACCTTTTTGTTGATCTCGTAATTTACGGTCTCTTCGTTCTTGGTGAAATTTGAATTGCTAGCGGTGGCATAGCTCTGATAACCGGGGATGTTGCTCTCGGTGCCGGGAATGCCTCCGGGTAAGGTGCCTACGCCGTTGAACGATTCGAGTTTGCGCTGCGATGAACGTACGATGCCTTGGTTGTTAACTACCGGCTCGTAGGTCTCGGTGTTCTGTTCAACTTGGTCGAAGTTAAGCTCGGCGGTGACGCGAACGGACGAACGATTGGGCCCTAGTACTTTGTCGAGCATGCCAGTAACGCGGCGTTCGATCTGTTGCTCGAAGCGCTTCTGGACTTCGAATTGAGTGTTGGTTTGTTTGAGAAGGCGGCCAGGAGAAGCGCTACCACTTGCACCGACCTGGTTCTCTTCAAGTAAGTCTTCACGGATGAGGTCAGAAAGCACTGCGCCGGTGCTATCAGCCAAGGTCACGTTCTTAGGATCCAGGCCTTCAACACTTGCTGCTACTAGATGCACAATGCCACGGACCTGTTCAGGCCTTAGGTTGGCATTAGGCTTGAGGCTAAGCACCACTGAGGCGGTTGCATCTTTCTGGCGTGATTCATAAAGCGAGGGGCGCGGCAAGACAAGATGCACACGTGCTTGGCCCACTTCTTGAAGGGCTGAGATGGTGCGAGCCAGCTCGCCTTCGAGTGCACGTTGATAATTTACTTGTTGATTAAAGTCGGTAATGCCGAAGCTGCTCTTGTCAAAAATTTCAAAACCAACACCAGAACCCATGGGGAGGTTCTGCGAAGCTAAGGTTAGGCGTGTTTCGTAGACCCTGTCTTCACTAACTTCGATGACCGTGCCATCGCCTGCGATGCGGTAGGGGACGCCCTGAGCTTTGAGTTTGTCAACGAGCACACCAGCATCTTTAGCGTTTAGATTTGAATAAAGCGACTTATAGCGGGGCCGACTTGACCACGCGATGAGCGTGACCAGGGCGGCCAATAACAGCGCGGGCACAAGACCGACCACCACTTTTTGAGTGGTGGTAAAACGGCCCCAGGCCGAGCGGAACTGGGCGATCAATTGGCGAAGATATTCGTTCACTTACGGCACCTCAGTACGGGCCAGGGCTTAGATCTGCATGCGCATGATTTCTTGGTAAGCGTCCACGATCTTGTTGCGCACCGCCATCGTCAGTTGCAGAGAGAGACTTGATTTTTCCATGGCGATCATGACTGAATGGACATCGTCTTCTTCTCCGGTGACGAAGGCCCTCACTCTGTCGCTAGACTCACTTTGAAGCTGCTCGACCTTTTGCATGGCCTGGCCAAGTATTCCTTGAAATGCACCACCGGCTCCCTGCCCTGTTTCAAGCATGGCCCGAGCCGCATGAGGCGCTGCTATCTGCATCATTCCCGCAGTGACAGACGCCGCGCCTTGAGTGCCAGCTGCGCTGATGGCTGAGATAGGTAGCATCGTCTATTAGCTCCGGCCGATTTCGAGAGCCTTGAGCGCCATGCTCTTGGCAGAGTTCACTGCGGCCACGTTGGCCTCATAGGCACGAGAGGCCGTAATCATGTCGACCATTTCATTCACGATGTTTATGTTCGGCAGATAAACATAGCCGTTAGCATCAGCATCGGGGTGCCCCGGATCGTAAACCTGCTTGGCTGGACTTTGATCTGGCAGAACGCCAGTCACACGCACACCATGGCCCATTTGCGCTTTGGCTTCTTCAGAACCTGATACGGGTAGCATGAAAGGTTTTTCGTTTTGCCGAGGTGTGAAGACGACGCGCAAGCGGCGATAAGGTCCGCCTTCAGCAGTACGAGTGGTGTTGGCATTGGCAATATTATTGGCAATGACATCCATACGCAGGCGCTCGGCTGAGAGGCCAGACCCGCTTATTTCAAAGCTGCTGAATAGGCCCATATTTATTTCCTGCCTTCGTTGATGGCGCTTCGCAGTCCGCTCAACTGGTTCTGAACGATCTGCACCAGCGTTTGGTACACCACTGTATTTTGTGCCAACTTTGCCATTTCGATGTCGATATCCACATTATTTTGATCGTTGCGTAAGCTTGTCTTGTCCTGCAATTGCAGCTCGGGCCTAATAGAGTCGATGTGAGCTTCGTCACGAAAATGAATATGTTTGCTATTCGTAAGGCTTGCTTTAAGTTCCGTTGCTGCGTCACGTTGTTGATCGAGTACTTTTTTTAGTTTTTCCCTAAAAAGAACTTCAGATCGTTTAAAACCAGGCGTATCGACATTTGCAATATTATCGGAAAGAACACGATGCTGTAAGGACGAAGCGTCCAAAGCCCGTTGGGCTATCGTCATATTTGCAGTGTTCAGAATCGGATCAATCATCGTGCCTCTGGGCTCCTGGGGAAAACTTTTCCCCGGGGAACGCAAAATTGGAATTGGGTTCCGTTCTAGGTTACTCTTTAACTTTGGGAATCGTAAACAATGGCCGATTTAATGTCAAGATGAATGTAAAACGATGTATCTATGGGGCAGTTCCGCAATACTCACAAGAAAAAAACAATGCCTAAAATTAGTTTCTATAGGTGGAATCAAATAGTATACCAAAACTATACGGTTAATTTGTTAATCTTTGATTCCACGTTTTCGGCACCAGTCCTGGACAAGGCCGAAGAACTCAATTTTCTGTGCTTCGTTGGCCAGTGCAAGTTCTAGGGGAATTTTTGAAAGGAGTTCAACGACCCAGAGCCCTAAAAGGTCGGGGGCCAATTCTTGAGCTTGGCTACGCAGAATCGCCTGAAGATGGCGTTGAGCGTCAGGGGCGAAATAGAGTCCTGCCAAGCCTGCTTTGGCCTTCTTTCTTGGCTTAGGTCGAGTTTGAACTTCAGCCGAGGCTAGTTTTTGAACGCGGGCTTTTGATGCGCCGCCCTGTTTAAGTTTTTTAAGAAATTCGATCTGCTGTTCAGCGGGAGTTTTGGCGTTCATGGCTGCCTCAAGAACGTTGGCTAGGTTTGGGTTGGCTTAGACGAGACTTAAGCTGATCGAGGGTTTGAAGCGCTTGCAAAGGGGTCATCTGGTCGACTTTAAGGCCACGTATTTCTTCAGCAAGCTGATTACTTTCTGAATTGTTTCCAAAAAGTTCTAATTCTTCGTTGATGGGGTGGGTTTCAAGATTAGCAGATTCTGCCGGTGCACGATGGGCCTCGAGGCGCGCCAGGACTTGGCGCGCTCGCTCAAGTACGTCGTCGGGCACGCCAGCTAACTTGGCGACGGCAATACCATGGCTGTGTTCTGATGAACCATCGTGTATTTGATGCATAAAAATTATTTTGCCCTCTTGTTCCCGCACCAAGACACAGGCATTCGCCACCCGGGGATAGAGTCGTTCGAGGTCGGTGAGTTCGAAATAATGGGTGGCAAAAAGGGTGCGGCAAGCGCGAGACGGGGTCTCGTGAAGATACTCGGCCACGGCCCAGGCTATGCTGACGCCATCATAGGTGCTAGTTCCCCGGCCGATTTCGTCGAGAACCACTAGGCTGCGTGGCGTAGCATTTCTGAGAATATTGGCAGTCTCAGTCATCTCAACTAAGAACGTGCTCATGCCACGGGTGAGGCGGTCACTGGCGCCAACCCGGGTGAAAATTTGATCGACCAAACCAATACGCGCCTTCTTGGCGGGTACAAAAGAACCTGCTTGGGCCATAAGGGCGATCAAGGCTGCTTGGCGCATAAAAGTCGATTTGCCGGCCATGTTGGGCCCCGTGATGAGCAGTATCTGCCGTTGTCGAGTGTCGAGTTTAAGGTCGTTGCCTACAAAGCTGCTTCCCTGTTCTCGTAGCAGCTTTTCAATCACGGGATGTCGCCCTTGTGCGATCTCTAGAATTGATTCTTCGACTAATTCAGGGCGAACATAGTCGTGCTGTACTGCGGCCTCAGCCAATGATCGCAAGACATCGAGTTCAGCGAGATAAGTGGCGAGGGCCAGCAGACCTGTGGCTTGGGCTAGACAACTTTGTCCTAGGTCTTGAAAGATTTGAAGTTCGAGCTCGCGTCGTTTTTCATCGGCCTTAAGGACCCGAGTCTCTAATTCTTTGAGTTCAGGGGTGGTGAAGCGCTCGGCGTTAACTAAAGTCTGTTTTCGTTCGTAGTCGGCGGGCAGATTCACGGCTTGGGCTTTGCTAATTTCGATATAGAAGCCGAAAACATGATTGAACTGAACTTTTAGATTGGGTTTGCCGCTGCGCAGCCTTTCACGCTCTTGTACCGCCAGCACTTTTTCACGACCACCATGGCTGTCAGCCACAATTTCATCTAAACGAGAGTCAAAGCCAGCGCGGATGAAACCGCCATCTCGTGTCGAAAGTGGAGGGGCATCGACCAATGCATGAGTCAAAGTGGTCGCGAGACTCTGAAACGAATTGAGGCCGGCGGCGCTTGCAAAAAGCGTAGCTTTGCGTTGGGCGAGTGACTGTTTGAGGGCGGGCCATAGGCCTAGGGTTTGGCGTATGGATGCTAAATCACGAGGATTGCCCGCCCCACTACCCAAACGCCCTAAGGCACGTTCCATGTCACCACATTCACCCAGCCAGTTGGCCCATTCAAGGCGTAGGGCAGAATCGGCGGCAAGTTCCGCCAAGGCGTCATGGCGCGCGGAAATAGCCTCAAAATTGAGTAAGGGCGCATGTAACCAGCGCTTGAGAGTACGGCCACCGGCTGAGCTGCGGGTGTAATCGAGGACATCAAAAAGCGTTGCGCGGCTACTGCCGTCATCAAGATTTGCGGTAATTTCTAAATGGCGGCGTGTCGAGGCATCGAGGGTGAGAAAATCTGCCCGACGATGAGCTTGGGGCGGCGATAAGTGCGCCAAACTGCTCTTCTGAGTTTCTTTTAGGTAAAGCAAGAGGGCGCCGGCAGCTCCGCATTGGGCGGAGTCTTCGGCGTAGCCCAGGCCTTCGAGTGAGGCCCAATTGAGGTGAGTTTTAAGTACCCGTGCGCCCTGGCTAGGTTCAAAGGCATAGGCGCGAAATAGCGAAATGACAGTTTTTGGCAGGATGCTTTCGGCTAAGGTCCTGGGCTTTAGGTCGTTGTCAGCTAGTAGCAGCTCGGCTGGCTGCAGGCGGGATAATTCAGCAGAAAGGCTTGCTTCGTCGCCTGTTTCAAAGGCCTGACTATGAAATTCACCGGTGGTCAAATCAGCAGCGGCGAGTGCCCATTCTCGACCTGCGGTGCTGAGTGCTGCCACATAATTATTAGTCCCACCCTCGAGATAAGTTTCTTCAAGTGCAGTGCCGGGGGTGATGATGCGAACGAGTTCGCGCCGCACCATACCTTTGGCTTTGGCGGCTTCTTCCATTTGCTCGCAGACAGCAACTTTCTTGCCGGCTTTAAGCAGCCTTTGAATATAGGTGGGCGCGGCATGATAGGGCACGCCTGCCATAGGTATTTTGACCTGGCGCCCTTCACCCGAGCTTCGTGCTGTCAGCGTGATATTTAAGAGTCGGGCTGCTTCGCGTGCGTCATCGCCAAAAAGCTCATAAAAATCGCCCAGCCGAAAAAAAAGTAGGCAGTCGGGATTCTGAGCCTTGATGGCTTCGTATTGAATCATCATGGGCGATGGTTTGGGTGCGCTCATTTGCCAATCCTTACGCGAAATCCGCCCATGAAAATAATGGCCTGCAAAAAGAGGCTGATAAGTGAAAGTAAGAGGGCGCCCAAAAGCGCGCTGGAAAAGTTGAAGATCTGAAAAGCTGGAATGAGCCAGGCCACAACATGAAGTAGTAAGGCATTGATGACGATGGTGAAGAGGCCGAGGCTTAAGATATTGATAGGTAGTGTTAAAAGGACGAGTGTGGGCTTGAGCGCGACATTGACGAGCCCGAGTGCTGCCGACGCGGCCAGAACGGCAGCCAGTTCACCCCAGCCACTGGCTACGAAATCTATGCCCTTCACCATTCTTGAAACAAGCAGCAGTCCTAAAGCATTGATAAGCCATAGGGTGATGTGATCTCGAAAGTTTTTTTGAGGCAGACCCGTTTTGATTTCAACTCGCATCTTGCATCTCGGCTTGTAAACGATAGTGGCTAAGGCAGCTCTCGCCATAGTTGTGCTGGCGCCAGAGAGCGAGTTTTGCCACGGCTTTGGGCGCTGCCAGGCGACGGCTATGTTCATAGAGTACGCGGGCGCCTGGTGCCAAAATTTTCGAAGCTTCTAATGCTGTGATGGTTTCGGGGCCTTCTTTAAGTTCGTAAGGTGGATCGATAAAGATAAGATCAAAAGTCTGGCCCTTGAGCTCAAGTATTTTGATAGCTGCCAATGCGTCTGAGCGCAGGGTCTCGTAACGGCCCGCAAAGCCAAAATGATCGGCATGCTCAGTCACGCTCTTTAAACAACGGCCATCGATGTCGACAAAGACAACTTTGCCTACGCCCCGTGATAGCGCTTCGAGCCCCACCGAACCGCTACCGCAAAAAAGATCTATGAATGCAAGGCCCTCGATGCCCGGCCCCCAAATATTAAAGGCAGCTTGCCTCACCTGGCCTTCACTGGGACGCAGATCGACACCCTTGGGTACTGTGACTTCTCGGTTCTTTGCACTACCTGAAAAGATCCTCATGTGTTTCCCTTGGGAATCCAGTCTCGAATTTCGAGTTGTAAGTTCTTTTCGCCCTGAAACTCGTTCCATTGGGGTGAGAAGGCCACTTGTAAAGTTGCGCCAGGCTCGGCTTCGCAGAAGCGTTCACCCATGCGAAAGGCGATGGCTGGTAGGGTTTTACCATTTTGATTTAGAAGGAGCCGCACGTGTTCGCCTTTTGCGCCCACAGGCCGCGAACCAGGCATAACCCGGCAAGGGCCGCTGCTGAAAATAGGGCGCGGATTCTTGGCGCCAAAGGGCTCGAAATCAGAGAGCCGGTCTACCAATGCCCCATTGATTTCATCAAAGCTAGCTTCAGCATCGATTTCAAGCTCTGGGTCAGCTTGTTCAAGCGGGACACGTTTGATAGTAGCTTCATTTAAGGCCTGACGAAAAGCTTCGAGTTTGTCGGCTTCGAGAGTCATGCCGGCAGCGTATTCATGCCCGCCAAATCGAAGCAAGAGTTTTTCGCAATCTCGCAAAGCTTCTACTAAATTTAATGGTTTTTGTGAGCGGCCTGATCCTTTGGCCATACCATGATCCACAGCGAGAGCTACGGTGGGACGGCCTAGGCGGTCTTTGAGACGCGATGCCACCAAGCCGATGACACCGGCATGCCAGCCTTCTTTCCAAACAACGATGGCCCGGTCACCCCGTTTCAAGCAAGCTTCGGCCATGGGTATGGCTTCTTCGATGGTGTCTCGTTCTAAACTTTGGCGTCGCTGGTTGAGATCGTTAAGTTCGTTAGCCAAGGCGCGAGTCTCGGACATGTCTTTGCTGAGCAGCAGGCGTACACCTAGGCTGGCTTGGCTAACACGGCCACCGGCATTAAGCCGTGGCCCCAACACAAAGCCCAGGTGGCCAGCATCGGTGCGGGCCGGATCTAGACCGCCCACTTTAGAAAGCTCTCTCAGGCCTAGCCAGCGCCCTAAGCGAAGGCGTTTCAGGCCTTCGGCCACCAAGGCGCGATTCTCGCCATCGAGAGGGGCGACGTCGCAAACAGTGCCTAAAGCCACTAATTCGAGCATATTGTCCAGGAATTCAGTAGCGCGGGGCTCTTTGGCTGCTTCTAAGAGAGCTTGGGCGAACTTATAGGCCACGCCAACGCCACCTAGCATCGAATAAGGATAATCTGGTGACGTTTTGGGATTGATCACAGCAATGGCAGTTGGCAATTCAGGGCCTGGCACATGGTGATCGGTGACGATTAAATCGAGGCCAAGTTCTTGTGCCGCGAGTCCTTCGGTCACGGCGTTGATGCCGCAATCCACCGTGATAATGAGGCGGGCGCCCTCCGATTTTAATTTTGCAAACGCCGCACTATTGGGCCCATAGCCTTCTGACAAGCGGTCAGGAATATAGTAACGGGGCTCAGCACCCAGTAAGCGCAGAACCTTGATCAAGAGAGCTGTCGACGTCACCCCGTCTACATCATAGTCGCCAAAGACAACTATCGGATGGCCGAGTCGCAGTGCCGTCAAAGTTCGCTCAACACCTGCCTGCATACCACTGAGTTGCCAGGGGCTATGTGTTTGGCTGAGTTGAGGGCTGAGAAAGTCATCAGCCCGGCCACTGACTGCGATGCCGCGAGCTGCCAAGGTTCGGGCTAACAAACGGGGCAAGCCCAAGCTTTGCTTGAGGGCCAGAACCTGAGCCTCGTCAGCGGGCCGTAAGGACCAGCGCTTAGCCAAGGGCTGGTCCTTCAGAATCGCCACCCACAAGAGCCTTGGCAAATGCAAGGGCATCAAATGGTTGAAGATCATTAGCGTCTTCGCCAAGGCCAATCCATTCCACGGGTAGTTTTAATTCTTGTGACACAGAAAGCAGAGCTCCGGCCTTTGCGCTGCCATCGAGTTTTGTAATGATAAGGCCGCTGAGTGGCACAGCCTGATGAAAGAGGCGAGCCTGCGAAAGCATATTTTGACCCGCATGGCCATCAAGCACCAGCAGTACACGATGGGGCGAGCCAGGCATGGCTTTGTCGCAAACGCGACGAATTTTGGCCAATTCATCCATGAGGGGTCCCTGGGTTTGCAGGCGGCCCGCGGTGTCGATGATGACGCGGTCAAATGCTTGCGCTATTCCCTTTTTTACTGAATCAAAAGCTACGGCGCCAGGGTCGGCACCTTGGCCCTGACTCACGATGGGAACGTTCACTCGTTTGGCCCAAAGTTCAAGTTGTTCAACGGCTGCGGCTCGAAAGGTATCGGCCGCGCCTAGCAATATTTTTTCGTTCTGAATTTTGAATCGAGCCGCCAATTTTGCGCAGGTGGTAGTTTTGCCTGAGCCATTCACCCCCACGATAAGAATCACTTCGGGTTTGGCTATCGGTTGGGACCAGTCTGCTTGAGGCATCGCTGCGGGTTGGAGGGCAGTGGACATCACTTGAATCAACGCTTGACGGGCCGCGAGAGGCTCACGACCAGCTACTTTTTGGGCCATGCTGGCCGCCAAGGCTGGCGAGACATCCACACTCAGCAAGGCCTCTTCAAGCAAAGTGGCCTGGGTCTGCACATCGCGAGTTTGAAAGACGCTGCTTAAACCCAGACCTAGGGCTTCACGCGCTCGAGATAGGCCTTGTCGCAGCTGGTCCAAGAGTCTGATGTTAGTCTCCAAAAAAAAGCCGCGGCAGCCGTTGGTAGGCGCCGCGGCAGGCTTAATTTTTGCTTTGGCGTCGCTCTTAGTCGATTACAACTGGCTGATCTTCTTTGAATTTGGCTGAAACGATCTTTGACACTCCGGCTTCTTCCATCGTTACGCCGTAGAGTACGTCTGCTTTCTCCATCGTGATTTTAGAGTGCGTAATCACGATAAACTGCGAGGCCTTTGCGTACTCAGTAAGCAGTTTAGTGAAGCGGCTGATATTGGCGTCATCCAGTGGGGCGTCAATTTCGTCAAGAACGCAGAAAGGGCTGGGCTTGCACTCGAAGAGTGCAAAGAGCAGCGCCGTAGCGGTCAGGGCCTTTTCGCCGCCCGAAAGCAGGCTGATGGACTGCTGCCGTTTGCCGGGGGGGCGAGCAATGATGTCAATGCCAGCTTCAAGTAGGTCGGCATCTTCTAGCAGTATAAGTTTAGCTTCGCCGCCACCAAAAAGAGTCTTGAAGATACGTTTGAAGTTTTCATGCACTGCGTCAAAAGTTTTTAGGAAGCGCTCGCGGCTTTCATCGTTGATGCGGCCAATGACCTTTTGCACATCTAATTTGGCACTGCGTAAATCTTCGAGCTGGCCCACCAACATTGAGTGGCGTTGTTCGAGTTCGCGATACTCTTCGGCTGCGGCGGGGTTGACCACGCCTAATTCTTCGATCTTGTGCTTGAGCTCTTCTACTTTTTCTTGGCTTAGGTCTTCGGGCGCAGCTTCGGGGGTAGCGTCAGGCTCGAGGGCCATTTGTTCGCCCTGGGTCTCGTCGATTTGGATCATATATTCTTTAAAGAGCCGTTCCTTGAGTTGGCCAGCGCGCAGGCGGGACTCTTGCAGGCTCATCTCACGGGTGTGGCGTTCTTCGGCTGCTTCGGCTACGCGCGAGCGAATGTCGCGCAAGCCCCTCTCGAGCCCAGCCAGTTGGTCCTGGTGGGCTTGGCGCTGTTCTGAACATTGCACGACCTTGGCGCGAGCTTCGTCAGCGCGAGCGAATAGTTGTTGCAGGCGAAGCTCCCACTCTTCATTTTTGCGGCTTAGGCTTTCTTGGTCGCGCCCAGCGCGGCGAGATTCTTCTTCTAAACGGGCGGCCTGTTCAGCGTCACGGCCTATTTCGGCCTTGAGGCGCTCAAGATTGCTCTCAAGGTGGCTGACTTGTTGGCCCAGGCTGGCTTCTCTCACTCGGGTTTCAGAGAGGCGATTTTGCAGGTTTTCTTCTTCTTCGCGAGCTTTGGCTGAGGCAGCAAGAGCAGCCTCCATCGATTCGTGCAAACGAGCTTCGTGAGCTAACATAGTCGCTAGTTCGCGATCGAGTGATTCACTGCGAGCACGGTAGCCTGCAGATTCGACTTCTGATGTCTCGATGGCTTTGCGTTTTTCCTCACTTTGGCGCGTGAGACGTTCTTGATCTTCAATCTTGGAAGAATGTTCTTTTTGTAGCTGTGCTACTTGAATCTGGGTGCTTTGTAGGTCGGCCGCATGGCGCTCTATCTCGTCGCTCACCTGCTTAAGTTCGCCCCGCAGGCGATCGCGGTCAACCTGGCGTTCTTGCACCTGGGTTTCGGCAGCCTGGATTCGCCCCTTGAGCTCACCAAGCTCTCGCTCGCGGGTTAGAAGTCCACGTGCGGCGCCTTCAGTCGAGCCACCCGTAATAATGCCTTCGGCTGAGACAATGATGCCTTCGAGCGTGACGGCTTCAGTGGCTGCAGGTAGTTGGCCGCGCAGTGAGAGCGCTACATCAAGATCTTTGACGAGCAGTTGGCGGCCGCCTAGCCACTTGAGTACTGGCGCTAAATTGGCGTCGCTTTCTAAATAGTCTGAGAGTACGCCCAAGACGCCATTGCGTTTGAGCAGCTCACCCGAGAAGCCAGCGGATTCAGCCAGCGTTTCTTGGGGAGCAAGAACCGAGGCGCGGCCCTGTTTTTGCTCACGTAGCCAGGCGAGAGCCTTGAGTCCGTCGCCTTGGCTGGCGGCAACGAGTGTTTGTAGACGATGACCCAAGCCCATTTCAACGGCTAATTCATATTCAGGACGTGTGCGCACACGGTGGGCTAGGCTTTCAAGCAGGGGCAAGCCCGTGCCTTTTTGACTTTCCATGAGCAGGGCTTTAGGGCCGTCTTCAAAGCCCTCAAGCGCTTTACTGAGCTCATCCAATACAGTTAGGCGGGCCTTGTGCGATGAGAACACGACCTGGGCGCCAGAAAGGGCTTCATCGGCCATGCGCAAAGCTTCTTCGAGTTCACGCTTGCGCTGGTACTTAGCCATAAGGCCTTCTTCGAGGCCTCGCGCTTCTTCTCTCTTGCCGCCAACTTTTTGCTGGGCGTCTTCTAATTTTTGCCCAGCTTCGTTGAGGGCGTCTTGGGCCTCTTGTAGTTCGCCGCGTAATTGCTGCATGCGCGCTTCTAACTGAACATTTCGCCCGTGAAAAGATTCGATCTCAGCTTTCACACTTGAGCGACGGTTGATCAACTCGAGGCTCTGCTGCTGTAGACGTTGCGCTTCGTCGGCTTGATCGCGGCGTTGGCGCGATGCTTCGCGTGAGCGGGTTTCAATGTCGCCGAGAGCTGCTTTGAGACCTTCGAGTTCGGCCTTTTCTTTTTCAAGTTCAGCGATCATGCGAGCTGCATCACTTTCGCTTTGAGCTTGGCGCTCGCGAGCCTGGCGGCTCTCGTCGAGAGCCCGTTGCGCGCGTTCACCCAAAAAAATGATTTCCTTACGATTGATTTCGATTTGCTTATCGAGTTCGGCTTTTTCAGATTCTAAGGCATGCACGGCTGCGGTTGACTTAGACAAGGCTTCTTCATCGTGTGAGAGCACGAAGCGAGTTTCGGTCAGCTTAGCCTCGCCTGAGCTAATCTCAGTCTCGAGCGAGTCCATGCGCTCACGTAAGCTGCGCATTTCATTTTCTAGTTCATGCTGGCGTTTAGCAGCGATTTTGAATTCACGCGATAAGAAGCGGCTTTCGAGCTGGTCCAGCTCGCTCTTTAAAGTTTGATACTTTTCAGCGCGGCGGGCCTGGCGTTCAAGTGAATTAATCTGGCGTTTAACTTCTTGCACGATATCGTTGACGCGCAGCAGATTCTGTTCAGTGGCTTCCATTTTGCGCAAGGCTTCATCGCGCTGTGCTTTATAGCCGGTAATGCCGGCAGCTTCTTCAAAGACCGAGCGGCGTTCAACGGCTTTTGCAGAAAGGATGAGATCCATTTTGCCTTGTTCAAGCAGGCTGTACCCGTCGGTACCCACGCCTGTGTCGGCAAAGAGGCTATGAATGTCTTTGAGGCGGCAAATACCCTTGTTGAGCAGGTATTCATTTTCGCCGGAACGGTAGGCACGGCGAGTGACAGTGACTTCGGCAAAATCAATTGGCAGTTTGCGATCTTCGTTACTGATGGTGAGTGAAACTTCGGCCAGGCCTGAAGGCTTGCGGTGGTCAGTGCCATTAAAGATGACATCGACCATTTTGCTGCCGCGCAAAGCTTTGGCTGATTGTTCGCCTAAAACCCAGCGTATGGCGTCTGAGACATTACTTTTGCCACAGCCATTGGGGCCGACGATGGCCGAAATGCCAGGCTCAAAGCTCAGCGTGGTGGGATCAACAAACGACTTGAAGCCTTGGAATTCGATTTTCTTGAGTAGCACTTGGGTTCACCCTGAAAAGCCGTGTCTTTTGAACGCTTGGGGACAACTTAAGCCATAGCTTTCAGAATGTGAAACACTCTGGCCACAAAAATCCTAACAGAGGCTCGTTGCCGAGCCAAGTGAAAATCAATGAATGCTAAGGGTTAAAAGATAGGAAGGTAGGATACCGAGTATGAGCAGTGCTGCTGCGCCTGCCAAGGCTATCCACCCAAGGGAGGGTCTTAGTGTCACGGAATTATTCTTGCCCAAGGGTTGCATATAGAGCGCGACCAAAACGCGCAGGTAGTAGGCTGCAGAAATAACAGAATTGAGGACGGCGAGAATAACAAGAAGGTTGTGATTTGACTCGAAGGCAGCGCGAAAAACCCCGAGTTTTGCGATGAAACCTGCGCTGGGTGGAAGTCCGGCCATTGAAACGAGAATCACGGCCAAAAGTCCTGCAAAAAGTGGTTTTTCAAAACCAAGGCCTTTGATCTCTGAAATTTGCAAGCCCTGGATGCGTTTTTCGTCACCTACTAGCTTTTCTTCAGCGGCCTGGATAAGCGCAAATACAGAAAAATTCATGATGG
>CAZFUM010000059.1:0-13911 GCA_964521965.1 uncultured bacterium | reverse complement strand
CGGGCTGGATCATGCTGATAGGCTCCCCCATCTTTTTGATGGCAGCTTTGGCTGCTATCGAAGGGCCCCGCCTCTTGCAAGCCCTGGCGGCGGCGGCGCGGCATCCTTGGCTTCGTTTGATCTTAGGCTTAGCTGGCTTGGCTGCTGTCAGTGAAGCCGCCTGGGTGGCGAAACGCTATCGCAGTTCGGCTAGTCTTTCATCCATTTCACGTTTTGAAGCTACTGATCTGGGTCCTCTGCCGCCGGACTATCCTCGTTTAGATAAGGCCTTTCCGATTGCGCATTTAATTGATCAGCAGGGGCGTGAGTGGACCCCTGAACGCCTAAAGGGCAAAGCCTGGGTTCTTTCTTTTGTATTTGCTCACTGCAAGACGGTCTGCCCCTTTTTGGTGCGCGATAGTTTGGCCGCCACACGCGCTGCCGATGGCTCGGCGGGGGCTCTGTTCTTGACCTTGGATCCCTGGCGCGACACAGCGCTTGCGTTGCCGAGCATGGCCCAAGCATGGGCTCTGGGTGCCGACGAGTGGGCGCTCTCGGGCCCTGTGGCAGAGGTCAACCGTATCTTAGATGAGCTGGGCGCCGGCCGCTCGCGTCGCGGGGCAGATGGCGATATTGATCACGCGCCCCTCGTGTTGGTTATCAATGCCCAGGGTCGTTTGGTTTATCAATTTCTTAACCCTAGCCCGCGTTGGCTGGGCGAGGCTCTTCGTAGGGTGCGTTAGATTTCATGTCATTCACTATTAAAAAGATGCCTCTTGAACCGCCAGATGCTGATTGCGATTTCGATGAACTAGGCTCGGGCTATGCCATGCCTTATCTCAGCCAGTCCTGGCGCCGTGCGCCCAAATTAGCGGGTGCCTTGCGCACGGCTCTCAATGGGTTTGATCGAGCCTTTGACTGGGCCTACGGCAGTAACTATAACCCCCTCTATAAGAGTGGCACCGTTGCCATGGGCCTGCTGCTGCTCGTTGTGATTAGCGGCATTTATCTTTTTTTGTTCTATCGCATCGGCTTGCCCTATGAATCGACGCTGCGCATCGAGAATCAAGTCTTTGCCGGCCGCTGGATACGCGCTCTGCATCGTTATGCCTCTGATTTGTGCGTATGGGCCGTAGGCTTTCACCTGCTACGCATGGCGGTGGAAGGCAAGACCTGGGGCCCGCGCGCCTTGGCCTGGGTGAGCGGAGTGATCTTGCTGGGCGTCCTGCTGGTCTGCGGTTGGACCGGCTTTGTCATGGTTTGGGACCTGCAAGGACAGCGCCTGGCCGAGGCTGGGGCACGTATGATGGATGTCTTGCATTTGTCGCCCGACCCCATCAGCCGCAGTTTTTCAGGCACGAGCCAGCCCCTGGCATCTTTTTTCTTTATGAACCTTTTTCTGCACGTGGCTGCGCCTTTGGGCATGCTCTTAGGTCTATGGCTACACACTGCTCGCCTAGCCCGTTCATCGTGGCTGCCGAAGCGCAAGCTGATACTTTGGATGGCCCTGGCGCTGTCGCTCTTTGGCGCTTTCTGGCCGGCCCGTTTGCTGGGGCCGGCTGAGCTGCAGTCTTTAGACGGCCGTTTAGGGCTAGATCTTTTCTTTAACGGCTGGTTGCCTCTCGAAACCAGCTGGGGCCCCCAAGGCGCTCTGATATTTTGGATATTGGGTTTTGTGGGTCTGGCCAGCATGCCTTGGTGGTGGCGTCCCAACAAGTCTGAGCGTCCGTTAGCTTCATACAACGATCCGTCGCGTTGTGAAGGTTGCCGCACCTGCGTGGAAGACTGCCCTTTTGAGGCAATTGCCATGGTGCCGCATCCGGGTGGCTTGGCCATCGAGGTGGCTCAGGTAGATGAAAGCCTTTGTGTCAGTTGCGGTCTTTGCGTGGGCTCATGCGATCGTCTGAGCATCGCACCGCCTGACCGCGACGCCCGCGCCATGCTGCGAGATCTGGTCGAGCTCAAAAAGAGGCATGCAAGCCAGGGCATCGTGCTCTTGCATTGTCGTAGTCATAGCCTGGGCGCAGAGCTTGCAACTCATATTGAAGCAAGAGGCGCGCACTGCGTTTCCTATGCAGTGGCCTGCCTGGGCTCGATTCATAGCGCGGCACTCATCTCATTGTTGGGTCATTTCAAGGCGGTGGTGGTCTTGGGCTGTCCGCCCTCACTGTGTCAGACGCGCGAAGGCTATGACCTTTTCATTCGGCGAGTTTATGAGGGTCGCCAGCCCACACCCCCTGGGCGTCTAGATTCCAGTCGAATACTAACTCTGAGTCAGACTTCTTCAGAGCGGTCGGCAGCGCTGGCTGAACTGGGTTCTTTTTTGAGCATCTTAGGTCTTGGTGGAGAAACGTCGCCCGTCAAAGCTCGGTGGCAAGGCGTGAGAGCGCTCTTGATGACCAGTGTTTTACTGAGCCTGGCTGCCTTGCTATCTGCATGGCGCAGCGGCGAGACCGATGCGAGCACGCGCCTGCGCGTGTCCTTGCGCATGCCAGGTCAGTTGATTCGCAATTGCCGAGATTATAGTCATGAAGAACTTGAGCACATGCTCAAGCATATGCGGCGAAAGCAAAAGTGTGTGAACCAAGCCGCTAGCTACCGCTTAACGATTAAGATTGATGGCGAAATTTGGGATGAGCGCGTCGTCGCGCCCCGTGGCGCAAGAGCGGACCGGCCCTTGGTGGCCTACTTTGAAAAAGTCGTGCCTGCCCAAAGTAAGATTCTAAGCATCGACTTCAGGCCTGAGCCCGCCCATGCAGAATTGCTCAGCCGCAAGGGCGACTTCGCACTCGATTTGCGGCCAGGTCGCGCAGCATTGCTAATATTGGATGAAAAAGGCCAGTTAGAGCTGAAACCCTAAAGGCCCTGTCTTTTTATTGAATTTCATGTAAAATTTGGCCTTCTTTTCGACGCCCCGAGGATTCTATGTCTCAAGAATTGACCCTGACCGAACGCCTGCGTGAGCTCGCCATGAACCTTTTTTGGTCCTGGCAGCCTGATGTGGCTGACCTTTTTAGGCTTTTGGATCCCGATCTATGGGAAAAGACCAATCACAATCCAGTGGCTTTTTTAAAGGCTATGCCCGAAGACGAAATTGAGAAACGGGGCCAAGACGCCTATGTCAATACACGAATACTTTATGCCCACCGCCGCCTGAATGAATATTTAGACAGCGCGGGTCCGCTGGGTGGCCTCAAGGCCGGCAAGCTCAATGCTTTTCCCGTCGCCTATTTTTCAGCCGAGTTCGGCATTCATGAATGCTTGCCCATCTATTCGGGGGGGCTTGGTATTTTAGCTGGCGATCATCTCAAGGCATCGTCTGACATGGGCGTGCCTTTGGTGGGCGTGGGCTTGCTCTATGCCAATGGCTATTTTCACCAGTGGATCGACAAAGAAGGCCTGCAGCAAGAGCGTTACGAAGCCAATGTGATCGATAGCCTGCCAGTTCGGCCGGCACACACGCCCGAGGGCAAGCCGGTCAAGTTTACGATTGAGATGCCGAACCAGCCTTTGCATGTGCGCGCCTGGGAAGTGGCCGTGGGCCGCGTGCGGCTCTTTTTGATGGACACAGATGTGCCCGAGAACAACGAAGAGGACCGCCGCCTCACCGATCGCCTCTATGGCGGCGACGAAGAGAAGCGCCTGCGCCAAGAAATGGTCTTGGGCATCGGTGGTTTACGTGCGCTGCGCATGGCGGGCATACGCCCCCAGGTGCTGCACCTGAATGAAGGCCATTGCGCCTTTGCCGTGCTCGAGCGCGCTCGCGAGCGCGTTGAAGAAGATGGTTTTGACTTTCACCGCGCCTGGGTGCAAACCATACGCCAAACTTGTTTCACCACCCATACTCCTGTGCCGGCTGGCCATGATCGTTTTGAGCCGCTTATGATCGAAAAATACTTAGGTTGGATTCAAGAACGCCTCAAGCTAGATACCATTGGCTTTTTAGGCTTAGGCCGGGTCAACATCAATGACCCGAGTGAAAGTTTTTGCATGACGGTGTTAGCTTTGAAGGGTTCGGGTAAACACAATGCGGTGGCCGCCCTGCATGGCAAAGTCAGCCGTGACATGTGGCAGAGTCTCTGGCCCGGTCGCCCTGTGGACGAAATTCCCATCGGTCATGTTACCAATGGCGTGCATGTGCCGACTTGGATGTCACCTGCCATGCGCCGCCTGCTTGAAAAAGAGCTGGGCCATGATTGGGAACTTGAGTTGGGACGCGAGGCAGGCCGCAAAAAGATTGATTCGATAGCCGATGGCGAACTCTGGGAAATGCATATGTTCCTAAAGCGTTCACTCATTCACGCGGTGCGTGACGCGCTTAGATTGCAAGCAGTCCGGCGTAATGAAAAGGCTGGCGATCTTGATCACGTGCTAGATCCGGGCGCCTTGACGATTGGTTTTTCACGTCGCTTCGCGACGTATAAACGTGCCACCTTGATATTTCAAGACCTTGACCGGTTTCGACGTTTGCTGCTCGACCACGAGAGGCCCGTGCAAGTGATCTTTGCAGGCAAGGCCCATCCCAAAGATGAACCCGGCAAGAAATTGATTCAGCAGATCGTGAAACTTAGCCATGATCCAGAATTAAAACGGCGCATGGTCTTTGTTGAGGATTATGATATTGGCATCGCTCGTCAGTTGGTGCAGGGCGTTGATATTTGGCTCAACAATCCTGAACGTCCGCTGGAAGCCTGTGGCACTTCAGGTATGAAGGTTTCGATGAACGGCGGCCCGAATCTCTCGATCTTGGATGGCTGGTGGGATGAGGCTTATGACGGCACCAATGGCTTTGCTATTGGTGATGGTTTGGTACACGCCGAGAGCGGGGCACAGCGTCTTCGTGATGCTGAGAACCTTTATCAAGTTTTAGAAAAAGAAGTGGTGCCCTTCTACTACGGGCATCGCGACGAGGCCGGTATTCCCAAGGTCTGGGTGGCGCGCATGAAGCACACGCTCAAGAGCCTGGCCTGGCGCTATAGCGCTGCGCGCATGGTGAGTGATTATATGAACGAATGCTATTTGCCGGCTGCGGGTGCGGTTTCGAACCAGATTTACTAAGTACTAGCAAAATAGACAGCTAAAGAGGGGCCTGAAGCTTTTCAGGCCCCTCTTTTTTGCCCATTATTTAAAGCGTTTAATCTGTAGCTCTGAGAAAAACTTGCCTTTTCTGGGTTTCCGGATAGAATTTCCACATGGTTACGAAAACGCTTTCGAAATGGAGCAGGGTTTTGGCACTTGGGCTGCTGTTAGCCAGCAGCCAGAGCCTTCGTGCTGCTATCGCGCCATTTTTTAAAGTGGGCGTGGGCGATGCCATCAAGGCGCCCTATTCGCCTTACCCTTTGATGCATACGGTGATGGCTAGTGATGGCGTCACCAATCATTTTCAGGCTCACTGGTTTCATGCTGGCTGGAAAGGCCACTTTCCCTCGGGCGTGGGCGTGGCTGCTTGTTCGACCTGCGGCGAATATAACACCTTGGCCGACTACAATGCTGTCTTGGCGGCAGGCAAAATTTTAGTTCTCTATTGGTGGTGGCATGGTGCTCTGCAGACGTCTTGTAGCAGCACCACTTACAGCGATCAGCCCTGCAATTCAACGCGCCGGGCTGATGCCGAAGCCACGCTCAATAGTTGCTTGGTGCCTCTTCTCAATGCCTTGACCAGTGCTGGCGAGGTTTGGGTGGTACTGCAACCCGAATACAATGTTGGCATTAGCGATCCCAACGGCACCGGTGACGCCTGCGGCAGCAACCGTATTCACCGTGATAGCAGCTGGGGTACTCACATTAATAATATGATCACGGCCGTGAAAGGCGTGAGCAATCCAAATATCACTTTGCGCGTGGGGCCGAGCGTGGGCGGCTTTGTCTATGACGAGAACGTTTATAACATCGAGCCTTCCCTGCAGAATTGCCTAACCCAATCTGACTTTTTGCTCTATCACGCCATCAAGCGCGCTGATGACTATACGCAAGACCCCTGGGCCGCGCCCAGCCCTGAGCAAATCAAATCAGCCCTCTCGACCTCGCGTTACTTGCGCAAGCGCTTTAACAAGCGCCTCATGCTGGGCTATTGGTCTACGAGCGGTTCAGTGTTTGGACAAGCTGCGCAAGACCAATCTCTTAAAGATATTTTTGATAACCGAGCTGAGCTTGAAGCCGATGGAGTCGAATCGTTTGGGCCTTACTGGTACTTTGACAACGGCTATGCCGGCGAGGGTCTCAGGCCCAATAGTTCTGGCTTTTATACGGCTCACGCCCGTTGGGAGACCGAGAGCAACGCGGTGTATGCCAGCACCAATGCCACCCACTCACTTGATTATGTGGGACCTGATCACGCTGATATCTATGACGCGGGTACGCCCATCCCCCTGCAATGGATTAGCCGTGGCAAGCCAGCTACAGGGTCGACCTATACCTTGGCCTATCGCGTCAACGGCGGCTCAGATATCGCCATTAGCAATCCGTATAGTTCAGGTGGCCCCTACCCCGACAGCACGGCCTTCAATGCCAGCTTTGACGCTTGCGCCCTCACGCCTTCGGCAGATGTTCAAATGAAGGTGACGTCCAATGACTCGACTTTTAATTATTCGCGATACTTCACGGTCCGCAACGCCAATTTCACTAGCAATGCTCAGCACAATTTTGACGCGGGTGGTGCGGTTTACGGCTTTGCGCCTGGTAACACCTGGTCGCCCCCGGCCTTCACGACAGCGGCTCAAAGCACGGCCAATTATTTTCACGGCGGCGGAGCGCTTGAGCTGGGCGGGACTTTCTCGAATTTGCAGCAAGAACTGTCGGTGGGCGCCAACATGAGCATCAGCCTGGGTGCAGGTGACGCGCGCGTGATCACGGCTTATGTCTATATACCCTTTGACCTCAACCCCACCATGGATATGGGCGCTTCGGTTTCGTCTTTGGTCTATAAGGTCCAGCTTAACGGTGTTACCTATGACAATTTTTCAGCGCGCTTGCCCCTCAAGTCAGGGTGGAACCGCGTGCCCTGGACTATCACTGCCGGCGTAGGGGGCACCATTACCCACGTTGACCTGATCTTCTTTAATAAGTGGGGCCAGGCTGGTTGCGCGGCTTTAGGTGTGGCTGCGGATCCCAAAATCTATGTTGATGAAATCCGTTATGGCGGCAGCAGCGCCTTCGTGCCCAACACAGCTTGCAGCGCGGCCAGCCCCACTGTTTCGCCCACGGCCACCCGCAGCCCCACGCCTGGCGGCCCTAGCCCCACGCCCACGGCCAGCCCGACCACGGGCGCAGCCAGCCCCACGCCGAGTCCCACCAGCGCTGCGGCCTGCGCTTATGACTATAATTTTGACGCGGGCACGATACAGGGCTTTGCCTCGGCTGACGCGGCTCTCACGAGCTTGACTTCAAGTGTCACCATGCCTCACGACGGCTCGCGCAGTCTGGCCGTGGTCCTCAACCTTATCAACGGCACACAGCCCCAGGCCATCGTTGGTACTCAACCAGCGCCGGCTGCAGATTATTCAGGCAAGGTGCTTAGTTATTGGCTTTATATTCCGGCAGCTATGAGCAATGCCGCCAATCCGAGTGGTGCCACTCTTTTTGTGAAGACTGGGGGGGCTTGGGCCTGGACTGAATCCACGTGGTTTAATTTGCCCACTACGGCGGGTTGGGTGCAGCTTTCGCTCAACATGGCTAGCGTGCCGAATGCCAATGACGTGAAAGAAGTGGGCTTTAAAGTTGCTTTAGGCGGCGCCTCGCCCAATTGGTCTGGCACCGTATACGTCGACTCGCTGGGTCCGCCGCCAGCGTGCCCCAGTAATACGCCCAGCTATTCGCCTTCGGGTTCGCCGTCGGCTAGCCCGACCCAAAGCAACAGCCCTGTGCCTGGCTCTCCCACCTTCACGCTGACCGCAACGCCCAGTTACAGTGCTTCAGCCACGCGTAGCTCAACGAGTAGCGCCACGCCGAGCTACACGGTTAGCGCCACGAACAGCTCTAGCGCTACCGCGACTTTGAGTCGCACTTCAAGCGCCACCTTGGTGCCTAGCGCCAGCGTAACGCCGTCTGCGTCGCCTACGGCGACTTCGACCGGGTCATCTACAGCGAGCCCGTCGGTGACCTCATCGATTTCACCGACCTATACCAATGTGCCCGCCGGCAGTACCGCCTCGGTGACACCGTCGACTTCGCCGACGCCTACGAGTAGCCCGTCGAGCACCCTGGTTAGCAGCCCCAGTCAAACACCGCTGCCTACGGCCTCGAACACCACGGTGGTGGGTGCAAGCCCGACAGCGACACCCAGCGTTACTCCTACGACAGTGTCTTCGTCAACCTTAAGCCCCACCCGCACGGCCACACCATCGCCGACAGCGACCGCAACCACGGGCAGTGGCGCCACGGCCACGGCCACGACCACCAGTCCAGCCAGCAGCGGCTCGGGCGGCAGCGGGGAGCTACTTAAGACACTGCCGGCCTTGCATCCCATAAGCGGAAGCCTTGCCCTCTTGGCTTTCAAGCAAAGTGCGGCCTGCGACGAAATCGAAGTCAGGGTTTATAGCCGGGGTTATCAACTCATGCGGGCCGTCAAGATTCCAGGTGGCTCAGGTCCCGGCTGGTACAGCGCTTGGATCGATCTCAGTGGCGTTCCCCTGGGCACTCACTTCTATGTGGCTCATGCGGTCAACGCAGGGGCTAAGAGCGGACAAGCTCAGCGGGCCACGCTCTTTATCTCACGCTAAGTCAATTTGACAAAAAAACTGGCGGGGTTAGAATCAAGTTATGATTTTATTTCGATACTTTAAACGTTTTTATGCCGTGCTTTGCTTGGCTGCTTTGGGCAGTTTAGCTGCGAGTCGACTTGTCGCCAGCAATATCACGGGCGTTAGCGGTATCAGCATCATTGCGGGTACGCCCAGTCCCGGCGCTTCGGTCACCGTGCAATGGAACTGGACCACGGATTCGGCTTTTAATAATCCCCATTACATCATCATGGTGGGCACCACTTGCCTGGCCCAAAACGCCAGCTCAGGCAATCAATGGACCGTGGTGGGCGACAGTTGCGGTCCTCAGACCGGCAATGTAGGTCCGGGCTGCGACATGACCGACAATCAGGCCGCCGGCGCCCATATCTCGAGCGACTCCATCACAATTCCTTCCACGCTGACCCCTGGCTCGACTTATTACATCATCGTTGCCATGAAAGACTATAACGTCTACCTGAACCCCAACCTCGATGCCAGCACCCAGAACTGCATGTCCTTTAACGTGCCTTTGCCCCCGCCCACCGTCAGCATCAGCAAAGTGGCTGAAGGGAATTCAGCCGCGGCAGGCGGCGAGGTGGTCTATACCATCTATTATTATTTTGCCAATACCAACAATCCGGTCATCACCGACCTGGTCGACACGGCTAACCTCAATATTGTTTCGATTTTCAACGGGGGTGTACTGTCGGGCAGCACGATTACCTGGTCCTTTCCCGGTTTCATCGGGACACCCCAAAGCGGTTTTGTTTCGTTTCGCGCCCAAGTAAAGCCCGGCACGTCCACCGGCACCATCATCCATAACACAGCCAATGCGAGCTCGGGCGAAGTCTCAACAGTGACCAGCAATGATGCTACGGTTGCAGTGGGGCAGGTAAATCTTAGCCTTGCCAAGAGCAGCAATGCCACCGCCCTCAACGCGGGTGACACATTCACCTACACCATGATCTATTCGTCTTCAGGAACATCCCTGGTGGAATATCAGAATTTCGACGCGGCAAGCCTGCCGCCCGGCTGGACCATTATGGGCGCGTCAAATCTGGGCACATGGTCAACAGGCAATAGCTACCTCGAGCAGACCGACATTGACATTGGCGGCGGAACCTCCCCTTACCCCAAGGCCATGGACACGGGCATGACGCCGGTGCATGACGCGGTCTATCTTTTTGATATGTACATCGACGGCACCCAGCCCAACACCTTTGACGCGGTCTTCATGTTCAATTCTGACGCCACTGCGACCCTGGCTTATCAGCTGCGATTTTCATCTGACACTAACAACATGGCGTTTGATCATGAAGGCATTAATATTGCGGTGGTGAGTCAGCCCAACGGCTATAACGTGACGACTGACACGTGGTATAGCTTTAGGGTTGAGGTGTTTTGCACCAACTTGCGCGCCAAAGTTTGGCCGCGAGGCCAAGATGAGCCTTCGGGTTGGGGGCTTCAAACAACCAGCGCACTTTATAGCGGCACGGGCATAGCGGGTTTTCAAGCCAATGACGGCAGAGCACGTTTTGACAATTTGAAGATTTTTAGCCTGGCGGGCGGAAGCGGCGTGACCATCTGGGATACCGTGCCGGCCGGCGCCCTTTATGTCTCTTGTTCAGGCGGCAACAGCTGCTCTCAATCGGGTGGCGTCGTGACTTGGAACGTGGGCGGATCCTGCGCCAGCGGCGGCGGAGTCCAAATGGTTGTTCGGGCCGACCCCTCGCTTGTTTGCAGCGTACCAATCGTCAATGTGGCAGCCATTGACTCCACCGATCCGCCACCCGCGGTCTATAGCAACAGCGTGACAGACACGGCCCAGGGGCCCTGCAGCACGCCCACAGTGACGCCCACCTACACGTTTAGCTTCACCCCCAGCTTCACACGCACCCCTAGCCCAACTCTGCCGCCCACCGGCTCGCCCACCAACACGGCCACGCCTAGCCCTAGCTATACCCAGAGCCCGACGCAGCTGCCTACTGGGTCTGTCACTCAGTCAGCCACCCAAAGCCCCACAGCAACCCAGACGGCTACTTTGCAGCCTTCGGGATCTGCCACCCATACGGCCACGGCCTCGCCCATCTATTCACCCACGGCTACACCCACCTATAGTGCCACGGCCACGGCCTCTGTTACACGCAGCGCCACTTTGACTGCAACCCCCTATCTCAGCCCAACGATCACGCCCACCTTTAGCGTTTCGCCGACTCGTTATATTCCAGGCGTGGCGATTGAGTTTCACGGTTTCTATCCCAACCCCTTTGACAAAGAGGGCAGCGTGTACTTCAGCTTGCGGGCGGATGCCGAGGTGAATATGAATATTTATAATGTCGCAGGTGAAATCATTCATAAGCGCAGCGTGAGCCTGGCTGCAGGAAAACAAATTTTAGTTTGGAAGGGTGAGAACCAAGACGGCGGCCGTTGCGCCTCGGGTGTTTATGTACTGCACGTCAAAGCCACGAATATATTCAATGAAAGCGGTGAGTTTTGGAGCCACGCGGTGATTGCACGCTAAGCCCACAAGAAATTGACATTTTGATTTGGCGCCTTCAAGATAAGGCTATGAACCGCTTGAACTTAAACGCAAAAGCCGCTGTTCTAGCGGCTTTTTTTTGGGCCCTCAGCCCCGGCCTCGATGCCGTGGCCTGCACCCCAATTTCTGCAGAAGTGATCGGCACGGCCGACGATGCCGAAGACGTTTATTTCAACGGCACCTTCATCGGCACCTTTGGATTTGTGAACGCAGGTACGGCAGCCCCCGCGCCCATTGCCATACCCGTAGGCTTGATTCAACCCACGGGCAATGTGGTGGCGGTCCTGGTGCGAAATACGGCACCCTCGGCCGTGCTGGGGTCCTTTGCCATCACCGTGGCTTGCGCCAGCGGCGAGCGCACTTATTTCAGCAGTGACGACATTGCCACAGTTTATTTTGATGACAGCAACTCGTCGCCGCTGCCTTTGTACAGCGGCTTCAATTGGACTCAGCCAGGCTGGGTGGACGCGGGAAGTCAGATGATCGTGCCGCCCGTGGCTGTGACCGCTTGGACCTGGAACAAGCCTGCCTTTAACCCCCAAACGGGTCAGCCCCTCACCCAATGGGGCCGTAATGCTTCGGGCACTTCGTTTGGCGGTTCTGATCGAATCTACTTTCGGGGTATTTTTGACCTGACACCTGAAGCCTATGTGCCGCCAAGCTTCACGATCACCAAGACGATCAATTCAGGCGTGCCGGTGGCCAGCCAGGGCCCTGTTAATTACACTCTGCACATCTGCAATATAGGCGCAGCAACCAATGACCCGGTCATTATTCGCGATGATTTGCCAGGCGGCTATATGAGCTCACCCAGCAGCTTCAATGGCCCGCCTGCCTATCCATTCGCTAGTTCAGGTTCCGATCCCCTCGTATTTACTTTTGCCGATGGCTTTGCTGGCTATGGCGCCTGCTATGACATCACTTACACCATCACAGCGCCCTGGTTCGACTCATCAGGTCCCTGCACCTTGTCGAATATCGCCAGTGTTGAGTTTCAAAGCGTCACGCACGACAGCGCCACGGCTACAGCCAATACGGTTAACAGTTGTGGCACGGCTACGCCCACGCGCACACCCACACGTAGCTTTACCCAAAGCGCCACTCCGACCACTACACCCACGCGCAGCGCGACGCTGACAGCCACGCCTTTGCCTGGCACCCCCACCCACACCCCTACGCTCTCGCCATTTTTGACGCCCACATCGACGCCGACATGGAGCGCTAGCCCGACGTTGACTGCGACCGTGACAGCGTCAGCAACAGCCACACCTTCGCCGAGCTTTAGCCCAAGCCCAACATTGACTGCGACGCGCACGGCGACGGCGACTTTTACGGCTTACATCAGCCCTACCATCACGCCCACCTTCAGCATATCGCCCACGCGCTATGTGGCGGGCGTGGCCGTTGAGTTTCACGGTTTCTATCCCAACCCCTTTGATAAAGAGGGCAGCGTGTACTTCAGCTTGCGGGCGGATGCCGAGGTGAATATGAATATTTATAATGTCGCAGGTGAAATTATTCATAAGCGAAGTGTGGCCTTGGCTGCGGGAAAACAAATTTTAGTTTGGAAGGGTGAGAACCAAGATGGCGGCCGTTGCGCCTCGGGTGTTTATGTCATTCACGTGAAGGTCACCAACATTTTTAATGAGAGCGGCGAATTTTGGACACATGCCGTCATAGCTCGATAGCTCTAAAATACTGACAAAGTCCACGAATTGAAACTCTGGCTAATTTCGCCTGTGAACATGTCTATTTAAGATAGCGGAAACGCTTTTTTAGCCCATAAAAATAAGGTGTTTTGCAATTTTTAGTCTGATATTTTGTCTAAACGTCCGATATATAATTTACTAAGTATTACTTTGAGTTAGGTCATGCTTTTGAGGGCAAGGGTGGGGCGTCTCATGGCGAAGAATTTGTTATTTTTAGCGCTGCTTTTCTTTGGCATTGGCTTTAGCAGCCAGGCTCAAGCTGTGCCCACCTATGACAACAATGCTGCCCGTGTCTACAATGCCACGCCCAGTGGTACAACGTTCAGTGGCAACTTCACGGTGCCCGCAGGCACGCAAAAATTATTGTTGGTCACCATTGTCTGCTCATCTTGCTCGGCGCCCATTTCGGTAAGTTACGGCGCCCAAGTCATGACCTTACTCAGCTACAACACCACGAGTAATTTGCTGACCTGGGTTTATTATTTGGTCGCGCCCACAACGGGTGTGTCGAGCGCTATTGCCGTCCGACTTGGTGCGGCTTACTGGAATCCCATGGCCATGTTTGCCTCGAGCTATTCGGGTGTGAACCAGACCACGCCCTTCGGCACTGTGAATAGCACGGCAGTGCAGGCAAGCATGTCGAGCGATGTAGCCAATATTGATCTCACTTTCACCGCCACCAGCACCAGTAGTCTTGTCGTTGAGCAAAGCTTCAAGCTTCAAAAACAGGGTGGCAATCTCACGCTAGATCATGGCTCTACTTACACCAACCTCACCAACGTGGCCTTGAACAATGATGGCGACTATGCCATTGGCGGTTGGAATCCCGGCACCACAGCGGCTCAAACCTTGAGATATACCTGGACCACCGTGGGCGGAGGTAGTTCAACCGTGCCGACTTCAGTGCAGGCCATTGAATTGATGGAAGGAACGCCGCCCACCCCCACGCCCACCAACACCACCA